>CAZRPD010000317.1:1405-2526 GCA_964601775.1 uncultured Caulobacter sp. | reverse complement strand
GGACGCGGCCGAGACCGCGCTGCGCGCCGCCGGCGGCGAAGCCGCGGCGATCGCGGTGGCCGGCCCCAGCGGTCCGATCGCCATCGCCGGCCGCGACGACGGCGCCGACTGGAAGGCCGCCGCCCAGGCCGCCGCCGCCTCGGGCCGCACCACCTGGATCGGCACGGTCGGCGAGACCGGACGCCTCTATGTCGCCACCGCCGCCTCGCTGGACGGCGCGCGCGCCTTCGTGGTCGCCAGCGGCGACGCCTCGCGCCTGGTCGAGACGACCCACAAGGACGACACCGCCGCCCTGGCCCTGGCCGACGGAACCCTGATCACCGCCAAGGGCCGCGACGTGCAGGCCGCCCGCACCCTCCGCGAGGCCTTCGCCCTGTCGAGCGAGGACGTCGGCGGCAAGGCCGCGGCCCTGCACGGCCAGGGCCTGAATGGCGGCGTGCTGGACGTGGCCGTGCAGCCGCTGGCCGAGGGCGCCCTGCTGGCCGTGGCCGCCACGCCCACGCGCACCATCGCCAACCTGGACCAGAGGGTCATGGAAGGCGCCTTCAACCTCCTGGCGCCGCTGGCCGCCGGCATCGCCCTGGCGCTGCTGCTGATGCTGCAGAGCCGCAAGGTCGAGCGCGCCCATCGCGAATTCATCGACAGCGAGCAGCGCTTCCGCCTGGCCGTCGAGGCCGCGCGCTGCGGCATCTGGGAATGGGACCTGAACGCTGACCAGGTGTTCCTGTCCGACGTCACCGGCGCGATGTTCGGTTGGGGCGGCGGCGGCGTCGTCTCGGGCCAGGACCTGCTGGAGCGCATCTCGCTGGACCACCGCGAGCGCGTGCGCCAGGCCCTGACCAATGCGGCCATGTACGGCGCCTTCGACGTGTCGTTCCGGGTGCCGGCCACCGAGCACGGCGGCCGCTCGCTGTGGATCGACGCCCGCGGCCAGGGCTTCGGCAAGCCCGGCGGCGGCGGGTATGTCCGGATCATCGGCGTGGCCCTGGACCCCAACTTCACCGGCGAGGGCGCCCGCGTGGCCGGGGCCAACAACAGTGCGGGCGTGCCCGTGCGGCCCGGCGGACCCGCCGACCTCGCCGGCATCCTCACCAACCTCAACGAGGGCGACGTCCTCTTCA
>CAZRPD010000317.1:0-1395 GCA_964601775.1 uncultured Caulobacter sp. | reverse complement strand
ACGGAGGAGCGCAGCGCCCAGGCCCGCGCCCAGGCCGCCGAGAACCGCCTGCGCGACGCCATCGAGAGCGTGTCGGAAGCCTTCGTCCTGTGGGACCGCAAGGGCCGGCTGCTGATGTGCAACCGCAACTATCGCAGCGTCTTCTCGTTGGAGCCCAAGCTGCTGAAACCCGGCGCCGCCCGCGCCGAGGTCAACCGTTTCGCCGCCCTGGCCATCAAGCAGGACCACCCCGCGCCCGACGGCGCCAAGGGCGTGCGCGAGGCCGAGCTGATGGACGGCCGCTGGATCCAGATCAGCGAGCGGCGCACGGCCGAGGGCGGCCTGGTGATGACCGCCGCCGACATCACCGCCATCAAGACCCAGGAAGAAGCCCGCCGCCTCAACGAGGAGCAGCTGCAGAACGCCATCGCCGGCCTGGAGCGCAGCCAGGAGCAGCTGGCCGAGCTGGCCCGCAAGTACGAGACCGAGAAGGTCAAGGCCGAGAGCGCCAACAAGGCCAAGAGCGAGTTCCTGGCCAACATGTCTCACGAGCTGCGCACGCCGCTGAACGCCATCAACGGCTTCTCCGAGATCATGATGAACGAGATGTTCGGCGCGCTCGGCGACCAGCGCTACAAGGGCTACAGCCAGGACATCCACTCGTCGGGTCAACATCTGCTGGCGCTGATCAACGACATCCTCGACATGTCGAAGATCGAGGCCGGAAAGATGAACCTCAAGTTCGAGCCGATGCACCTGGAGGACGTGGCCGAGGACGCCGTCCGCCTGATCCGCAACCGCGCCGAGGCCGCCGGCCTGAAGCTGAACGTCGAGTTCCCGCACCTGCCCGAGGTCGAGGCCGACTATCGCGCGGTCAAGCAGGTGCTGCTGAACCTGCTGTCCAACGCCATCAAGTTCACGCCGCGCGCCGGCAGCGTCACCGTCCGCGCCGAGGTGCGCCGCGATCCGTTCGGCGACAAGGTCAAGGTCTCGGTCACCGACACCGGCATCGGCATCGCCAAGGAAGACCTGGCCCGCCTGGCCAAGCCGTTCGAGCAGGTCGAGAGCCAGTTCTCCAAGACCACCCAAGGCACGGGCCTGGGCCTGGCCCTGACCAAGTCGCTGATCACCATGCACGACGGCGCGCTGGAGATGCATTCCCAGCCCGGCGAAGGCACCACGGTCAGCTTCACCCTCCCCGTCCGCCAGGGCGAGCATCGGCCGGCGCGGGATTTCGTCGCGGCTTAAGAGGGTTGACGAACGCCTGTAAGGTTGGTGGAGCATGACGGTGTGGCTGGGGGGCCGCGCAGTGCCTATCTCTCGGTGGAGAGACCATGAGTAAAAGACCCGCCAACGACGCCGCCCCCCACGCGCCCCTGCTCGCCGACGCCGGCTGCCTGTCCGCCTATGTCGAGT
>CAZRPD010000316.1:0-2607 GCA_964601775.1 uncultured Caulobacter sp. | reverse complement strand
CGGGGCCAACGTGTTGGGCTGGAGGGCGGATGAGGCGACCTCGCATCGCCTGCTGGACGCCTTCGTCGACGCCGGCTTCAACGCCGTCGACACGGCCGACGTCTATTCGGCCTGGGTCCCGGGCCACGAAGGCGGCGAGTCCGAGCGCGTGATCGGCCGCTGGCTGAAGGCTTCGGGCCAGCGCGACAAGGTGCTGATCCTGACCAAGGTCGCCATGTGGCCGAAACAGCCGGGCCTGTCGTCACCCAATATCCAGGCGGCGGTCGAAGGCTCCCTGAAGCGGCTGCAGACCGACTACATCGACCTGTATCAGGCGCACCAAGACGATCCCGAGACACCGATCGACGAGACCCTCGAGGCCTTCGACCGCTTGGTGAAAGCCGGCAAGGTGCGGGCGATCGGGGCCTCCAACTTCTCGCCCGGGCGATTGAAGGCCAGTCTGGATACGTCGAAATCCACGACGCCGGCGCGCCCGGCGCCGCTGGCGCGCTATGAGACCATCCAGCCGAAGTTCAACCTGTTCGATCGCGACCAGGTCGAGGGCGCATTAGCCGATCTGGCCCAGGCCGAGGAACTGGGGATCATCCCGTTCTACGGCCTGGCGTCGGGTTTCCTGACCGGCAAGTACCGCACCGAGGCCGACTTCGAGGGCAAGGCGCGGGCCGGGACGATCAAGCGCGAATACTGGAACGACAAGGGGCGAGCGGTGTTGGCGGCGCTCGATGCGGCGGCCGCGGAGGTCGGCGCCACGCCGGCCCAGGTCGCCCTGGCCTGGATCATGGCCCACCCGGCCATCACCGCGCCGCTGGCCAGCGCCACCTCGGTGGAACAGCTGGACGAGCTGATGGCCGCCGCCCGGCTGGAATTGCCCAGCGCGGTGTGGAGGCGGCTGGATGCGGCGGGGCGCTAAGCGATCCGCCGACCATCCAGCGTCGCCAGGCGCAGGCGGGGCAGGTCTTCGTTGCCCTCGCCCAGCGGCTTGATCTCGCGCACGGCCAGTTCGTAGGCGGGGCGGCCCATCAGCCGAGCCATCATGGCGGTCGGTTGATAGAGGCCGAGGAACCGGTCGGTCTCGCCCGAGGCGCCTTGCAGCGGGGCGAACAGCACTTCCATACCCACGCTGGGGACGCCATGGGCGCGAATATCGGCGGTGACCACCATCGGCGTGCGGCGCTTGCGCGCGACGTCCAGGGCGCTTTTCAGCTCCAGACGATGGGCCAGGGCCCACAGCGACAGGGCGTCGTGACCCCGCAGATCGCGGGCGTGCAGGTCCGAAACGAAGCCGCCGGCCAGGCGGAACGGCAGCTTGGCGCCGTCGCGGCCCAGGATGAACACCTGGGGCAGCAGCTCCAGGAAATCGCCCGGATTGACGTCCGTACGACGCGGCAGGGCGGATTCACCCTTTTTGTCGCGCCAATAGTCTATCAACCGTTCCGTGCTTGGATGGAACATCGTCGTCCCCTTGCGGGTCCATTCGCGGCTGTTTTCGACCGCATGGACCTTGCTGGGAGAACCGGGCCAAGCGCTTCACCGTCCCATTCTGGCGCAAGTCAGGCAGGGCGGCCGCCTCGGCCCGTTTCTTGCTTAACCAAAGCGGAACGACCCGATGTGAAGGGAACCGCCGCATGAAGGCGCTGAAATTGATCCCGCGTAGGCTGGCCATTGGCCTGGGGACGCTGCTGGGCGGCATCCTGCTGGGCGGTGCGGCCTATGCCGGCTGCACCAGCGGCTGTGCGCCGACGCCCCCGGCGTGCTGCAAGCCTCCGCCGGTTCCGCCCAGGCCTCCGACGCCCACCCCGGGCTGCTGCGGCGGCGGTGGTGGCGGCCACAAGGTCAATATCCCGGGCGTCAACGTGAACATCGGCGCGACGGTGATCGTCAACGCCAACGCCTCGGCTTCGGCCACCGCTAACGCCGGCGCTGGTTCAGGTTCGTCGGCCGGCGCAGGCTCGGCCGCGGGTGTCGTCAACTATTACGGCGGCGGCGGTCATGGCGGTTACTATTCGGGGCCGATGGCCACCGGCTACATCCAGGGCCTGAACGTCGAGGGCGGCGAACAGCGCCGTCGCCAGGCGTACGAAGCCACCCGCACCAAGCTGCGCCGCGTCGTCGTGCGCGCCGTCTGCCTGGACGACCGCGACGTGCCGCACCCGGCCTCGCAGGTCACGCCCGACCGCGAGATCGAGGACGGCTATGATGGCGAGCTCTATCGCTGCATCGCCGGCTCGCGCATGCAGTACGTCGTCGGCGACTATGACGGCCGCATCGACATCAGCACCGGCGGCGCTGGCCAGACCTATACCTGCCGCAAGAACGAGTCGCTGTACCACGTGCCCGGCGCCGTGCAGGGCCAGGCCAGCCTGTCCTGCCGTCCGCAACGTCCGGCCCGCGACTGCAACGAGCGCTCGCTGCTGCGTCGCTTCGGGGCCGGTGTGAAGGTGCTGACCATCCTGACCACCGAGACCTACACCGCCTACCGTGAGGAGATGGTGCAGGAACGCCAGACGCTGGGCGCCAGCTTCAGCCTGGACGGCGGCGTCGGCGGGGTCGTGTACTAGAGCGGGACTCCTTTAGACGGAACCATATCCGGCGTTGACGAGGTAGTTG
>CAZRPD010000315.1:0-2651 GCA_964601775.1 uncultured Caulobacter sp. | reverse complement strand
GAGGAGGATTTCTGAAATGACAGCCCAACCCCACCCCCCATCCTGAGGCGCCCGCGCCAATCCTGAAGATAGCGCGGGCCTCGAAGGACGCACGGCGGCTCAAGGACCCAGAATGACCCAAGACACCCCCGGCAAGAACCGCCTGGACTTCGCCACCCGCACCATTCACGGCGGTCAGTCTCCGGACCCGACGACCGGGGCGGTGATGGTGCCGATCTACGCGACCTCGACCTATGCTCAATCCAGCCCGGGGGAGCACAAGGGCTTCGAGTACAGCCGCAGCCACAACCCGACGCGGTTCGCCTTCGAGCGCTCTATCGCCGATCTTGAGAGCGGGACGGCGGGCTTCGCCTTCGCCTCGGGCCTGGCGGCGGCGTCGACGATCCTGGAGACGCTGGACAGCGGCGCGCACGTGATCGCCAGCGACGACCTCTATGGCGGCTCGTTCCGGCTGTTCGACAAGGTGCGTAAGCGTTCGGCCGGCCTTTCCTTCAGCTTCGTCGACATGGCCGATCTGGCGGCGATCGAGGCGGCGATCACCCCGGCCACCAAGATGATCTGGGTCGAGACCCCGACCAATCCGATGCTGCGGCTGGCCGATCTGGCCGCCATCGCCGCGTTGGCCAAGAAACACGGCCTGATCACGGTCGCCGACAACACCTTCGCCAGCCCTTACGTCCAGCGGCCGCTGGAGCTGGGCTTCGACATCGTCATGCACTCGGCGACCAAGTACCTGAACGGCCACTCCGACGTCGTGGCCGGCGTGGCGGTGGTCGGCGACAACGCCGCGCTCGCCGAGCAGATGAAGTTCCTGCAGAACGCCGTCGGCGCGGTGCTGGGACCGTTCGACAGCTTTCTCGCGCTACGTGGGGTCAAGACCCTGGCCCTGCGCATGCAACGGGCCTGCGACAACGCCCTGGAGATCGCCCGCTGGCTGGAGCAGCACCCGGCCATCGAACGCGTGATCTATCCGGGCCTGGAAAGTCATCCGCAGCACGACCTGGCCCAGCGCCAGATGCTGAACGGCTTTGGCGGCATCATCTCGGCCGAGGTGAAAGGCGGTCTGGCGCCGACGCGGCGGATGCTGGAGCGCACCCGCCTGTTCACCCTCGCGGAAAGCCTGGGCGGGGTCGAGAGCCTGATCGAGCATCCGGCGATCATGACCCACGCCTCGATCCCGGCCGATCAGCGGGCGGCGCTGGGCATCTCCGACGGCCTTATTCGGCTTTCGGTGGGGGTTGAGTCTTGCCGGGATCTGATTTCCGACCTCGACGCGGCCTTGGCAGCTTGAACAGGTGATGTTCGCCCTCGCCGGGCATGGCGGGGGAGGGATCCTTGGCGGTGGTCGGGCGCGGCGGCGGCAGGTCCTCGCGGACCGGATCCTCGGCCAGCAGGTGGGCGGCCAGCATCAGGTCGGTCTTGACCGAGCCGAAGTCGGCCGCCGCCGTCCAGGCGCGGATTGCGGCCTGGGCATAGACCTCCGACAGGTCGGTGACCTCGATCATCACGGCCGGCTCCTTGCGGATGCGCGGATCGTTCTCGGCCCGCTCGCGGATGCGCTTGAGGACCGCGACCAAATCGGTCTTCAGGGGCACCTTGAACAGCACGTCCACGCGCCGGGTGCGGTGGGTCGAGTAGTTGAGGATGACGTCGCCGAACACCTTGCTGTTGGGGATCATCACCTTGACGTTGTCGAAAGTGGCGATCTCGGTGAACAGCAGGTCCAGCGACTTGACCGTGCCCTGGCGGGCGGCCGTCTCGATGACGTCGCCGACCCGATAGGGGCGGAACAGCAGGATCATCACCCCGGCCGCCACGTTCGACAGGGCGCCCTGCAGCGCCAGGCCAATAGCCAGAGAGGCCGCGCCCAGCACGGCGATGATCGAGGTCGCCTGCACGCCCAGCTGCTGCAGCACCGCCACCAGGCCGATGGCCACGATGGCGTAGCGCGCCAGCGACGAGGCGAAGCTCTCAAGGGTCTGGTCGGGGTTGTTACGATGCACCCGGTTCAGAGTCCGGCGCATGAACCGCGAGGCCCAGCCGGCGACCCAGAAGGTCACCACCAGGATCAGGGCGGCGACGCACAGGTTCACCGCCACCTTGCCCAGCCAGTCCAGGAAATGGCCGAGCATGGTCTCGTCGGCGCGAAGATTGGCGATCGCCGGCAGGGAGGTGTCCTCCGGGAGGATACTGGGTTTGGTCTGCATGAAAGATCTCGTAAGCGCCCCCGCGCCTTTCGGTCAACGAGAGGCTGCGCCCAGGGTTCCGCTTTCGGACGGCGTTCTGCGGAAACAGTCGGTTACACCATTTGGCTCGAAATCGCCGCGAACGGGTCCTAGAGAGCGCGGCATGAGCATGCCCTTCATCGACCTCGCCGCGCAGCAGCGCCGGATCCGCGACAAGATCGACGCCGCCATCGCCAAGGTGCTGGACAGCGGCGCCTATGTCATGGGCCCGCAAGTTCGCGAGTTCGAAGCCCAGCTGGCGGCGTTCGGCCAGGCCAAGCTGGCGCTGTCCTGCGCCAACGGCACCGACGCCATCGCCCTGCCGCTGATGGCCTGGGGCGTGGGCAAGGGCGACGCGGTGTTCTGCCCTTCCTTCACCTTCGCCGCGACGCCGGAAGTCGTGCCGTGGGTCGAGGCCACGCCGGT
>CAZRPD010000314.1:0-2670 GCA_964601775.1 uncultured Caulobacter sp. | reverse complement strand
ACGCATAACAAACCATACGGTCATCCGGGTTCGCCCGGCCGCTCCGTCGCCTCCCCACATGCCTTCAGCGGCTCGCCGCGTGAAGCCGAGAGGTCATGCGCCGCCGTGCTACCGCGTCGCCAGCAGCTGCTCGATCGACAGAGGCGTCTGCACCTGCGGGTCCAGGCGGAAGTCGACGGTGCGGGCGCCGCTGGCCACCGCGTCGAGGGTCTTGGTCTCCGCGCCCATCAGGCGGCGATAGGTCCAGTAGCTGGCCATCACCTTCTCGACGTAGTTGCGGGTCTCCTGGGCCGGCAGACTCTCGATCAGCAGCAGGCTGTCGCAGTCGGCGCCCAACTGGGCTTCCAGCTTCTTCAGCGTGCCCGGGCCGCCGTTATAGGCCGCGACCGCGCGCAGCATGTCGGTGCTCTGAAGGCCGCGGTCCATCAACCAGGTGAAGTAGTCCTGGCCGACCCGCAGATTGAAGGCTGGATCCAGCAGCGGGCTGGTGTCGGTCAGCAGCTTGTCGTCGCCGGCCGCGCGGGCGGCGGCTGTCGGCATGACCTGCATCAGGCCTACGGCGCCGGCGTTGGACATGGCCGATGGGTCGAAGCGGCTTTCCTGCCGCACCAGGGCGTAGACCAGGGCCTTGTCGATGGTGAAGCCGCCAATCGGTTCCAGCGGAGGCAGGGGATAGTCCTCGCCACCGATCCGGCGGACCGGGCGGCCGCCGTTCAGAGGGGCGTTGGCGTTCAGGGCCAGGGCCAGGGTCGTCCAGTCGGCGCGCTGGGTCTCGGTGTCGGCCAGCGACAGGCCGGCGCGCAGTTCCAGGCCGACGTCGCGCCAGCGGCCGACCTGGGCCAGGGCGGCGGCGCGGCGAGCGCGCGGGTCGACCTTCATCAGCGCGGTCAGGGTGCTGGTGTCGGGGCCTGTGTACGACGTGCGAGTCAGCAGGGCGGCGATCGGGTCTTCCGAGGTCTCGGCCTCGGTGGTCGCGGCGCCCGACATGGCCAGCTGCCGCGAGGCGATCATGCCGTAGAAGGTATGCGGGGCATGGGCGGCCTGGACCAGCAGGGTGCGGGCCTGGGCTTCCTGGCCGGCCTGGCTGGCGGTGCGGGCGGCCCAGAAGGCGCCGGCGGCGCGCAACCACTCGTCCTCGTGCTGGTCGCCGGCGACCTGCTCGAAGAAGCGCTGGGCCTTGGCCGCATCACCCAGGCGGAAGGCCGACAGGCCCGCGATCCAGCGGTCGCCGCCGGCCACGGCCAGCGGCAGGGCCTTGGCCACGTCGCCGGAATAATAGGCCTCGCGGGCGGCGCGGCCTTTGTCGGCGGGCGGCGGGCCCTTGTCGCCGGTGATGAACAGGGCCGGGACAGGCGGAGCGAGCGTGCGCTTGCCGCCCGGCTTGCGCTTGACGGCCAGGCCATAGATGCGGTCGGCGCCGGCTTCGTCGCCATAGCGCTTCAGCCAGCTGGTCAGGTCGTCGTAGCTGGCCGCGTACAGCGACGGGTGCATCAGCTTGGCGAAGGACAGGCGGCCAGCCAGGCTGCGGTCGCGGGCATTGGCCAGGGCGGCCTCGGCGGCGTCGAAGTCGCCCCGGTCGGTCGCGGCGAAGGCGGCGCGGTAGTAACGGATGTCGTCCTGCGACAGGGGATCGAGCACGCCCGCATTCGCGGATGGCGTGACAGCGCAGACGAAGACGGCCGAAAGAACGGCCAGAGGTCGAGCCCAAAGTTTCAAAAACTGTTCCGCGCTGCCCCCGCAGGCGCGCGTCCCCCGTTCCGACTGGTGGACGAAGTTTTAATGCGGGCGGTCCGGGCGATCAAGTCGCTCAGTCAGGGTCAGCAAATCCTGCCAGGCCTTCTTCTTCTGGGCCGGGGTGCGCAGCAGGAAAGCGGGGTGCAGCGTCGGCATGGCCGGCAGTTCCATGGCCTTGTCGTCCGAGGTCCATTCGAACCAGCGGCCGCGCATGGAGAGAATGCCTTCCTCGCGCTTCAGCATCGCCTTGGCCGAGGCCCCGCCGGCCAGCAGCAGCATCTTCGGTTTCACCAGGGCGATGGCGCGCTCGACGAACGGGGCGCAGACGGCCTGCTCCTGCGGCGTTGGCGTGCGGTTGCCGGGCGGACGCCAGAAGACGGTGTTGGTGATGAACACGCGCTCTTCCAAGCCGGCGGCCTTCAGCATGCGATCCAGCAGCTTGCCGGCCCGGCCGACGAACGGCTGGCCTTGGGCGTCCTCGTCGGCGCCGGGGCCTTCGCCGATTATCATCAGTGGGGCGTTCGCAACGCCGCGCGAGAACACCGCCTGCTTGGCGCCTTGCGTCTTCAGCGGGCAGCCGTCGAAGGCGGCGATGGCGGCGGCCAGGCTGTCCAGATCGTTGCAGGCGGCCGCGGCGGCCTGGGCCATGGCGACGGCCGAACCGACATCGGGGCCACGCACCATCGTGGGGCGGGCGGTCGGCGTCGGCGGCGCCGGGTGGGTCTTGGCGCGCAGCAAGGCCGCGCCCCCGGTATACTCTGCGCCTTGATGGTTTCAGCGAGGCCGAGCGCTTGGATGACCTGATACAAACCCTGGCCTTAAGTCTTGGCGCGGGCTGGGCCAGCGGCATCAATGTCTATGCCGTGGTCCTGGTGCTGGGGCTGATGGCGGCCACGGGGGCCCTCGAACTGCCCGCCGGGCTCGCGATCCTCGGCG
>CAZRPD010000313.1:0-2679 GCA_964601775.1 uncultured Caulobacter sp. | reverse complement strand
GAACCCCGAACCCCGAACCCCGAACCCCGAACCCTGAACCCTGAACCTCATGTGGTGGGCTGGCGTTCGAATTTGCTTGAACCCACACCCCGAGCCCTGGACCCCAAACCCCGGGCCCCAAACCGACCCCACAGCCGCCTTCCGTCGATCCCGGGCGGAGGGCTTTTCCACGTCTGATCCCCGGGATGAATCTGGGCCCAGGCTTTCGCCGGGGAGACGGGTTGGAGATTGACGGTTGGGGTTGACGCCCCCGCCCCACCGGCGCTCTAGCAGGCCGATGGAAACCCCCGCCCCTTCCCCGCTGGCCTCCCCCCTGGTCTGGCGCGACGACGGCCTGCCGCAATCCAGCCTGTACGGCGACGTCTACTTCTCCAGCGTCGACGGCCTGGCCGAGACGCGGGCGGTGTTCCTGACCGGCTGCGGCCTGCCCGAGCGCTTTACCGGCCGCCGCGATTTCACGGTCGGCGAGCTGGGCTTCGGCTCGGGCCTGAACATCGCCGCCCTGCTGGACCTGTGGCGGCGCGAAAAGCCCGCCAATGGCGGTTTGGGCGCCCGGCTGCACATCTTCTCGATCGAGGCTCATCCGCTGGCTCGCGACGAGGCCGCCCGCATCCTGGCCCACTGGCCCGAGCTGGGCGAAGCCGCCCAGGCGCTGCTCGACCGCTGGCCGGGCCAGGCGCGCGGCTTCCACCGGGTGGAGCTGCCCGGCTTCGACGCCGTGCTGGACCTGGCGGTCATGGACGTGGTCGAGGCGCTCGAGGCCTGGGACGGCGCGGCCGACGCCTGGTTCCTGGACGGCTTCTCCCCGGCCCTGAACCCCGCCATGTGGCGCGACGAGGTGCTGGCCGCCGTCGCCGCCCGCTCCGCGCCGGAAGCCAAGGCCGCGACCTTCACCGTGGCCGGCGCGGTGCGACGCGGCCTGGCCGCCGCCGGCTTCGAAGTCGCCAAGCGCCCCGGCTTCGGCCGCAAGCGCGAGCGGCTGGAGGCGTGGCTGCCCGGTGAAAGGGGCGAGCTCCCACGCCCCGAAAGCCTGGCCATCGTCGGCGGCGGGATCGCGGGCGCGGCCCTGGCCCGCGCGGCCCGGGCCGAGGGACTGAGCGTCACCGTCATCGACGACCCGGACGGCGTCGCCGCCTCGGGCAATCCGGCCGGCCTCGTCACGCCCGCGCTCGACGCCGGCGGCGGTCCGCGCGCGGCGCTGTACGCCCAGGCCTTCGCTCGCGCCGTCCAGCTGTACGAGGAGACCCCCGAGGTCGTCATCGCCCGCCAGGTGCTGCAGCTGCCGACCGCAGAGCGCGACCCGGCCCGCTTCGCCACGGTCGCGGGCCAGGACCTGTTCGAGCCCGGGACCATGGCCGTCGAGGCCGCCGGCCTGGCCATGCGCGCGGCGCTGGTCGTGGAGCCTCCGGCCGTGACCGCGGCCTGGAGCGGCAAGGTCGTTCCGCGCCGCGTCGCCCGACTGGAGCGGGACCAGGACGGCTGGCGGCTGCTGGACGACTCCGGCGACCTGATCGTGCGCGCTGACCGCGTGGCCCTGGCCGGGGGCGCGGGGATCGGCGATCTGGATCCCGCCGTGCGCCTGAAACCCGTGCGCGGCCAGGCCAGCTGGACCGCCGGCGTCTCGACCCGGCCCGTGGCGTTCGGCGGCTATGCGGTCCCCTCCCGCGACGGCGTGCTGTTCGGCGCCACCCACGACCGCGACCAGACACAGGTCGATGTCCGGCCTGAGGACCACCAGCGCAACCTCGCCACCCTGGCCAAGGGTCTGCCGGACCTGGCCGAGCAGCTGCGGGACAAGCCCTTCGAGGGCCGCGCCGCCGTGCGCGGCACGACGCCCGACCGCCTGCCGCTGGCCGGGATCCGCGACGACGGCGTGCTGGTGCTGACGGGTCTGGGCTCACGCGGCCTGTGCCTGGCGCCGCTGCTGGCCGAACACCTGGTCGCCAGGATGCTGGACATCCCCTCGCCGCTGCCGCGACAATTGTCGCATCTGGCGAGTTCACGACGTTTCGACTCGCCTGACGCGGGTACGAGCGTATAATCGAACACGGTTATCGCACGGCGGACACTCTCCGCCCGGGGCGAGGACCACGCGCTCGGGGCCCCTTAACACCGATCGCGTCTCGGCGGTCCTCCGCCCTCTTGGTCCGCCGAAATTTGACGCTCCCGAGCCCCATCGGGAGCGTCTTTTCGTATGGGCCTTTGATGCACGCATAGACGCCGCACGCATAGAAAAAGGGGCCGGCCTTGCGGCCAGCCCCCCATTCCTTCGATCAGGTCTTCCTTATTGGAAGTTGATCGAGACCGTCGAACGGCGGTTCAGCGGTTCCTTCACGCCATCGCCCGTCGCGACGGCCGGAGCGCTTTCGCCCTTCCAGTCGACCGAGACGGTCGTGGCGTTGATGCCCTGGCTGACCAGGCCATCGGCGACGGCCTTACCACGGCGTTCCGAGAGCTTCTGGTTGTAGGCGGCCGAACCCGAGGTGTCGGTGTGACCCGTCACCACGACGCGGGTGGCGCTGCCGCCACGAGCGTATTCAGCGGCCTGCTGAACCACGGCCTGGGCTTCCGGCGTCAGGACCGATTGGTCAAACGGGAAGTAGACCACGAACTCACGCGCCTCGTAGGCCGGGGCTGCCGGCGGGGGCGGCGGAGGCGGCGGCGGGGGCGGAGGCGGCG
>CAZRPD010000312.1:0-2879 GCA_964601775.1 uncultured Caulobacter sp. | reverse complement strand
CTGACCAAGGAAATGTTCCTGAACCACCTGTATGGCGGCATGGACGAGCCCGAGCTGAAGATCATCGACGTCTTCATCTGCAAGCTGCGCAAGAAGCTGGCGGCCTCGGCCCACGGCAAGCACCACATCGAGACGGTCTGGGGCCGCGGCTACGTGCTGCGCGACCCGAACGAGCAGGTCAACGCGGCCTGATCCCGGACAAGTTTGTAAGCGTACCAGTACAGCGTACCCAGAAACGCCCACCGGAAACGGTGGGCGTTTTCTTTTGAAGTTCATATGGTTACGGTTGGACCGCCGCGGCGCCGTTAACCATGTCCGTGACAAATCGCCCGAAGCGCCGAATAATCCTTGCCGCACCGGGCAGGGCCGACCATGTTCCGGCGCGACGATTGCTGGGGGGCTACCCAGCCGTGTCATTTTGACTTGCGCGGCATCGACACCGACGGGGGCACGATGCAGGAATTTGATCCGCGCCGCAGCGCGACGCGCTGGGCGCCGAGGGTTTTCACCGCCGTCGCCGGTCTGGCCGCGCTCGGCCTGGGCTGGAAGCTGACCGCGCAGGACGCCAAGACTCCCTCCACCGAACGCGCCGCCCTGGATCCGGCCGCCCTGGTCGCCCTGCAGCACGTGGCCTTCGCCAGCGCCGAGGCCCAGCCCGGCTTCGAGCGTCCCGAGAACATCGCCGTCAAGGTGCGCCCGGGCGAGACCCTGCAAGGCGCCGTGCAGCGCGCCGGCGTCGCCCCCGAGGAAGCCCAGGCCGTGGTCGCCACGCTTCAGGGCGCGATCGACACCGTCAACATCAAGGCCGGCATGGCCTTCGAGGCCGCTATCGCCCAGCGCCGCAGCCAGCGTGGGCCCGCCCGCCTGGTGGGCCTGTCGATGCGCACCAGCCCCAACTCGACCCTGACCGTCTCGCGCACCTTCGACGGCGCCCTGCGCCTGCGCGAGCTGGAGGAAAAGGTCCGCGACGAACAGAAGGTCGCCTGCGGCGCCATGAACGGCTCGTTCTACGAGAGCGTGGCCAGCGTCGGCGGCACCCCCGCCGTGATCAGCCAGGCGGGCAAGCTGTTCTCACACAAGATCGACTTCTCGCGCGACATCCGCGAGGGCGACAAGTTCTGCCTGGTCTTCGGCCGCAAGGTCACCGAGAGCGGCCGCACCATCGAGGCCGGCGACCTGGAATATGCCGAGGTCAAGGGCCAGAAGTTCTACGCCTTCGACCGCCGGGGTGAGGACAAGAGCCAGTTCTTCGACGAAACCGGCAAGAACATCAAAGGCTTCCTGCTGCGCACCCCGGTGGACGGCGCGCGGATCACCTCGACCTTCGGCGCGCGTCGCCACCCGATCCTGGGCTTTAACCGCGCCCACAAGGGCGTGGACTTCGGGGCCGGCACCGGCACCCCCATCTTGGCGGCCGGCGACGGCGTCGTGCTGGAGGCCCGCCGCTGGAGCGGCTACGGCAACTGGCTGCGCATCCGTCACGCCAACCAGTGGGACACCGGCTACGCCCACATCTCGCGCTACGCCCCCGGCATCAAGGCCGGTACGCGGGTGCGCCAGGGCCAGGTGGTGGCCTATGTCGGCTCGACCGGCATGTCGACCGGTCCGCACCTGCACTACGAAGTCTGGCTGAACGGCCAGCGGGTCAATCCGATCGGCGCCAAGGTCCCGCAAGGCACCATCCTGTCGGGCGCGGAACTGGCCTCGTTCAAGTCGCAGAAGGCCCGCATCGACCGCATGCTGGCGACCGGCGGCGAGATGGCCGACAAGATGGGCGGCGGGGACGACACCCCCAAGCTGGCCATGGCCGACATCGAGCAGGCCAAGAGCAAGCTGCGCTGAGGCTCGAGCTTACGGCGGGACCCACGGCGGGGACCCGCCATGGGGATCGGGCCAGTCTCCGGTAATCTTTGTTAACCAAGCGGCTTTAGCGCTTTCCTCAGCGGAAAGCAGGAGCCGGCCATGTTTCGTCGCAAGACCGAAGACAACGCGCGCCAACACGTGGCGAGCTTCATCTTCGAGCACTCCCCGGACTGCTACTACGTTATCGAGAACGGCGTGATTGCCGACTGCAATCCGGCCATGGAACGGCTGATGGGCAGCGCGCGCGACGCGCTGATCGGCGTCTCGCCCACCCGCCTGTCGCCCGAATTCCAGCCCTGCGGCGGCCGTTCGGCCGATCTGGTCGGGACGCGGATGCAGGAGGCCTTCGCCAAGGGCCACATCCGGTTCGAATGGCTGCACCAGCGCCTGGACGGCTCGGCCCTGCCGGTGCTGGCCACGGTCATCCCGGCCAAGATCGACGGTCGGGACATGCTGATCGTGTTCTGGCAGGACTATCGCGACACCGTGGCCATGCGCGACGCTCAGGCCCGCACCCACGCCGCCGAGCAGCGCGCCGCCGCCGAACAGGCCGAGGTGGTCCGCAACCTGGCCGGCGGGCTGAAGCTGATGGCGGCCGGCGACCTGCGGGTGCGCATCGACGACGTGTTCCCCCCTGCCTATGAACAGCTGCGCACCGACTTCAACAGCGCCGCTGGCGCGCTGGAAGGGGCGGTGTCGTCGGTGTCGGTCGGCGTGCGGACCATCACCAGCGGCGCGGCCGAACTGTCCTCGGCGGCCTACGACATGTCGCGCCGGGTGGAACAGCAGGCGGCCAGCCTGGAAGAGACCGCGGCGGCCCTGGACGAGATCACCTCGACGGTGCAGCGCACGGCCGAGAACGCCCGTGAGGCCGCGGACGTCACCAGCGCCGCGCGCGAGGCGGCCGGTGTCGGCGGCGAGGTGGTTCGCCGCGCCACCGAGGCGATGTCCAACATCGAGGGGTCCTCGCAGCAGATCACCCGGATCATCGGCGTGATCGACGAGATCGCCTTCCA
>CAZRPD010000311.1:0-2920 GCA_964601775.1 uncultured Caulobacter sp. | reverse complement strand
CCCCTGGAACGCGCCCAGGCCGCCACGCTGCGCGATCAGCCCCCCGCCGCGATCCCCGACATCGAAGCCGACCGCCGCCGCGCGCTCTTCCGCCTGGCGACCTTGCAGGGCCTGCCACCCGCCTCGGCCGCGAGCTTCGACGCCTCTTGCGCGACCATCCCCCGCATCGCATCGCCGTTCCCGGTCGGTGACGGCGCAGCCCTGCTGGCGCGGCGGCCCGACATCCGCGAGGCTGAGCATCGCCTGGCCGGCGCAGCGGCCCGGACCGGCGTCGCCCGCGCCGATCTCTATCCGCGCATCCAGCTGGGCGGGGCGGGCGGCCTGATCGGCGGCGGCAGCGACGCCTTCCTGACCCCGCTGATCACCTGGGCCTTCCCCAACCAGGCGGCCATCCGCGCCCGGATCGGCGCCGCCGACGGTGCTCGCCAAGCCGCCGCAGCCGGCTGGGAGCGGGTCGTGCTGCGCGCGCTGGAAGAGGTCGAGACGGCGCTGTCCGACTATCAGGCCCGCGCCTCACGACGAGAAACCCTGGCCGCCGCCGCCCGGTCCAGCGCCGACGCCGCCCGCCGGGCCCAGGTCCGCCAGCGATTGGGCGCCGACAACTACCTGCTCGTGGTCGACGCCGAACGCACCCGCAACACCGCCGCCGCGCAGGCCCTGGCCGCCGAGGCCGGCGTCGCCCGCGCCCAGCTCGCCGTCTTCCGCGCCCTGGGCGGCGGCTGGGAGGTCGCCCCCGATGACGCCGGACGCTAGACTGCTGCCATGAAGATCCTCATCGCCGAAGACGACGAAGAAACCGCCGCCTTCCTGGTCCAGGGCCTGCGCGAGGTCGGCCACGTCGTCTCGCGGGCCGCCTCGGGCAACGACGCCCTGTTCCTGGCCACCAGCGAGACCTTCGACGTCATGGTGCTGGACCGCATGCTGCCGGGCCTGGACGGGCTGTCGGTGCTGAAGATGCTGCGCGCCGGCGGGGTGCGGACGCCCGCCTTGATGCTGACCGCCGTCAGCCGCATCGCCGACCGCGTCGATGCGCTGGAGAACGGCGCCGACGACTATCTGATCAAGCCCTTCGCCTTTTCCGAGCTGCACGCCCGGCTGAACGTCATCGCCCGCCGGCCCGCGCCGCTGGAGACCGAGCGGGCCCTGGTCGTGCTGGACCTGGAGCTGGACCTGCAGAAGCGCATCGCCCGCCGTGGCGGCCGCCGGCTGGACCTGCAACCGCGCGAGTTCACCATGCTGGAAGCCCTGATGCGCAACGCCCATCGGGTGATGACCCGCACCATGCTGCTGGAGCAGGTCTGGGACTTCGATTTCGACCCGCGCACCAACATCGTCGAGACCCACATCAGCCGACTGCGGGCCAAGCTGAACGCCGGCTTCGAAGAGGACGCCATCATCACGGTGCGCGGCGCCGGCTACATGATCCGCAGCGAATGATGCGCCTGCTGCCCCGCTCGACCTCCGGCCTGGTCGGCCTGGTGGCGATCGTGCTGTCGGTGACGACCGTGGCGCTGGGCCTGGTCGTCTATCGGGTATCCCACGAAGCGCTGGAGCGCCAACTCGACCACCGCATCTCGGTGGAGACCCAGGGGCTGATCTCCATCCTGGAGCAATCCGGCCCCGCCGCCATGGCCTCGGCCATCCGACTGCGCGAGACCGGCGGTCGCGGCGACGGCATGGGCTACATCGTCGTCGACCGAGATGGACGACATCTGGCCGGCGCCTTGCGCGCCACGGCGCCCGCGCCAGGATGGCTGGAATTTCTCTATTCGCAGGAGCCGGAAGGCCGCCGAGGCGTCTCCCAGGCGCTGACCACAAGGCTACCCGACGGCGGTCGCCTGGTGGTGGCGGCCGATCGCACGCCGATCGACGAGGCGGACCTGGCGATCCTCGGGGTCTTCGCAGTGGCCTTCTCGATCATGCTGCTGCTAGGCGTCGGCGGTGCCTGGCTGCTGGGCTCGGTGACCCGCCAGCGCCTGGGCCGCATCAACGCCGCGGCCGAAGCGATCATCGATGGCGACCTGGCCCGCCGCGTGCCGCGCGATCAGGCCTCGAACGAGTTCGACGACATGGCCGCCACCCTCAACCGGATGCTGGATCGCAACGAGGCGCTGCTGGAAAACCTGCAGCAGGTGTCAAGCGACATCGCCCACGACATGCGCACGCCTTTGGCCCGCCTGCGCAACGTGCTGGACGCCGCCCTGCGCCAGGACCTGGACGCCGACCAGGCCAAGGACGCCCTGGCCCGCGCTTCGCGACACGCCGAGGACATGCTGGAGCTGTTCGCGGCTCTGCTGCGCATCTCGGAGATCGAGACCCTGCAGGTCCGCGCCGCCTTCCAACCGACCAACCTGTCGGAGGTGCTCGAGCGCTGCGTCGACGCGCTGCGTCCGGATGTCGAGGCGGACGGCTACCGGATGATCTCCGACATCGCACCGGATGTAGTACTGGATGGCGACAAGCACCTGCTGTCGCAGCTGGTCGTCAACCTGATCGAGAACGCCGCACGGCATACGCCGCCGGGCAGCACAATTTGGGTCTCGCTACGCGCCGACGCAGGCCAAGCCCAGCTGTCCGTCGCCGACGACGGCCCCGGCATCCCCGCCGACAAACACGCCTTTGTGCTGCGCCGGTTCTCCCGGCTCGAACAGAGCCGCAACAAGCCCGGCAACGGCCTGGGTCTGAGCCTGGCCGCCGCCGTGGCCCGCGCGCATTTCAGCGAGCTGCGCCTGGAAGATCGCGCCCCTGGCCTGGCTGTGGTTTTGCTGGCGCCGTCACACCCTGCCGCGCCCCGATAGGTCCTCTCGGCGACAGGCTGACCGCCGCGGCTTGGCGAATTCGGGCCAGGACAAGATCGACCGGGCCCTGACACAGCGCGAGGCGCAGGCCGCGAAGGCCAAGGCCGAATAGGCAGCGAGCG
>CAZRPD010000310.1:0-2924 GCA_964601775.1 uncultured Caulobacter sp. | reverse complement strand
GTTTGCGTTCGGTTGTTGCACTCTTGTTCTCCTTCCATGAGGCGAACCATGTCGGGCTCCTGATTATCGAGGGAGGTCGGCCGTGGCGTCGAAGCGCTACCAAAACCGAGGACTGCGAACCTACTGGGCGGTCCACATCGAGGCGTGGCGGCTGAGCGGTCTGTCGCGCGCGGCATACTGCGGCGAACACCAGCTCAAGCCGGCCGTCTTCGGCAACTGGCTGAAGAAGATCGGTGACGCCGACGCCTTGCAGCACAAGCCTTTGAGCAAGCGAAAGCCTCCGCCACGACGCTCCACCAGCGAGGTCCGTAACAGGGCCGTGCAGGCGTTCTGGGCCATGCACGTCGAGGCCCACCTGTGGAGCGGGCTGACCGCTGCGGAGTACGCCAGCGCCCATCGGCTGACGACCTCGTCGCTGCGTCAGTGGCGCCAACGCCTCGACGAAGATCCCCTTGGGATCGATTGGAGAGAGCTCGTTCATCCCAGCGCCCGCCCGTATGTGGGCCCCAGACGAAGCACTAGTGCTAAGGCCCCTGCGCTGGAATCCGGCTTGACGGGCGCGACCAGAACCCTCTGCGACGATGACGGCCGGAGCAGTCGCCGGACGTTCAGCGACGAGCAAAGGCGCGCCATCGTCGCCGAGACACAGGTCCCCGGCGCCACGGTCAGCGCGGTGGCCAGGAACCACGGCGTGGTCACCAGCATGGTGTTCCGGTGGCGCGCGCAGATGGGGCTTGGCCAGGACGAGCGCGCCCGGCTGGCTCGTGTCCGGCTGGTTGGCGATGGCCTGAAAGCGGCGGGCCAGGCTCTTACGTCGGGCATTCCCTTGCCCATCCCCGAGGGCGCGGTGGCCGTCGATCTTGGCGACGGACGCAGGGTCTTCGCGCCGCCTGGGAGCGATCCAGACGAGGTTCGGCGGTACGTGGCGCAGCGGGAGGCGGCCCGATGATGATCATCCCATCCGGCGTGAAGGTGCATCTGGCGCTGGGCCACACCGACATGCGCAAGGGCTTCAATGGCCTGTCGATACTGGTGCAGGAAGTGCTGAAGGAGGACCCGTTCTCGGGCCATCTGTTCGCCTTCCGAGGAAGAAAGGCCGACACCATCAAGCTGCTCTATTGGGATGGAACGGGCCTGTGCCTGTTCACCAAGCGGCTGCAACGCGGGCGCTTCATCTGGCCGCACATCACCACGCCGGGAGGTTCCGTGGTGCTCTCGCCCGCGCAACTCGCCATGCTGATCGAAGGCATCGACTGGCGCTTCCCAGAGCGTACCTGGCGGCCCGCCATTGCCGGCTGAAATAGCGTCGAAACCCCCGCTGGATAAGGGAAAAATGCTTGGTCGCGGACTCCGAAAATAGTAGAATCGGGCATGCGGCTGGATCTCGAAAACCTGCCTACCGACACGGCCTTGCTGCACCAGTTGGTGCGCGAAATGGCCGGCTTCGTCGGTGAGCGGGACGGCGAGATCGACCGGCTCAAAGCCATCATCAAGCAGCTCCAGCGCGCGCAGTTTGGCCGCCGTTCCGAGCGTCTGGACGCCGATCAACTGGCGCTGGCCCTGGAGGATGTCGAGACCGACCTGGCCGCCGCCGAAGCGCGCCGGCCCGACATCCTGCCGGCGCCCGCGAAGGCTCAGCCCAAGCGCAAATCGCTCCCTGACCATCTGCCGCGCGAAGATCGGTTGCTCGACATCGACAGCCAGGTCTGCGCCTGCGGCGGCGCCCTGCACAGCATCGGCGAGAGCGTCAGCGAGATGCTGGACTGGGTCCCCGCGCAGATGCGGGTGATCAGGATCGTGCGCCCCAAGTACGCCTGCCGCGCCTGCGCCACGGTCGTCCAAGCGCCGGCGCCGGAGCGGCCGATCGACGGCGGCCTGGCCACACCGGCGCTGCTGGCCCAGGTGTTGGTCAGCAAGTATTGCGACCACACCCCGCTCTATCGGCAGTCCAAGATCTTCGCTCGGCACGGCGTGGATCTGGAGCGCTCGACGCTGGCCGGCTGGGTCGGCGGGGCCTGCTGGTGGCTGCAAGCCCTGCACGACAAGCTGTCCGCCAACCTGTTCGCCAGCAGCCATCTGTTCGCCGACGACACGCCGATCCCGGTGCTGGATCCGGGCCGGGGCCGGACCAAGACCGGCCGGCTCTGGGCTTACACGCGGGATGATCGACCGTGGGGCGGACCGGAGCCGCCGGGCACGGTCTATGTCTATGCGCCCGACCGGAAGGGCGAGCGCCCGGCCGCCCATCTGGGCCGGTTCAAGGGCGTTCTTCAGGTCGATGGCTATGCCGGCTTCGAGCCGTTGACGGCGTCCGGCGACGTCAAGCTGGCGGCCTGTTGGGCGCATGCCCGGCGCAAATTTTATGAGATCGCGGAGTCCACCAAGGCGCCCGTGGCCGTCGAGGCGTTGCGTCGGATCGGCGAGCTCTACGCCATCGAAGCCCAGGTGCGCGGCCAGTCGGCAGCGCTGCGGCGGGCGGCGCGTCAGGAGTCTTCCCGCCCGCTGGTGGACGCCTTGCACACCTGGCTCGAACGTCAGCTGGCCCGTGTGCCGCCGCGCGGCGCTCTGGCCGAGGCCATCCGTTACGCCCTGGGCCGTTGGGACGCGCTCAGCCTGTTCCTCAGCGACGGCCGCATCGACCTGGACAACAACTCCGTCGAACGCGCGATCCGGCCCATTGCTCTCGGCCGCAAGAACCACCTGTTCGCCGGTTCGGACGGCGGCGGCGACCGCTGGGCCGTGGTCGGTTCGCTGATCGAGACCGCCAAGATGAACGGCGTCGAGCCCTTCGCCTACTTGCGGGATGTGCTGGAGCGCATGGTCGATGGCCACCCCGTCAACCGCCTCGACGAGCTGCTGCCCTGGGCCTGGAAGAGCGGAAATCACGTCAACACCTGACGGACGTGCAGCGGCCGGACGCATAC
>CAZRPD010000309.1:0-3001 GCA_964601775.1 uncultured Caulobacter sp. | reverse complement strand
CTTCGCCAGCACCCTCCACGGGATCGGCAGCGGACAGCCGCGGCGGCCCAGCGTCCAGGCGGCCACGGCGCCGAGGCCGTAGCTGACCGTGGTGGCCCACAGGGCGCCGTCCAGGCCAAAGCGCGGGATCAGCGCGACGTTCAGCACCACGTTGGCAATGGCCGGCACGCTCATGCTGACGATCAGCAGCGGCGTGCGGCGCGCCAGGGTGAAGGCCTGCAGCAGGTAATAGGTCGTCACGCCCGACAGCCAGCCGCTGGCGGCGATCCAGGGGGTCACGTGGGCGGCCCCGTGGCGCAGGTCCTCGCCGACCATCAGATCGGCCAGCGGGCGGGCGACCAGGGCCAGGCCGACGGCGGCGGGCAGGGTCAGCAAGGTCATGAAGCTGGCCTGCTCGTGGGCGGCCTCGGCCAGGGCGGGCTGGCCGCCGCGCTCCAGGGCCGAGATCAGCGCCGGTCCGCCGGCCATGCCCAGCCAGATGAACACCACGTCCAGGGTGCGGCTGCCGAGCGAGTAGCCGGCGTGATAGACGCCGACCGTCGCCTCATCCAGGAAGGCGCCCAGCAGCAGGCGGTCGGTGCTGGCCAGGACCAGGGCCAGGATCAGCGACAGCGACACCGGCAGGCCATAGGCGGCGTAGGCCTTGGCCAGGCTCTTGTCGAACTTGCCGCCCGCCATGCGCTTCAGCTCGCCCGGCAGCACCAGGGCCACGCAGATCGCGGAGGTCACGCCGATGCCCAGCACCGGCGCCGCGCCGCCCAGCCCGGCCAGCGCCAGACCCAGGCCGACGAGGAAGCCGCCGATGGTGTGGACGATGCTCAGCAGCGCCGCGCCCGAGACCTCGCCGGCCGCGCGACGGCGCTCCTGGGCCAGCCGGTTGAGGCTGTTGACCAGGGCCGAGGCCAGGGCCGCGACCATGGCGATCTTCAGCGGCGTGTTGAGGGGCAGCAGCAGGACGACGGCGCAGGCCAGGGGCAGCACGATCGCCGCGCCGATCCACAGGCGATACAGGGTGGCGAAATGGTCAGCGACCCGGCCGTCACCCTCGCGGGTCGCCAGGAACCGGGCCATGGCCGACTCGATCCAGGTCAGGGCGCAGGTGTGGACCAGGCTGCCGACCGAGAAGGCCAGGGCGTAGGCGCCGTACTCTGCAGGATCCAGCACGCGCGTGAACAGCACGATGGTGAGCAGGCCCACCACGCCCTGGACGATATTGACCGGCAGATAGCCGAGGACCCCGCGCCAGAACATCGTCCGCGCCTAGCGCACCGCCGACCGATCCCCCAGCAGGCAGGGGATGGTCATGGCGATGACATAGAGGTCCAGCCAGAACGACTGGCGCTCGATATAGTCGACGTCCAGGGCGACGCGCACGCGGACGCTCTCGGGCGTGTCGACCGGACCGCGCGAGCCCTTGATGGCGGCCCAGCCGGTCAGGCCGGGCTTCATGCGGTGACGGTGGGCGTACTGGGCGACCAGCTTGGCCGACTCGACCCCGCCGGTCTTCATGCCGATGGCGTGGGGGCGGGGGCCGACGATCGACATCTCGCCCGTCAGCACGTTGAACAGCTGCGGCAGCTCATCCAGGCTGGTCTTGCGGATGAACTTGCCGACCTTGGTGACGCGGTCGTCATTGGCGCTGATCTGTCGAGAGGCGCTGGCGTCGGCCATCTCGTGGCGCATGGAGCGGAACTTCCACACCAGGATCGCCTCGTTGTTGAAGCCGTGGCGGCGCTGGCGGAAGAAGATCGGGCCGGGGCTGTCCAGCTTCACGGCCAGGGCGACCAGCAGCATGACGGGACCGGCGACCAGCAGGCCCAGGCCGGCGACGACCAGGTCTTGCGCCCGCTTGATCATGGCGCGGCGTTTGGAGCCGGCCTTGGCGCCTGTCAGGTCGCTTTCATGGCCGGCGACGATGCGGACCAGGGCCGCGTCGTCCTCGGCCGGACCGCCGATGTCGATGAAGAGGTTCAGCGGGTTGGGTAGCACGTCCAGCTTCTCGACCAGCTGGCGCACGCGGGCCTGGGCGGTCGAGGCGACGGCGATCACCACGCGGTCGACGTAAGGCATGATGCGGTGGTCGAGCAGGGCGTTGGTGTCGCCCAGCACCGGCACGCCCATGATGTTCTCGGGCGCGCGGTCCAGGCGGTCGTCGAACACGGCCAGCACATTGACCTCGCCGGTGCGCATGGCCGCTTCGATCAGACGCTGGGCGTTGGCCGTGGCGCCGACCACGACGATGTTGGGGGTCAGGCTGCCTTGGGAGCGACCGCGGGCGATGATCGTCCACCACGCGGCGTGCAGAGCGATGAGAGACACGGCCGCGCCCGCCAGCGTGACGGCGACCAGGGCGTCGCCCCGTCCGGCGCCGAGAAGGGGCAGCGCGGCTGCGCCGATGGCGGCGGCCAGCGCGATGGCGACACCGCCGAGATGGCGCGACAGGGTCTGCTTGCGCGGGAAGGCGTACCCGCCGGCGACTCGCAGGCCGACCGTGACGACGATCGCCCACAGTACGGCCGCGACGGCGTGTTCTTGCAGCGCCAGGGTCAGGGCGAAGCCGGCCGCGACCAGCATGTCGGCCACGCGGAACGTCCGCGCCAGCAGGCGCGCCTCCAGGCGGGCCCGCGACGGCACCAGCTGTCCCGGTCGGAACGGCCCGCGCCGCGCCCGCCCCGGATCGCCGCCCGCGCCGTGGACGACGCGCTGCGCCGCCTTGTCTGAGGCGACGAAGGCGGAGCCGGACGGGACGTTGGAAGCAGGCGAGGGCAGTGGACGCATGACGCTCGTCTTTGAAAACCTGCGTTCAACCTAACGGTGGCGTCTGAGCACCCCGTTAACATCGCGATTTTCCGCACTTCCGCCGTTGTCATGTTCGGACGAACAGGCTATCTGACCGCTCCCTCTCAGGAGGAGACGTGGCCGAGAGGCTGAAGGCACCGCTTTGCTAAAGCGGCATACCTCAAAAGGGTATCGAGGGTTCGAATCCCTCCGTCTCCGCCAA
>CAZRPD010000308.1:0-3003 GCA_964601775.1 uncultured Caulobacter sp. | reverse complement strand
CGTCATCCCGCGCTTTATGCGCGGGACCCATGGTTCAGCTTTCACGTGAGAGCGTAAGCCCGCACTTCACTTGCGGCGGACAGATGGGTCCCGCGCACAAGGCGCGGGATGACGAGTAGAGGTTGGGGGCGTCCTACGGAACCCGCCGGTGCACCACGGCAAACCGGTCCGCATAGACCCGCCGCCAGCGCGGATCGGCGTCCAGCAGCTTCACGGTCTCTTCCTCGGGACCAAGGATCGTCCAGGCGATGCGGTGCTTGGCCAGCAGGGCCTCCAGCGCCACGGGATCGGGCCCCACCGCCTTGAAATACGCCCCGGTAAAGGCGTCGCCGTACATGTCGGCGGGACCGTCGATGAAGGGGCGCACGCCCTTGGCGATCAGGTAGCCGCCCAGGCCATAGCCGTTCAGCACCGGCTGGGCCGCGAGGTCCGCCGGCACGTGAGCCAGGGCGTTGATCGGACTGGTCGGGCCATCGACCCGCTGGACAGGCAAGGCGATCCGCAAGCCCAGCAGCAGGACGACGGCGACCGCGAAACCGGCCAGTAGGGGGCGGGACGGGCGGGTGGTCTCGCGGGCGTGACCCAGCGCCTGGCCGATCGGCGCGGCCAGGATCAGCGGGGCCAGCACCGCCAGCACCAGCTGATGGCGCGTATGCTGCAGCGACATGAAGAAGAGGGCCAGCAGCAGCAGCAGCCGCACCGGCGGCACGCGCACGCCGCGTCCCAGGCAGACATAGAGCGTGGCCATCAGGGCGATGGCGAAGGCCGACAGCTCCGAGAAGTCCTCGGCCCGCCACTCGAGGATGTGCGGCAGGATCTTCATGCCCATCAGGCTGAACGGATGGATGATCCCGACCGGACCCAGCGGGGTGATCATGGCGCAGGCGACGCTGGCCAGGCCAAACAGCCCCCAGCCGCGAACGACCTTCAGGCGATCGGCGTTCGGCGCGACCAGGGCCTCCAGCCCAAACGCGCCGGCGACCACGAAGGCCAGGACATAGCTGCCGTGCAGATTGGCCCAGGCGGTCATCAGCAGGGCGAAGATCAGGCGCGGGGGACGATCGGCGTCGCGGGCGGCCAGCATCTCGACGGTCCAGGCGGTCATCAGCGGCAGCATGAACAGCTGCGGCCGCGCCAGCAGGCTCTCGCCCATGCAGGCCAGGGCGAGCGCCGAGGTCAGGATCAGGGTCACGCCGGACAGGTCCAGCGCCAGCCGCCGGACCAGCATCCAGGCGGCCAGGCCAACCGACAGGGCCAGCAGCGCCACCGTCCCGCTCCACCCGGCGAGGGCGTAGCCCAGCGCCATCAAGAGTTCGGACAGCCACTCGTGCGCCACCCACGGCGCGCCGGCCATGGTGAACGAGAAGGGGTCGTGGGTCGGGACGCGGCCATGGGCCAGGATCCACTGGCCGGTCGCCAGGTGCCACCAGGTGTCGCCATCGTTGAGCACCTGAGGCGCAAGCAGCACCAGCGCCAGCATGACCAGTCCGGCGGCCAGGGGCGTCACGGCGCGGCTATGTCTGGTCTGATCGTGGCTCACGCGCCCTCTCCCTATGCCGTCGTGACTAGGGCCCAAGATGAGAAGGAAGTGTTGAAGGGCCGGCAGGCCGGGATCGGGACGACATCGGCTGATGGGTCGCCGTCTGCAGGTCAAGCCCGGCCCTCAGCCCTGAAACAGCAGAAGAGGCCAGCAGACGCTTCAGGTTGAAGCGGCTCGCCCTTACGTAGTCGTGGGTCAATCGGAAGCCCGAAATGAGTATTGACTATCGCGATACGTGCAAAAGATATCCACAAATACGCTTTTAAAACAGCGTTATTAATCAGCGCTTTAACCATATGACCCTATGGAGGGGCTTCTGACACAGATCCAAAGCGGAAGCCCATGCGCGCCAGCATCTCCACCAAGGTCTGCCTGACCATCGCCGCCGCCTTCGTCGTCCTGACCGTCGCGGTCCTGGGCATCGTGGCCAAGAGCTCCCTCGACTTCGCCCGCCAGCAGGCGACGGCGGCGCAGGAATCCAGCATGCGGGTGGCCTGGGACGTGATCGGCCAGCGCGGCCAGACGTTCCGGATCGACGGCGACAGGCTGATGGTCGGCGACCATGTGGTGAACGGCGACGTCAACGGCGTCGACCTGGTCAAGACCCTGGTCGGCGGCACCGCCACCGTGTTCATGGGCGACACCCGGGTGACCACCAACGTCACCAAGGAGGACGGCTCGCGCGCGGTCGGCACCCCGCTGGCCAAGGGCCCCGTCCATGACGCCGTCCTGGGCCGTGGCGAGCCCTATCGCGGCGAGGCCAAGATCCTGGGCAAGCCGTTCTTCGTCGCCTACGACCCGATCAAGGACGCCGCCGGCCAGGTGATCGGCGTGATGTATGTGGGCGTGCCGCAATCGGACTACTTCCAGCCTGTCTATCACCAGCTGGCCCTGCTGGCCCTGGCCTGCGTGCTGGTCGGCGCGGCCGGCGGCGGCGCTTCGGTGCTGATGACCCGCCGCCAGCTGTCGCCGCTGGGCACCTTGCGCAACGCCATGGGCCGTCTGATGGGCGGCGACCTGACCGTGGCCCTGCCGTTCGCCGGCCGGGCCGACGACATCGGCCTGATGGCCGACGCCGTGCACCGTTTCCGCGACGAAGCCCTGGAAAAGAACCGCATCGCCGCCGACGCCGCCGCCCACCGCGCGGCCAGCGAGGCCGAGCGTGACGCCTCCAGCGCCGCCGGCGCCCGCCGCGCCGCCGAGCAGGCCCAGGTCGTGCAAGGCCTGGCCCAGGGCCTGGACCGCCTGTCGGCCGGCGACCTGACCGTGCGCCTGAGCCAGCCGTTCGCCGCCGACTATGAGGGCCTGCGCGCCGACTTCAACCAGGCCGTCGAACGTCTGGAAGGGGCCATGGCCGCCGTGGTCTCGGCCGTGTCGGGCCTGAACGCCGGGGCCGGCGGCATCGCCACGGCCGCCGACGACCTGTCGCGCCGCAGCGAGCAGCAGGCCGCCAGCCTGGAAGA
>CAZRPD010000307.1:225-3036 GCA_964601775.1 uncultured Caulobacter sp. | reverse complement strand
AGCGCCCCCTCCGTCACGATGCGTATTCGCATCGCGCCACCTCCCCCGTTTCACGGGGGAGGAGGATATTTCTCCTCCCCTGCGAAGCGGGGGAGGTGGCCCGCAGGGCCGGAGGGGGCGCTCTACAGCGTCGCCGCCACCTCGGCCATCTGGTCGGCGACGATCCCCCAGCCTTCGTGGAAGCCCATGGCCTCGTGGGTCTGGCGGTCTTCGACGGTCCAGTGGCGGGCCACGGCGCGGTAGCGGGTCTTGCCGTCGCCCAGGTCCTCGAAGGTGATGATGCCGACCATGAACGGCTTTTGCGAAGGCTCCCAGGCCTTGGTGAAGGCGTCGGTGAAGACCAGCTTCTGGTTCTCGATCACTTCCAGATAGACGCCCGGGTTGGGCATCACCTCGCCCTCGGGGCCTTCCATGACGATGTAGCTGTCGCCGCCGGCGCGGACGTCCATGCGGGCTTCGGTCACGCGCCAGGGCTTGGGGCAGAACCACTCGCCCATGCGTTCGGGCGTGGTCCACAGCTTGAACAGCTTCTGCGCCGGCACGTCGATGAGGCGTTCCAGGACCAGTTCGCGATCTGCAGGGAAGTCTTGCTGAAGCATCGGGCGTCTCCTTTGTCTGAACTCTCGCCGCAAGGACGCGACGGAAACAACCGTCCCGACATCGCCTCGCGAAAATTTTCCCGCGCTTGACCCCGCCCGCCGGCGGCTTCAGTGTGATGGAAATTCAAACAAACGTTTAGGGAGCGCGCCATGAGCCTCTTCGACCTGACCGGCAAGGTGGCGATCATCACCGGGTCCTCGCGCGGGATCGGCAAGGCGATCGCCGAGCGGATGGCCGAGCACGGGGCCAAGGTGGTGATATCCTCGCGTAAGGCCGGACCTTGCGACGAGGTGGCGGCGGCGATCAACGCCAAGCACGGGGCGGGCACGGCCATCGCGGTCCCGGCCAACATCGCCTCGAAGGACGACCTGCAGAGCCTGGTCGACGCGACGAAGCAGGCGTTCGGCAAGGTCGACATCTGCGTCTGCAACGCCGCCAGCAATCCCTATTACGGCCCCTTGGCCGGGATCGCCGACGACCAGTTCCGTAAGATCCTGGACAACAACATCATCAGCAATCACTGGCTGATCGGCATGGTCGCGCCGGAAATGCGCGAGCGCAAGGACGGGGCGATCATCATCGTGTCGTCGATCGGAGGCCTGCGTGGCAACGCCATCATCGGCGCCTACAACATCTCCAAGGCCGCCGACTTCCAGCTGGCCCGCAACCTGGCCCACGAGTTCGGCCCCGACAACGTGCGGGTCAACTGCATCGCGCCGGGCCTGATCAAGACCGACTTCGCCAAGGCGCTGTGGGACAATCCCGAGACCCTGGAGCGCTCGACCAAGGGCGTGCCGCTGCGCCGGATCGGCGAGCCCGACGAACTGGCTGGGGCGGCCATCTATCTGGCCTCCAAGGCCGGCAGCTTCATGACCGGTCAAGCGTTGGTCGTGGACGGCGGGGCGACGATCTAGACCTGAAAAGCTGCTCTTGACCTGCGAACATCGGTCGCTTGAGCGAGGGTAAGCTTAACTGGTCCTACATCTGTTGTGCTGAAGGCTGGCCGCGAACTCCAGGAAAGCGGACTTGCGGCGCCTTCTCACCTTCCTTGTCCTGATCGGCGCGCTCGCGGCGGGTCCCGTCTGCGCCCAGAGCGATGCGCCGCTCGCGCAGCGCCTGGACCAGTTGAGCCGTGACATCGGCGCGCGCGAGACGCGTCGCCCGCCGCGCGACAACGAGGATGTCGAGCGGGCCGGCGCGCAGGCGATGGAGACGCGGGGCGCGACCCGGCTCTATGGCCTGTGGCGGGTGCTGTACGCCTACAAGAGCAGCCAGATCGCCGCGCCGTTCGGCGCCTGGGCGGCCCGCGGGCGCGAGGCGGCCCGCCGCGACCACGACTCCGCCTTGCTGGCGCTCGTCGATCTGGAAACCCTGGCCTATCGCCACGAGACCCATGGCTATCGCGCGTTCACCGAGGCCGACTGGCAGCGGTTCCTGGACAGGTCCGGCCCGGAGATCCGCCTGATGGCCGGGGTCGAGCGCGTGCGCCACCTGGGCCAGGTCGGACGCTGGGCCGAGGCCGCGCGCCTGGCCGCGGACCTCAAAACCGACTTGGAGCGCCGCGGCGACATCGCCCAGCCGCTGCTGGCCGAGCTGCACCAAGTGCACAGCTACACCCTGTCGGACATGGGCGACCAGGAAGGCGCGCTGGACCACATGGCCCGGGCCGCAGCCCTGGACGAGCGCGACGCCTTCTACCTGCGCAAGATCGAGCGCATCTACGACATCGGCTTCACGGCCGCCGAGCTGGGCGAGCTGGATGTGGCTCGGCGCTTCGCCGCGCTGCATCATCGCCTGACCCTCAGGAGCGGCGGCCTGGACGGCACCTGGGACCACTTCCTGTGCGCCCGGATCGCCCAGCTATCCGACCAGCCGCGCGAGGTGCTGCAATGCCTGGCTCCCGCCCAGGCGATCGTCGACAAGCCCACCCGCCGTCTGCAGGTCATCATGCTGGGCATGCGGGCGACCGCCGCGGGCCAGTTGGGCCTGGCCGATGCGGCGCGGCAGGACCTGGCGCGGCTGCGCGGCGTCTCGACGGTGCTCAGCCCGCGCGACCTGCAGGTCGAGGGTCTGGTCGCGGCCTATATCGACCAGGCCGAAGGGCGCAGCGCCGAGGCCTTCGCCAAGCTGGACGCCTGGCGCAAGGCCGACACCCGGCAGACCAATCGCGAGCACGCCCGCAGCGTCTCGGAAATGTCCTCGGCTCTCGAC
>CAZRPD010000307.1:0-215 GCA_964601775.1 uncultured Caulobacter sp. | reverse complement strand
GCAGACCAACCGGGAGCCCCCCCGCCGCTGCCGGAAAATCGCCTCGCCCCAGGCCGCCGACCTGCAGGCCAGGCGGGAGGAGAGCCGCCGCCTGACCCAGGAGGTGCGCCTGTCCCGCAGCCTGGCGCGGGCTTCGGTGGTCATCGCGCTGCTGCTGGGCGTGCTGGTGGCCGGCGGCGTCGCCTGGACGCTGCACCAGCGCCGCGCCTCGCGCG
>CAZRPD010000306.1:0-3092 GCA_964601775.1 uncultured Caulobacter sp. | reverse complement strand
CTGATGATCGCCTTTTGCGCGTCGAGCACCTCCGACAGGCGCATCGGGCCGCGGGCCTCCATCTCGTCGCGGATGCCGTCGGCGGCGCGCGCCGACATGCAGCCGAGGAACCGGCCGCGCGCATTCTCGTCGACGCCCTTGGGCGCGCGGGACAGGATGGCGCCGTAGGGGTTGGGGGGGGGCGCCTCAGGAGGGGGGCGGGGGTTGGCCTGTCTTTACAGAAACCCCCATCCTGAGGCGCCCTTCGTCAGAAGGGCCTCGAAGGACGCAGGCTCTCTCAGCTCGCCATCCGCAGGTGGTTGATCAGATCCACCCGCGTGATCACGCCCAGGAATTCCTCACCGTCGACGATCAGAGCGACCTCGTCGCGGTCGAAGACGTCCGGGAGGCTCTCGACGCCCTGATGGGCCTGGAGGGTGCGGACCTCGCGGGTCATGGCCTGGCCGACCGGGGTCTTGAAGCGCAGGGCGCGGTCGTCGTCCTCGACGGCGGCCAGGATGTCGCTCTCGTCGAGAATGCCGACCAGCCGGCCGTGATCGACCACCGGCAACTGGCTGATGTCGGACGAGCGCATGCGGTTATAGGCGGTCATCAGGGTGTCGTCGGGGCCGATCGCCACGACCCCGCCGTCGGCGTAACGCTTGGCGATCAGGTCACGCAGGTCGCCGTGCAGCTCGCGGTCGTCGAAGCCGTGCGCCGCCAGCCACAGGTCGTTGAACATCTTGGTCAGATATTTCGAGCCCGTGTCGCAAACGAGCGTCACGACGCGCTTGGGCTCGGTCTGCTCGCGGCAATAGCGCAGGGCGGCGGCGAGCAGGCAGCCCGACGACGAGCCGGCCAGTATGCCCTCCTTGCGCAGCAGGGTGCGGGCGGTTTCGACACTCTCGCGGTCGCTGATCGAATAGGCCTTGGAGACCAGGTCCATCTGAGCGTTGGCGGGGATGAAATCCTCGCCGATGCCCTCGACGATCCAGCTGCCGGCCTCGCCATAGGTCCCGGTCTCGACATAGTCGCGCAGGATCGAGCCTTCCGGATCGGCCAGCACCATCTTGGTCTTCGGCGAGTGGGCCTGCATGTAGCGGCCGACGCCGGTCAGGGTGCCGCCCGAGCCAACGCCGACGACGATGGCGTCGATGTCGCCGCCCATCTGGGTCAGGATCTCCGGACCCGTGGTGGTCTCGTGGGCGAACGGATTGGCCGGGTTTTCGAACTGGTTGGCGTACAGCGCCCCGGGGATCGACTGGGCCAGGCTCTGGGCCATGTCCTGGTAGTATTCCGGGTGGCCCTTGCCGACGTCGCTGCGGGTCAAGCGTACATCGACGCCCATGGCCCGCAGGTGCAGGATCTTCTCCCGCGCCATCTTGTCGGGGACCACCAGGATCAGCTTGTAGCCCTTTAGGGTGGCGACCTGCGCCAGGCCCAGGCCCGTATTGCCGGCCGTGGCCTCGATGATCGTCCCGCCGGGCTTGAGCCGGCCGTCGGCCTCGGCCGCGTCGATCATGGCGCGGGCGACGCGGTCCTTGATCGAGCCGCCGGGGTTCTGGTTTTCCAGCTTCAGGAACAGCCGGCACGGACCGGTATCCAGATGCTTGACCTCGATCATCGGCGTGCGGCCGATCAGGTCGAGCGCGGAACCAACGATCGGCATAAGGCCGCTTTCGGGGTCGTTCATGGCGCAGCCTCGCTGGCAGGTGAAACGATATCCCCTAGATATGGGCGGATCAGGAAATAAGAAAAGGCCTAGGCCGTCCCGAGCGTCCGACGCAGACGGATCCATTCGCGCGCGAACTTGCGGCTCAGGCAGACGTCCTCGAACACGACCTTGCGCTGCTGGCCCAGCAGGTCGGGGTTGTCGTGCACGATCACGAACGGGAAGTCGTTGGCCGAGAGAAAGCCCTGCAGGAATCGCGAGAAACGATCGGCCTCTTCGGGGCCGGTCAGGCGGACTTCGGTCTCGGCGGTCGTGGTAGCCATGAAGGTGGCCCCCTCTGTGGACGGACCACCCTAACGCGCCAATTCGCGTTTGCGAACCAGCTTCGCCGCTGCAAAATGAACTTTGATTACTTGACTCCGATCCAGGCGAGCCCGCAGGCCCGCCCGGTCGATGAAAAAGTCCGCTACAGGATGGATTGGCCCGTCGAGGCCCAGTCCTTCAGGAACTGCTCCAGGCCCTTGTCGGTCAGGGGGTGCTTGTAGAGGTCGCTGAACACCGCCGGCGGGATGGTCACGACGTCGGCGCCGGTGATCGCGGCTTCCTTGACGTGGGCGACGTTGCGCACCGAGGCGGCCAGGATTTCGGTCTCGTACCCGTAGTTGTCGTAGATCGTGCGGATGTCGCGGATCAGGTCCATGCCGTCGAAGCCGTAGTCGTCCAGGCGGCCGATGAACGGCGAGACGAAGGTCGCGCCGGCCTTCGCGGCCAGCAGGGCCTGGGTCGGCGAGAAACACAGAGTGACGTTGGTCTTGATCTCTTCGTCGGCGAAGGCGGCGCAGGCGATCAGGCCATCGCGGGTCAGCGGGATCTTGACCACGACGTTCGGGGCGATGGCGGCCAGCTTCTTGCCTTCGGCGATCATGGCGTCGGCCGTGGTGGCGGCCACCTCGGCGCTGATCGGGCCGGGGCAGATGTCGCAGATCTCGGCGATCACCTCGAGCATCGGACGGCCCGACTTGGCGATCAGGGTCGGGTTGGTCGTGACGCCGTCGATCAGGCCGGTGGCGTTCAGCTCGGCGATGACCTTGGTGTCGGTGCTGTCGAGGAAGATCTGCATGGTCGCTGCGCTCTCTGGTCTTTCTAACGAAGGTTGCTTCGGGTTTAGCCCGGTCGACGCGGTTAGGCCAGACTCGTCATACCAGCGATATGAGACGGTCCGCCGTGCGCTCGACCGCCGGGCGCCAGGGCTCGGGCGCGACGCCGAACACGGCCTGCAGCTTGCCCGTATCCAGCGGCGTGCGCGGCGGGCGCGGGGCCGGCTCGGCGAAGGCGGCCTGGGTGGTCGGCTCCAACTGGGCGCGTGCCTGGGGATCGCGATCGATCGCCGCCTTGGCGAAGTCGAAGCGGCTGGTCTCGCCGGTATTGGCGAAGTGGAAGA
>CAZRPD010000305.1:0-3104 GCA_964601775.1 uncultured Caulobacter sp. | reverse complement strand
CTTAAACCCGCTGGCGGGGCTGATGCCCGCCGCGACGCTGGCGGGGGCCCGGAGGGGCGCTGCCGCCTTCGCCCAGGAGGCGGCGCCCGCCCCGGCCGCCGCCACCACCGCTGCGCCTGCCGAGGCGGCGCCCGCCCCGGCTGCTGCGCCGGCGCCCGCCGAAGCCGCCGCGCCCGCCATCGTCGACAAGAACGACAAGGGCGACAATGCGTGGATGCTGACGTCCGCGATGCTGGTCCTGCTGATGATCCTGCCGGGCCTGGCGCTGTTCTATGGCGGCCTGGTCCGCTCGAAGAACATGCTGTCGGTCATGATGCAGGTCTCGACCGTCGCCCTGATCAGCTTCGTGACCTGGGTGCTGTGGGGCTACAGCTTCGCCTTCACCGACGGCGGCAGCTGGGACAGCTTCGTGGGCGGTCTGGGCCGTCTGTTCCTCAAGGACGTGACCCCGGCCAGCAACGTCGCGACGTTCTCGACCGGCGTCGTGATCCCCGAATTCACCTTCATCGCCTTCCAGTCGACCTTCGCGGCCATCACCGCCGCCCTCGTGGTCGGCTCGCTGGTCGAGCGCATGAAGTTCGCCGCCATCGTCGCCTTCGCGGTCCTGTGGCCTCTGCTGTCGTACTATCCGCTGGCCCACATGGTCTGGTGGTGGCCGGGCCCTGACGCGGTCGCCCTGCTGCCGGAAGGCGCCAAGATCCAGTCGGGCCTGATCTGGGGCTTCGGCGCCCTCGACTTCGCCGGCGGCACCGTCGTCCACATCAACGCCGGTATCGCCGCCCTGGTCGGCGCCCTGATCCTGGGCAAGCGCCAAGGCTACGGCAAGGAGCCGATGCCCCCGCACTCGCTGACCCTGACCCTCGTGGGCGCTGGTCTGCTGTGGGTCGGCTGGTTCGGCTTCAACGCCGGCTCGAACCTGGAATCGAACGGCTACGCCTCGCTGGCCATGATCAACACCTTCGTCGCCACCGCGGCCGCCGGCCTGTCGTGGATCGTCGTGGAGTGGATCACCCGCAAGAAGCCGTCGGCCCTGGGCCTGGCTTCGGGCATCGTCGCCGGCCTGGTGGCCATCACCCCGGCCGCCGGCTTCTCGGGTCCGATGGGCGCTGTGATCCTGGGCCTGATCGTCTCGCCGATCTGCATCGTCTTCTGCTCGACGATCAAGAACGCCTTCAAGTACGATGACAGCTTGGACGCTTTCGGCATCCACGGCATCGGCGGCATCGTCGGCGCCATCGGCACCGGCCTGGTCGTCAACCCCGCCTGGGGCGGCGCCGGCATCGTCGACTACACGACCTGCGGCAAGGACGGCGACTTCTCGACCTGCGACAACGCCACGTACGACATGGTCGCTCAGGTCATCGCCCAGCTGAAGGGCGTGGGCGTCACCATCGTCTGGTCGCTGATCGCCTCGGCCATCGTCTTCTTCATCATCAAGCTGGTGATCGGCCTGCGCGCCTCGCCGGAAGCCGAGGAAGAAGGCCTGGACATCTCGGAACACGGCGAACGCGCTTACCACAGCTAAGGTTGGCCACAGCTAAGGCTGGCGAGAGCCGAAAGGCGAAGGGCGCGGAGGGAAACCTCCGCGCCCTTTCTTTTTGGGATCAGATCCGGCGGGCGCTGACGATCGGCACGGGCGGATCCAGGATCTGGCCCTTCATCACCGGGTTCACGGCCACGCCGGGGGTCGGCAGGTTGAGGATCTTGTGGACCAGCTCCATGCCCGCCACGACCTGGCCGAAGGCGGCGAAGCCGACATTGTCGCCTTCCGCCGCCGGATTGGCGTCCAGGTACGGCGCCTCGCCCACACAGATGAAGAAGTCCGAATTAGCGCTGCCCGGTTCGTTGCGGGCGATCGACACCGTGCCGTCGACATGGCGTAGGCCCGTCTGGCTGGTCGGTTCATGGGCGATCGACGGCAGCACCTTGGCCGGATCGCCCTGCAGCCCGCCCTGGATCAGGCCGTAGTCGACCGGCCCCGGTGACTTCGACGCCCGGAAGAAGGTCGCGCCGTCATAGCGCTTCTCGTCGACATAACGCAGAAAGTTGGCCGTGGTGATCGGCGCCTGGCGGACCTTCAAGGCGATGGTGATGACGCCCAGGCTGGTCTCCAGATTGACCAGAACGTCCCCTGCCCCCGGCACGATCGGCGCAGGCGTCAGCTTCAGCGTCTGGGCGGTGGCGGGCGTGGCGACAAGGCTTCCCAGAGCCGCCAGCAGATCACGGCGCTTCATATCCAGCTCCTAGCTCACATCTTCAGTTTAGGCGGCAGCGCCGCACCCACCAATCGGGCTGCAGGGCCTCGATGCGCTCGGCCAGGCTCTCGGCCTCGATGTCGCCGGCGCACAGCGCGAAACAGGTCGCGCCCGAGCCGGACATCCGCACCAACAGACTTTCGGGCTCGTCGCGCAGGACGTCCAGGGCCTGACCGATCAGCGGCTGCAGGGCGACAGCCGGCGCCTCCAGGTCGTTGCGCGTGGCCATGGCCAGCCAGGCGGCGGCCTCCTCGGCGCTTTCCAGTTCGGCCGGGATGGACGGTCGATCCGCACCCTCGGGATGCACGGCGGCATCATAGGCGCGATAGACCCCGCCGGTGGGCGACGGCACGCCCGGATTGACCAGCACCGCGTGCAGCACCGGCAGGCGCGGCGCGGGCGACAGCACCTCCCCTCGCCCCTCGGCCATCAGGGCCGTGGCGCGGAAACAGGCCGCACCGTCGGCGCCCAGGCTGGCGGCGATGGGTTCGAGATCGTCGTCGGACAGGCCCGACGCCAGGGCGTCGCGCAGCAGTTTCAGCGCCGCGCCAGCGTCGCTGGAGCCGCCGCCCAGGCCCGCGGCGATGGGCAGGCGCTTATCCAGGATCAGGCGATACGGCGGGATCGGCCCGCCCAGCCTGGCGTGAAAGGCCCGCGCGGCGCGGACCACCAGATTGTCGCCGTCGGTCGGGATATCGCCGCCGAACGGCCCCACGGTCGCGAAGTCCGGCGCATCGGCGGGCTGGATCACGACCTCATCGCCGACGTCCGCGAAGACCATCAGGCTGGAGATCGGATGATAGCCCTCGGCGTCCGGCCCGCCCACGTGCAGGAACAGATTGACCTTGG
>CAZRPD010000304.1:0-3131 GCA_964601775.1 uncultured Caulobacter sp. | reverse complement strand
TCGACCAGGCCGGCGGGCTCTGGGCCAAGGGCGCGCTGAACGGCAAGGTCGGCGGGGCCTTCACCTCGACCGCCACCCAGCACGGCGGCCAGGAGACGACCCTATTCTCGATCATCACCAACCTGCTGCACTTCGGCATGGTGATCGTCGGCCTCGACTACGGCCACGCCGGCCAGATGACCCTGGACGAAGTCACCGGCGGCAGCCCCTACGGCGCCACCACCATCGCCGGCGGCGACGGCTCGCGCCAGCCGACCGAAAACGAACTGGTCGGCGCCCGCTACCAGGGCCGCAAGATCGCCGAGACCGCTGTGAAGCTGCACGGCTAACCGCCCCCGACCGCCTACGCCCTCCCCCATGGTAGGCGGTCACGAACCGCTCCGAGGCTTTCCCTCCCGGCCTCGGGGCGGTTTTCTATTTGCTCTTCGCGTGAGATTGGGGCTGCGTCACCGCAACCAGCCAGCCGCCGCCCCAAGGCGTGTTGATCACCGCCTCGTCCAGCACCGGCCCCATGGCCTTGAGGCGATGCCACAGGCGCAGGGGCTTGAGCGCCAGCCACATGGTCAGGCCGATCGCGCCGCCGGGCTTCAGATTCGGGGCGTAGTGGGCGATCAGGTCCTCGACCTCGCCTAGGTGTTCGACACACTCTGAAAACACCACGACATCGAAGGTCTCATCGGTCGCGAAGGTCCGGCCGTCGCCCAGCAGCATCTTGACCTCGCCGATGGCGATTTCGGGCGCCAGGCGCATCTCGCCGCGGTCGATGGCGGGCTTGGAGAAGTCGACCCCGACATAGCGGGCCGGCCGGTGGGCGCGCAGGGCCTCGTAGAACACGCCCTCGCCCGCCCCGATCTCCAGGACGCGCGGATTGGGCCAGCGGTCGGCGATCATCGCGGCCAGCAGGCGGTGATGGTGGCGCTGTTCGGAGTGGTTCAGGCGGTCGTAGATCCCGTCCTGGTACTCGGCGTCCCACTTCTCGACCGGGGCGGCGACGATCGGCTTGCCCCGCTTGCGCATGAACAGTTCGCCCAGCCACGGACGGTCGAGCGAAACCAGTTCCGTGAACCGGCGCCAGCGCAGATAGGCCATGAAATCCCCCGAGACAGGCTATCCCGGATAGGGAAAGGGCCCCGGACTGTCCAGTCCGAGGCCCCTTGTCTTGGGTTAGCCCTTGTTGGCCAAGGCCGCCTGGGCGGCCGCCAATCGCGCGATCGGCACCCGGTAGGGCGAGCACGACACGTAGTCGAGGCCGACCGTCTCGCAGAAGCTGATCGAGGCCGGGTCGCCGCCGTGCTCGCCGCAGATGCCCAGCTTGACGTCCGGACGGGCCGCGCGGCCCCGCTCGGCGGCGATGCGGATCAGGTCGCCGACGCCTTCCTGGTCGAGGCTGACGAAGGGGTCCTTCTCGAAGATGCCCTTGTCGATATAGGCGCCCAGGAACTTGCCAGCGTCGTCGCGGCTGATGCCGAACGTCGTCTGGGTCAGGTCGTTGGTGCCGAAGCTGAAGAACGCGGCGTTCTCGGCCAGATCACCGGCGCGCAGGGCGGCGCGGGGCAGCTCGATCATGGTGCCGACGGTGTATTCCAGCGCCACGCCCTGCTCTTCCAGCACCGCCTTGGCGACGCGGTCGGTCAGGTCGCGCAGGTACTTCATCTCTTCGCCCTTGGCGACCAGCGGGTGCATGATCTCGGGAACCGGCGCGGCCTTGCCCGACTTGGCGATCTCGCAAGCCGCCTCGAGGATGGCGCGGACCTGCATCTCGTAGATCTCGGGATACGAGACGCCGAGGCGGCAGCCGCGGTGGCCCAGCATCGGGTTGGTCTCGTGCAGCTCCTTGGCGCGGCGCAGCAGCTTGGCGGCGTCCAGGCCGGTGGCCTCGGCAACGGCTTGGACGTCTTCCTCGGTGTGCGGCAGGAACTCGTGCAGCGGCGGATCCAGCAGGCGGATCGTGACCGGCAGGCCTTCCATGATCGTGAACAGCTCGACGAAGTCGGCCTTCTGGAACGGCGCGATCTTGGCCAGGGCGGTGCGGCGGCCCTTCTCGTCGTCGGCCAGGATCATCTCGCGCACGGCGGCGATCCGGGTGTCGTCGAAGAACATGTGCTCGGTGCGGCACAGGCCGATGCCTTCCGCGCCGAACTGGCGGGCGGTCTTGGCGTCCAGCGGCGTCTCGGCGTTGGCGCGCACCTTCAGGCGGCGGACCTGGTCGGCCCAACCCATCAGGGTGGCGAAGTCGCCGGTCAGCTCGGGCTCGATCATGCGCGGCGCGCCGGCCAGGATCTCGCCGGTCGAACCGTCGATGGTGATGATCTCGCCGGTCTTGAACTCGCGCCCACGGACGCGGAACAGACCTTCCTTGGCGAAGATCGACACGTCGCCGGCGCCGGAGACGCAAGGCCGGCCCATGCCGCGCGCCACTACGGCGGCGTGGCTGGTCATGCCGCCGCGGGCGGTGATGATGCCGCGAGCCGCGTGCATGCCGTGGATGTCTTCGGGCGAGGTTTCCTCGCGCACCAGGATCACCGACTCGCCGTTGGCGGCGGCCTTTTCGGCGGCGTCGCTGTCGAAGACGATCTTGCCGGTCGCCGCGCCGGGCGAGGCCGGCAGGCCGGTGGTGATCACGTCGCGATGGGCGGCCGGATCGATGGTCGGGTGCAGCAGCTGGTCCAGCGAGGCCGGCTCGACTCGGCCGATGCCTTCTTCCTTGGTGATCACGCCCTCGGCCGCCATGTCGACCGCGATCTTCAGCGCGGCCTTGGCGGTGCGCTTACCGTTGCGGGTCTGCAGCATGTAGAGCACGCCCTGCTCCACGGTGAACTCGATGTCCTGCATGTCGCGGTAATGACGCTCCAGCGTCTCGACCACCGACTTGAACTGGGCGAACACCGTCGGCATCGCCTCTTCCATCGAGGGAGCGACGTCGCCCATCTCCTCGCGGGCGGCCTTGGTCAGGGACTGCGGCGTGCGAATGCCCGCCACCACGTCCTCGCCTTGGGCGTTGATCAGGAACTCGCCATAGAGGCGGTTGTCGCCGTTCGACGGGTTGCGGGTGAAGGCCACGCCCGTCGCCGAGGTGTCGCCCATGTTGCCGAACACCATCGACTGGATGTTGACGGCCGTGCCCCAGCTTT
>CAZRPD010000303.1:0-3153 GCA_964601775.1 uncultured Caulobacter sp. | reverse complement strand
GCAGAGCCTGGCCGGCCAGGCCGTGGCCGAGCCCGGCTTCCCGCCCGAGTCCACCATCAAGCCCGCCGACAGCGTCGGCGCGCCGCTGATGGTGGTGGTCGCCGCCGACCCGACCATCAAGATCCTGATCCTGGCCGCCTCGACCTCCGGCCGTGGCCCCGGCCCCCTGATCTCGGCCATCGCCAAGGAAGGCGTCGGGTTCTCGGGCCGCAAGCTGCCGGTCACCGTGGTGCCTGGGGACCTTACGGATGCGGATATCGAAGCGCTGGCTTAGGGCTCCCCCCCACCTGACCTGCTGCGCAGGTCGTCCGCCCCCAGAGGCGGGCGGAAGGTAGCCGTCTTCCCCCTCCGGGGGAGGAGCGCGAAGCGCGGAGGGGGCAAGTGGCGACTAAACCCGCTCCGGAATCCGCACCATCATCCGCTCGTAGCCCTTCACGAAGGTCGAGTAGACGCGCTTGGGTTCTTCCAGGACCTCGATCTTCGGGAAGCGTTTCAGCACCTCTTCCCAGACGATCTTCAGCTGCATCTCGGCCAGGCGATTACCAACACAACGGTGGATGCCGAAGCCGAACGACAGGTGGCGGCGGGCCTGGGCGCGGTCGATGATGAAGGCGTCGGCGTCCTCGATCACCGTGTCGTCGCGGTTGCCCGAGACGTACCACATCACGACCTTGTCGCCCTTCTTGATGGTCTTGCCGGAGAGCTCGAAGTCCTCCAGCGCCGTGCGGCGCATGTGGGCCAGCGGGGTCTGCCAGCGGATGATCTCCGAGACCATGTTGGGGATCAGGCTAGGATCGGCGCGCAGCTTGGCCTCTTCCTGCGGGTTCTTGCTCAAGGCGTAGAGGCCGCCGGTCAGCGAGTTGCGGGTGGTGTCGTTGCCGCCGACGATCAGCAGGATGACATTGCCCAGATACTCCATCGGCGGCATGTCGCGGGTGGCCTCGCCATGGGCCAGCATCGAAATCAGATCTTCGCCCGGCTCGGTCTGGTTGACCCGCTCGTTCCACAGATTGGTGAAGTAGCCCAGGCACTCCAGCAGCTCCGTGCGGCGGGCCTCTTCGCTCTCGACCAGGCCGCTCTCGGGCGAGGCGGTGGCGACGTCCGACCAGCGGGTCAGCTTGCGGCGGTCTTCCCACGGGAAGTCGAACAGGGTGGCCAGCATCTGGGTGGTCAGTTCGATCGAGACCTTGTCGACCCAGTCGAACGGTTCGTCGATCGGCAGCGTATCCAGGATCTGGCAGACCCGCTCGCGGATGATGCCTTCCAGGCGGCCCAGATTGGCGGGCGAGACGATCGGGCTGACCGTCTTGCGCTGGATGTCGTGCTTGGGCTGGTCCATGGCGATGAACATCGGCAGGACGAAGTCCTCGTCGAAGTCGCGGATGGTGATGCCGCCCAGGTGGGCGTCCGACGAGAAGACCTGGTGGGTCGTGTCGACGGTCATGATGTCGTTGTAGCGGGTGATCGACCAGTAGGGCCCAATCTCCTCGTCGCCCTTCGACCAGTGGACGGGGTCCTCTTTCCGCAGGCGCTCGAAATAGGGCCACATGGCGTCGGCCTGGAACAGGGCCGGATCGGCCACGTGATAGTCCTCGAGCGGGATGGCGTAGGCCTTGGCGCGCGCCGCTTCCCTCAGGTCAACTGAACCGTCGCTCATCGTGGATCCTCCCAAGGACCGTTGTTCTTTCGGCCATATCGCCAGAAGATGACGCCGGTGTCACTTTTAAAATGCGTGAAGGGGCCGCCCTTGCGTCACGCCTTTGTCAGGTCCATCTGTCGGCCATGTTCATTCAGACCGAAACCACCCCGAACCCCGAGGTCCTGAAGTTCCTGCCCGGCCGCGAAGTGCTGGGGGAGGGCGCGCGCGAGTTCCGCACGCCCGAGGAAGGCGACGCCTCTCCGCTGGCCAAGGCCCTGTTCGACCTGGGCGACGTGACGCGGGTGTTCTTCGGTCCCGATTTCCTGACCGTGACCAAGGGCGAAGAAGCCCAGTGGCCGCACCTGAAGGCGCCGATCCTGGCCGCCATCATGGACCACTTCACCAGCGGCCGGCCGCTGATGCTGGACGCCGCCAGCGGTGACGGTCACGACGAGGGCGACTACGACGAGGAGTCCTCGCAGATCGTCGCCGAGATCAAGGAACTGCTGGACACCCGCATCCGTCCGGCCGTGGCCCAGGACGGCGGCGACATCGTCTTCTCGCGTTTCGAGCCCAAGACCGGCGTGGTGTGGCTGCACATGCGCGGCGCCTGCTCGGGCTGCCCGTCCTCGTCGGCGACCCTGAAATCAGGCGTCGAGAACATGCTCAAGCACTATGTGCCGGAAGTGACCCGGGTCGAGCAAACGCTGGGCTAGCGGCGCCTTGCGAGGTGTCGAGCGAGTCCTTATTGTAACCTGACAAGTTGCTGATGGACTCTCAGGGATCACCCATGGCCAAGCTCGACACGACGGCGCTCGCTCAACTGTTCACGCAAGCGCGCACGCGCAACGGCTGGAAGCCGGACGCCATTCCCGAAGCGGTGCTGCGCGAACTGTACGACCTTGTGAAGTTTGGCCCGACGGCGGCAAACGCCACGCCGGCGCGCTTCATCTTCGTCAGCAGCCCGGAAGCCAAGGCCAAGCTGGCCGCGCTGGCCTCGGGTTCGAACGCGCCGAAGATCCTGGCCGCGCCGGTGACGGTGATCGTCGGCTACGACCTCGACTTCCCCGAGACGCTGCCCAAGCTGTTCCCGCACGCCCCAGGGGCCAAGGACTGGTTCAACGATCCGGTCGCCAAGGAGTGGGGCGCGCTGCGCAACAGCTCGCTGCAGGGTGGCTATTTCATCCTCGCCGCGCGGGCCCTGGGCCTGGACGTCGGTCCGATGTCGGGCTTCGACAACGCCGCCGTCGACGCCGCGTTCTTCGCTGGGACCAACATCAAGAGCAACTTCATCGCCTCGATCGGCTATGGCACCGACGAAGGCCTGTTCCCGCGCAATCCGCGCCTGGACTTCGCCGAAGCGGCGCAGATCGTCTGAGCCGAATGAGGTGACGGCGGCAGGGTCTTGGGGCTAGATTGCCGGCATGACCCTGCGCCATACCCTCCTCGCCCTGCCGCTCGGCGTGCTGGCCCGCTGCGGGCCGGCCAAGGAGGACGAGGCCTCCGCGGCCCCG
>CAZRPD010000302.1:0-3219 GCA_964601775.1 uncultured Caulobacter sp. | reverse complement strand
GCGGTCTTCAGCTCGTCCAGCGAGGCGGCGGCGATCTGTTCGCGCGAGGGGAAGCTCCAGCGCTGGTCACCCTCGTGCAGCAGCCCGCCCAGGTCGCGGCCGAAGACGCCTCCGGTCGTGCTTTGCAGCTGATCGTGCAGGGTGCCGTAGCCGGTCTTGACCCGGTTGAAGGCCTCCGGACGCCAGCCCGGCTCGACCGCATAGGCGGCCAAGACCTGCATCTCGGTGGACAGGTCCTCGGGACGGGTGCGGCCGCTGATGGTGAAGGCGTCGTCCTCGATCCCCAGTTGGGCGTTCCAGATCTTGCCGGTCAGGACGCGCTCGATGTCCTGGGCCGAGATCTGCTTGAGGCCGCCCTCGATGAAGGCCGAGCCCGACCACAGCGGGCTCTGCTTGTCGGACGGCAGGTCCAGCAGGCCGTGGCCGGCGCGGACCTTCACCAGCACCTGGTCGTCGCGGAACTTGGTTGGCTTGACGCTGAGCTTCACACCGTTCTCGAAGCGCACGAAGACCGCGTCCAGGTCGGTGATGTCCTTCTGCTCGGCGACCTTGCCCAGCGGGCCGAAGCTGGAATAGGGCCACACGGTCGCGCCCGGGGCGGTCGGCGGCAGCACCGGCTTCTCGCGGGCGGCCTGGTAGGCCTTCAGCACCGCGCCGTCGCCGCCGTCGATGGCGGTGGGGGCGGCGATGGTCAGCAGCGGCCCCTGGCCGGCGAAGGCGGTCTTCAGCACGGCGTTGACCTTCTCGGCGGTCAGGCCCTTCACCAGCTGATCATAGAAGGCCAGGTTCTGGCTGGGCGAGGTGATGACCTCGCCGTCGCCCAGGGTGCCCAGCAATTGGTTGGCCAGGACCGGCGTGCGTTGGGTCGCCTCGCCCGCTGCGGCGGCGACCAGCAGGCTGCGCATGGTCGCGACCTCGCGGTCCAGCTCGTCCTGGCGCACGCCGTATTGCAGGACGCGACGCTGTTCGGCGTCCAGCGCCTCGACGGCCGCCTGCCATTCGGTCGGCTGGGCGGTCGCGGCGAAGGTGGTCACGCGGACGGCGCCGTACTGGTCGTTCTTGAACGCGCCGCCGGCGATGAACGGCGGCTCGGCCGAGCGGCCGATCGCCTGCAGACGACGGTTGATGACCGAAAAGCCCAGGTTCTCCAGCATGTCGCGCTCGTCGACGGCCTTGCTTTCCAGCAGGTCGTCAGGCTTGCGCATCCAGCTGATCTGCACCGACCACGGGGCGCCGGCCTCGGTGATGACCTTGGCGGTCGCGCCGCGCTTGGCCACCGGCCCGACGTCGGGGAGCTTGCCCGGCTGGCCCTTGCCGGCCCAGTCGCCGAACTTGCCCTTGATCTTGGCTTCCATGGCGTCGACGTCGAAGTCGCCGACGGCCACCAGCACCGCCCGCTCGGGGCGGTACCAGGCCTCGTAGAAGTCGCGGATACGCTGGGCGGGCGCGGTCTTCAGCACCTCGGTCTTGCCGATCGGGATGCGCTTGGGCGGCAGCTGGCCTTCCATCTGCGCCGACAGGGTGGCGATGGCGACGCGATAGCCGGGGGTGTCGCGGGTGCGCTGTTCGGACAGCACCACGCCACGCTCGCGGTCGACGGCCTCGGGCGCGATCGTCAGTTCGCCGGCCGCCTCGCGCAGCAGCATCAGGGAGGTGTCGACCGTGGCGTCGTCGGACTTGGGCAGGTCCAGCTGGTAGCTGGTCTGGTCGAAGCTGGTCTGGGCGTTGGTGTCGGCCCCGAACGCCAGGCCGTGGCGCTCCAGGATCTTGACCATATCGCCCTCGGGCACGTTCTTGGAGCCGTTGAAGGCCATGTGCTCCAGGAAGTGGGCCAGGCCCTGCTGGTCGTCGGCCTCCATCAGCGAACCGGCGTCGAACCACAGGCGCAAGGACGCCTGGCCCGGCGGGGTGGCGTTCTTGCGGATGGCGTAGCGCATGCCGTTGGACAGGGTCCCGAAGCGCCAGGACGGATCGACGGCGACGTCGGACAGTTCCTGCGCCCACTGGCCCGGCTTCAGGTCGGCCAGCTTGGGGCCGGGCAGGTCGGCTGGCTCAGGAGCGCTGGCTTCATGCTTCAGCAGCGGCAGCTTGGGCGAGGGAAGATGCGAGCAGGCGGCGACCGAAAGGCCGGCGGCGGCGACGAGCGCCAAGCGCGAAGCGCTGATCATCGAGAATCCAGGGTAGAGCGAACGAAGGCGCCACCTTGACCGTCCCCCATGGCGCAAGCAAGGCGCGACAAGGGCCGTTTGGCCTTCTTAGGCCGCCGCGACGTCGCCGGTCGTGCGGCGCAGGCGCCAGAAGCGGATGGTGCGCAGGGCGCTTTCACGCGGCAGGGCGGCGTAGAGTTCGCCATAGGCCCGGGCCCGCAGCATCACGTCGTCGGACGCGTCCAGGATCAGCAGGGCGAAGGTCAGGAACAGCGAGCGGTCGAAGTCGGCCGCTTTGCAGATCACCGACAGGGCGTCCATCTCGCGCCGCTCCAGGATCTTGCGGGCGGTGTGGAAGTCGACATCGGCCAGATCGGCCAGGGCGACCAGGAACAGGGTGGTCTTCTTGCCGCGCAGCATGTTGGCCAGCACCTGGGGCGAGATCTGCGCCTTGGCGCGCAGGGCGCGGAATTCCTTTTCGGCGGCGGCGTGGTCGGCCGGCAGGGCGCCGTCCTCCATGGCCACGCGCTTGCGGCCGGCGGCCAGGGCGGCCTCCAGCATGGCCGGGTCCATGCCCGCGTTCTTCGCCATGATCCGGTCGCGCAGCTTGGCCTCGACCATGAAGTACATTTCGTTCAGCAGATCGACCGGCAGGCTGTGGCGATCGATCACCGCCTCGTGCAGGGCCGGATTGGCCGCGGCGCGGTCGACGACCGTCTCGTGGGCTTCGCGCGACAGCACCGCGCCCTCGTTGCGCAGCAGCACGCCCAGGGTGTCGTCGTCGCCGCGTTGCACGATGGCGTCGGAGACGATGCTGGACACGCTGGCGCGCTGCGAGATAGCCCGCAGATGGTCCTGGCCCTGGGTGCGGGCCACGTGCAGCAGGTCGTCGTCGGTCAGGGCGCTGGAGCTGCGCAGGATCGGTTCGGCGACGGCGATCGAGCCCGAGGCCAACGCGCGCGACAGGCCGCGTGGCGGGGCGGGCGCCTCGCCCAGGCGCTGGGCCAGCTCGACCTTGACGGCCTCTTCCATCTCGCCGGCCAGTCGGCTCATGACGTCGTCGAACAGGCCC
>CAZRPD010000301.1:0-3230 GCA_964601775.1 uncultured Caulobacter sp. | reverse complement strand
AGGCCGGACGTCCGCGGCCAGAGGTCATCGGCGAACTCGCCGCACGCTATGCCCAGCACCCGGCGGTGGCCGCCGCCGCGCTGGAGACCTTCTACAGCCAGATTCGGAGGTACTTGTCATGATCGCGCGTATCGGAGCGTCACCCTGGTCCCAGTGGAACCTCGCCGTGACGGGGATCAACGCGAGCCCGGAGAATCCGGGGCCGGGCTGCGCGGTCGCGCGCTGCCTCAGTGAAGCGAGCGGCTTTCGCGGACGCGTGCTGGGTCTCGGCTACGAGACCCTCGACGCCGGGCTCTATCAGCCGGACGACTGTGCCGGCGGCTACCTCCTGCCCTATCCCGCCAGCGGCAGCCAGGCCTTGTTGGAGCGGCTCGACGACATCCTGAGTCGCGAGCGCATCGACGCCATCATTCCAAGCCTGGATGCCGAGCTGCCCAACTTCATCGGCCTGGAGCCGACCCTGGCCAGGCGGGGGGTGCGCATGTTGCTTCCCAGTCGGGCCCAACTGCGCCGCCGCGACAAGGACCGGCTGCCGGCGCTGTGCGCCCAGGCCGGAGTGGCGACGCCACGGGTGCGGCCGATCAGCGACCTGCGCTTCTTCGAGCGCTGCACCAGACCCGAGGAGGGCGGTTGGACCTGGCCATTGGTGGTCAAGGGCGTGTTCTACGACGCCTTCGTGGTACACGACCCGGAGGAGGCCGCCGAGCGCTTTCGCCAGATCGCCGACGCCTGGGGTTACCCCGTGCTGGTGCAGGAGCACGTCGCCGGGGAGGAGGTGAACCTGACTGCTTTGGGCGACGGCAGCGGGGCCTTGATCGGGCCAGTGATGATGCGCAAGCAGGCCGTCACCGACAAGGGCAAGGCCTGGGCCGGGGTGGCCATCGACGACAGCGATCTGCTCGCCACCGGGGAGCGCCTAATGCGGACGCTGGCCTGGCGCGGCCCTCTGGAGCTGGAGCTGTTGCGCGATGCCGCCGGCACCCTGCATCTGATCGAGATCAATCCGCGCTTCCCGGCTTGGGTCTACCTCTCGCACGGGGTCGGACGCAACCTGCCGGTCGCCCTGCTGGCCCTGCTGCACGGAACCGCCGCCGCGAACCTGCCGCTGGCCGAGCCGCGTCCTGGGGTCACTTTTATCCGCCACGCCCGCGATCTGATCGTGGAGATGGACGACCTGGTAAGCGTGACCATGACGGGCGCCACCCGGCGTCAATCCGCAGAACCGCGCCACCGGTTGATTGCCTGATCCGGCGCGCCGTCTGACCGTCATTCCATCATCGTCGAGGACCATCAACATGCACGCAAACGATTGGGACGCTCCCAGCATCCGCCCCCTGGAATTCAATCGACTCAACAAATTCGGCCAGCGCCGGGCACGTCCCGAGACTCAGGATGCCATCGACGGCGTCGCCGTCGAGGCGCTGGTGGAACGCTTCGGCTCGCCGCTGTTCGTCACCTCCGAGGATCGACTGCGCTCCAATGTCAGGCGGCTGCGCCAGGCCTTCGTCTCGCGCGGGGTGGACCCCATCCACGGCTGGTCCTACAAGACCAACTACAACGCCGCCGTGTGCAGCGTCCTGCATCAGGAGGGCTCCTGGGCCGAGGTCGTGTCGCGCTTCGAGTACGAGAAGGCCCGCCGCCTAGGCGTTCCCGGCGAGCGCATCCTATTCAACGGGCCGCACAAGCCGCGCGCCATCCTGGAGCGCGCCCTGGCCGAAGGGGCGCACCTGCACGTGGATCACTTCGACGAGTTGGCGACCATCGAGGACATCGCCCGTTGCCGCGGGGTTCCGGCGGCGGTGGCGCTGCGCCTGAACTTCGACACCAGTTTCACCGAGACCTGGAGCCGTTTCGGCTTCAACCTGGAGTCCGGCCAGGCTCGGGAGGCCATCGCCCGGGTCGAGGCCAGCCCGCACCTGACCCTGGTGGGCCTGCACAGCCATATCGGCACCTTCATCCTCGAACCCCGCGCCTACGCCGCCCAAGTCAAGACACTGTGCGACCTGATGCAGGAAGTGGAAGCCGACGGCCAGACACGTCTCGCCTACCTGGACATCGGCGGCGGTCTGCCCTCGCGCAATGCCTTGCAAGGAACCTACCTGCCCCCGGAACAGGCGGTCCCGGATCTGGAGGACTATGCCGAGGCCATCTGCACGGCCTTTCTCGCCGGCACGGCCTACCGGCTGGACCAGGGCGAAGAGCGCCCGCGGCTGATCCTGGAGAGCGGGCGCGCGGTGGTGGACGATGCTCAGGTGCTGATCGCCTCCGTGGTCGGCCGCAAGGAACTGCCGGACGGGAATCCGGCGGTGATCCTTGATGCCGGCGTCAACCTGCTGTTCACCGCCTTCTGGTACAACCATCAGGTCCGCCTGGCCTCACCGCCACGGGGCGAGCCGCGCGCCACGGCGCTCTACGGCCCGCTGTGCATGAACATCGACGTGGTGCGCCGCTCAGAGCAGCTGCCGCCCCTGGCGCTCGGCGACCGGCTGGTGATCTCCCCGGTCGGGGCCTACAACACGACCCAGTGGTTGCAGTTCATCGAATACCGCCCGGCGGTGGTCATGGTCCACGGGAACCAGGAGGTCAGTGTGATCCGCCGTGCCGAGGATCTCGACACCCTCTGTGCCCATGAGCATCTGCCGGACCGCCTGCGCTGCGCCTGGTCCGACGAGCCAGGCCTGATCGGGGCTCTGACTGGGGCCCAGCACGACCCGGCGCGGCTGTATCCGACCGAGCCGATCAGGCGACGGGCGGTGTCCTGACATGGCACGTTTAAGCGCGCTCTGGGGCGTCGCCAAGCGGCTGTTGATCGCCTACGGGGCCTTGTTTCTGGCCCCAGGGCCGGTGGCCGGCGCCTTGGTCCTGGCCGCGACACTGATCGTTCCGGGCGTCGGGCTGCTCGGCTTGACGGCAGGCCTGGCCGCGCTCGGGACACGCGCCCTGCTGCGCCTGCCGGCCCTGGCCGGCGAGGCGGACGTGCTGAATGCCATCTATGTCGGGCTGGTGCTCGGTGCCCTGCACGGCGGCGATGGACGATTGCTCGTCTTGGCCGCCCTGGGCGGGGCCTTGGTTGTGGTCCTGGCCTCGGCCTTGGGACCCTTGCTGCGACAGACCCGGGAACTGCCCCTGTTGGGGGCGCCCTTCCTGTGCGCGGCCTGGACCCTGTTGCCGGCGGCCAAGGCACTCGGCATCCCGGTGCAGACTTGGGATCTGGCTGTGTCGGGCCCGGA
>CAZRPD010000300.1:0-3245 GCA_964601775.1 uncultured Caulobacter sp. | reverse complement strand
CCCAAGATCGCGGGGGCGCCCCCCGCGGACCTGGCGGGCAGGGGCTCGGCGGCGGCCCAGGCGCTGCTGGGGCAGATGCTGCTGGACGGCTTCGGTAGTCCCGCCGATGCCGTCGCCGCCCTGGGCTGGTTCCACAAGGCCGCCGCCAGCGGCGAGCCGATGGCGCTCAACATGGTCGGACGCTGCCACGAGAACGGCTGGGGCGTCGCCGTCGACATCGTCGCGGCCGCGGACTGGTACCGCCGGGCCGCCGAGCAGGGCGGCGACTGGGGCATGTACAATCACGCCACCCGGCTGATGCTGGGCGACGCCGGCCCGGTCGATCGTCCCGCCGCCCTGGCCTGGTTCCGCAAGGCCGCGGCCCTGGGACACGCCAAGTCGATCAACGTGCTGGGCGGTTTCTACGAAGACGGCTGGGAGGTCGAGCGCGACCTGGCCAAGGCGCGCGACTGCTACCGACGGGCGGCCGATGGCGGCGACTTCCGGGGCCACTTCAACCTGGGCCGGGTGCTGGCGTCGGAAGGGGATGTCGGCGGCGCGCTGGTCCGGTTCGAAGCCGCCGCAACGACCGCGACCCCGGCCTTCATCGGCAAGATGGTCGCCCTGCTGCGCACGGCGCCGGTCGCGGCCTACCGCGCCCTGGCCGAGCGTCTCGCGGCGGCGTGAAGACCTCAGCTCTCGACGGTGACGACGATCCGTCTTCCGGAGGCGTCGACGCCGTTCCGGGCCAGGGCCTCGATCAGCAGCTCGATCAGGGTCGCATCATCGTCGGACGACACCTTCTGGCCGCTTGCGTCGGTGATCGCCAGGCTGACGGCCGGCGGCGTGGCATAGCGTCCGCGCCGGTCGGCGAAGCCGATCTCGTTGAGCACGCCGACCTCGACCAGGTCGTTGCACATCCGATGAAGCGAGGAGCGGTTGACGTCGATCCCCAGTTCGACGGCCTTCCACCAGACCGCTTCCAGGTCGATCGGCGAGGGCGCCATGTCCAGGACCTCGGCCAGGCGGCGGCGCTTTTCGGTCAGGCGAACGCCCAGCTGTGCGCAACGCTCGACCACGCTGGGCCGCTGGACGTCGTGCATGGGCGGCGGATTGCTCGCGGCGGTGTCCGGCGCCGTTCCTCGAGGCGCCAGCGGACCGCCGACGCGCGCCCGCAGCCTTTGGCCGTTCAACCGATGCAGAGCTCGAGCTTGAGACATGGTGGTCCGAAAGCGGCTATGATAATGCGATCCAATCGCTTCATGAGCAGTCCGGGCCGCGCCTGTCGACGTCTCGGCGTCAATGTTGGGAAAATGTATAGTTCGGGCAATCTGCCGTTAAACTTCGCGCTGGATTGCCGCCGCGTCCGGAGCTCCTGGTCTTGAACATCTTCCTACTTGAGGATGACGTCGATACGGCGGATTTCATCGCGCGGGGACTGAAGGAGAAGGGGCACCAGGTCGAGGTCGCGGTCGACGGCGTGACCGCGGTCACCCGTTTGCTGGCCGCCCGCTACGACGTCGCCGTTCTGGACCGCATGGTCCCTGGCCTCGACGGACTGACGGTGCTGAAAGCGATCCGCGCCGCCGGCCACGCGACGCCCGTCCTGATGCTGACCGCCAAGTCCCTGATCGCCGACCGTGTCGCCGGCCTGGAGGAGGGGGCGGACGACTATCTGGTCAAGCCATTCGCCTTCGCCGAGTTGGCCGCCCGGGTCGCGGCCCTGGGACGACGCCCGCTGGGCGCCGAGGCGGCCGCGATCCTCAAGGTGGCGGACGTGGAGATGAACCTGCTGCGCCGGGAGGTGCGGCGGGGCGGCAAGGCGATCGACCTGCAGCCGCGCGAATTCACGCTGCTGGAGCAGCTGATGCGTAACCCCGGCCGGACCGTCACCCGCACCATGCTGCTGGACCAGGTCTGGAACTTCGGCTTCGATCCCAAGACCAACATCGTCGAGACCCACATGTCGCGACTGCGCAGCAAGCTCAACGAGGGCTTTTCCCGCAGCGCCATCCGCACCGTGCGCGGCGCCGGCTACCTGATGGACGACAGTGTTTAAGCGCTCGCCCCGCACGATCCGCGGCCTGAGCCTAGTGGTGGCAGGCGTCTCGTGCCTGCTGACCCTGGTGGTCGGGGTCATGACCTTCAGTCTGGTTCACCACGAGATCGAGCGACAGCTGGACCGCCGGATCGAGCTGGAGACCCAGGCGCTGATAGGCGCCTACCGCCGCACGGACTTCGCGACCCTGGTGCGGGAGGTCGATGATCGGGCGCGCCCGTCGCCGCGCGGTACGATCGGCTACCTGTCCGGGCGCTCTGAGGCCGACAGCCGGATGGCCTATCTGGTCATCGACAGCGAGGGGCGCCGGCGGGGCGGCGATTTCGATGGGGCCACGCCAAAGGCCGGCTGGTCGGAGTTTGCGCGTTATCGGCGGCCCGACGGTTCGGCCGGTGTCGCCCAGGCGATGAACGTCGCCTTGGATGACGGGGGGCGCCTGATCGTGGCCGCGGACCGCGGCGCCCTGATGGCGATCGACCGCAAGATGATCCGGCTGTTCCTGATGCAGGTGGGCTTGGTGGCGGGGGTCGCGGTGCTGGCGACCTTCTGGTTCGGGCGGGTGGTGCAGCGCCGGCTGGAAAGCATCCAGGGCGCGGCCGAGGACATCATGGCCGGCGACCTGTCTCGCCGCATGCCCCTGGACGGCTCCAACGGCGAGTTCGACCAGCTAGCCAAGGTCCTCAACCAGATGCTGGTGCGGATCGAGGACCTGATGGGCAATCTCAAGCAGGTCTCGGGCGACATCGCCCACGACCTGCGCACGCCGCTGACCCGCCTGCGCGCGCGCCTTGAGGATCTCGACGCCGCGGGCGCCGACCGCGAGCGGATCGAGGGCGCGTTGCGTGAGGTGGACGACCTCCAGTCGCTGCTTTCGGGCCTGTTGGCGCTGTCCGAAATCGAAGGGCAGTCGGTGCGCGACCGGTTCACGCGGGTCGACCTGGCCGCCGCCATTGCCGATCTGATCGAGGCCTACGAGCCAGCTCTCGAGGCGTCGGGCCAGAGTCTCGTCAGCGACCTGAAGCCGGCGATCGTTCGAGGGGATCGTCCGCTCCTGCTGCAAGCCTTCTCAAACCTTCTGGATAACAGCCTGGCGCACGCGGGCGCCGGCGCCCGCATTACCGTCGGCCTGGCGGGCGCCCGGGGGGGGGGAAGGCTGCAGTTCGCCCGCGCTGGGGCGGGCGGTCGGGTCGGAGCGCGGGAGGGGGTG
>CAZRPD010000299.1:0-3245 GCA_964601775.1 uncultured Caulobacter sp. | reverse complement strand
CGCCGTCTCGCGCGAGGCCTGGGCCATCCGCAGCAGGGCGCCGCGCGCGTGGATGCTGTCGGCGAACTCGGCCTGACGCTCGAGGCGCTCGGCCTCGCTGAGATGTTCGCTGCGGTTCACCATGCGCCGAGAATTGACAGGAGATGAACGAAACCGCCATGCGACGTCTGGACGCACAGCGTTCACGGAGCATCGTGCGGCGGAAATGAAAACGCCCCCGGATCCTGAGGACCCGGGGGCGTCGTCCTGTTCCCCAACAGGACGGCGTCGGCTGCGCCAAGAACCGGCGCGGCGGCGTCGCCTCGAAAGCGATGAGCAGGGTTTCGCCGAACACGGATCGTGACGCAACGCGGCGGCCTGTCGCAGGGGCGACTTAGCACGCACAGCACTAAGAAAGCGTTTTATTTTCAAATCTTTGTGCCAAACCTTGAGCATGGCGCCGCGACCAGCCGCCGCAGGGGTCGTCGCGAAATGGTACCGGTAGCAAAATTAGGGGTGGCCAAAGGGGTGACACCGGTAGCAAGCTGCACCTCAGTTCGTCGCCCAAAAGACGACGGAGTCCTCGCCGGCTCCAGGGGGAAACCGACCCGGCCCGCGCCTTCGCGGACGCTCCCTCTCGCCGGCCTTGCGCTTCGTCGATCCGGAGTTTCGCATGCCGCTCAGCCCGATTTCCCGCCGCCGCCTGATGGCGACCTCGGCCGCCGCGTTCGCCGCCGCCGGCCTGCCGTTCAAGGCCCTGGCCGCCCCGACCAAGGCCGGCGCGCTGGACACGATGAAGAAGGCGACCCGCTTCATGGTCGACAAGGCCGCCTACAAGGGCGGCTATGTCTGGGCCTACCTGCCCGACTTCTCGCGCCGCTGGGGCGAGATGGAAGCCTTCCCGACCATGATCTGGGTGCAGCCGCCCGGCACCGGCACGGTCGGCCACCTGTTCCTGGACGCCTATCACGCCACCAAGGACGAATATTACTACGACGCCGCCTGCAAGGCCGCCGACGCGCTGATCGCCATCCAGACCCCGTCGGGCGGCTGGAACTATCTGGGCGACCTGGCCGGCGAGGCCTCGCTCAAGAAGTGGTACGACACCATCGGCAAGAACGGCTGGCGGCTCGAGGAATTCCAGCACTACTACGGCAACAGCACCTTCGATGACGAAGGCACGGCCGAAGTCTGCAAGTTCATGCTGCGCATGTACGTCGAGAAGAAGGATCCGAAGTACAAGGCCGCCCTCGACAAGGCGCTGAAGTTCGTCCTGGAAGCCCAGTATCCGGTCGGCGGCTGGCCGCAGCGCTTCCCGCTGAAGGACGAGTTCCACCACCATGGCAACGCCGACTACACCAGCTTCATCACCTTCAACGACGACGTGATCGGCGAGAACATCGAGTTCCTGATCATGACCTATCAGGCGCTGGGCGATGAGAGCGTGCTGGAGCCGATCCGCCGGGCCATGGACTGCTACATCGCCTGCCAACAGCCCCTGCCGCAGCCGGGCTGGGGCCTGCAGCACACCGTCAACGACCTGAAGCCTTCGGCGGCCCGCACCTACGAGCCCAAGGCCTTCGCCACCCACGCCACGGCCAGCTGCCTGTCGCAGATGATGACCTTCTATCAGCTGACCGGCGATGCGAAGTACCTGACCCGCATTCCCGAAGCCCTGGACTGGCTGGACAGCGCGCGCCTGCCCGACGACGTCATGCCCGGCAAGCCGCGCTACCCGACCTTCATCCAGGTCGGCACCGGCAAGGCCCTGTTCGTGCACCGCACGGGCTCGAACGTCGTCAACGGCCGCTATTTCGCCGACGAGAACCCCGAGAAGACGGTCACCCACTATTCGTCGTTCCGCAGCATCGACGTCAAAGGCCTGCGCGCCCGCTACGAGAAGCTGAAGGCGACGTCGCCGGAAGAGGCCAGCAAGAACTCGCCGCTGAAGGGCCGCCGCGCCCTGCCCAAGTACTTCATGGTCAAGGACCTGTCGGTCGAGGACCTGAAGGTGGGCGGCGACCTGTCCAGCTCGGCCCCGAAGGCGGTCGAGGCCGATGCGGCCAAGGTCGCCAAGCTGACCACCGAGCTGAACGCCGAGGGCTGGTGGCCCACGCCCCTGACCTCGACCAGCCAGCCCTATATTGGCGACGGCCCCGCCACCCCGACGCCGGGCGACTTCTCCGAGACCAAGGTCGGCGACAAGTACGACACTTCGCCCTATCCCGACCCCAAGCCGGCGATCGGCATCTCGACGGCGTCGTTCATCGCCAACATGGCCACGCTGATCAAGTTCGTCGACGCGGCTTAAGTCACGCGAAGCTCCTCCCCCGCCAGGGGAGGAGCTTTTCTCTTTAGAGCTTCCGCTCATTCCCCAGCGCCGCGCGCACCACATCCGGCGCATGGTCGATGACTCGCAGATAGGCGGTCAGGGCCGAGTCCGGGCGGGCTTCGCCCTGCTCCAGGTCTTCCAGCAAGGTCAGGTCGATGTTGAAGGTCCGGGCGAAGTCGGCCTGGGACAGCCCCGTGCGCCAACGCACCGCCTGGACCAGGGCGCGGGCGGAACGGGCGCGCGCAGGGGTGGCGCCCTCGTCGATCGCGAGGTCGGCATGCTTGGTCATTCGAACGCTCCTGGGACTTTAGCGTCCTCCCTGTGGACCAGTAATAGGACCGCTCGATTGCAGAATTTCGACGGCTTTGAGTCAGTCCGTGTCGGAAGCTTGGCTTTTGGCCAGGAAGGCGCCCGTCGCCTCGATCGCTTCGACCAGGCTGACCCGCTCGATCTGCACGCCTTCGGGCAGGCTTGAGAACAGCCGCGTGGGCGCGGCGGCATCCAGCATCACGAACACGCCGCGGTCGTCGGCGCGGCGGATCAGGCGGCCGAAGGCCTGGCTGATGCGGGCGCGGGCCACGGCGTCGTCATAACCCTTGCCGCCGAAACGCAGACGCCGGGCCTTGTGCAGCACATCCGGGCGCGGCCACGGCACGCGGTCGAAGACCAGCAGGCGCAGGGACCGCCCCGGCACGTCCACGCCATCCCGAATGGCGTCGGTGCCCAGCAGGCAGGCGTCCTCCTCGGCGCGGAAGATGTCGACCAGCGCCCCGACCTCCAGCGGATCGACATGCTGGGCGTAGAGGGCCAGGCCGTTGTCGGCCAAGGGCGCGGCGATGCGCTCGTGCACGGCCTTCAGCCGGCGGATGGCGGTGAACAGGCCAAGGCCCCCGCCCCCCGCCGCCAGGAACAGCTCGCGCATGGCGGCCGAGAC
>CAZRPD010000298.1:0-3253 GCA_964601775.1 uncultured Caulobacter sp. | reverse complement strand
GCTTCCCGCTCGACCACCCCTGACAGCCGTCACGATCGCCGGCCGGACGTCCCTTTCGTGCTGTCAGGTGGGATTAGTATGGGGCGTGGCTGAACGCGGAGGACGAAACGGCGCGTAAAATCGACAACCGCTTGATTTCGTTGCCGCCGACACCGCGAACTACGAGCGTTCAGGCGCTCCAATCCCCTCTCTCATAGAGAGAGGGAGGGGGCCCACGCGAAGCGTGGGAAGGTGAGAGGTTACACCCTGTCCGCCCTATCCCCCCCCGTCATGGCCGCTCGCGTGGCGCGGACCCCTCCCGCCCCGGCAAGGGCAGGAGGGGCGGCCCGCGGGGGGCCCCCTGGCGTCTCACGGGTCAGCTGAACCAGGGGTTCCCGCCACAAGGGCGGGAATGACGGTGGTTAGGGAAAGTCGGCGCCAAGTCCCGATCGACCGCTACTTCGCGGACTTCGTCTGCGAGGCGGGCAAGCTGATCGTCGAGCTGGACGGCCCCGTCCACGATGACCGCGACGTCGAGGACGCCGGCCGCACCGAGGTGCTGGAACGGTTCGGCTACAGCGTGCTGAGATTCCCCAACGCGCGCGTCCTGGCCGATCCCGGCGGGACGGCGGACGACATCCTGGCGGCGTTTCGTTCGGCGAGGCCGTAACCTCTCACCCTCCCACCGCTAAGCGGCGGGCCCTCCCTCTCTCTATGGAGAGGGAGGGGACTCTGGTGTCGAGTGCAGTGCAACCAGATACTAAAGTTCCTTGTCACCTAGCTTTGCTTTGGCTGCTGGCTTTTTCAGCTGGCGCGCGATTGGTTATGATCGCCCCCAAAACGCCAGGTAATGCGCGCAACGCTCTCGTGCGCAGGGTTCCATTGACTTTTTCAGCAACTTTCCTGCGATGACCATCCTGATGCGCCCACTCGTAGTGACGCCCGGATATGGCCTTCATTTCCACCTTTAGGTCTTCAATACATATGTTAAGGCACGATATCTCGTGGGACAAAGATCGGAGTTGTTTTTTAGGTTCCGTGTCTGATTGCGATTCTATATCTTGATATGCTTTATCAATATTTTCGAATATTTTTGCGAGGACACTTTTTGTTGTCATGACCTCCACGGTTGGGCAGTCTGAAACGCTTATGCTTTTGAGTGTTTGAATGTTTGAATCGAGGCCCCCTAATCTAAAGTAGGATTCTCGATGTTTATCTAGGACTTTGGGCTTACTTATTGAGGATTCATACTCATTAGCCATGATTCTGGCGGTCGTCGCATGATCGAGAATTGCGCCTATCAAGTGTGATTCCTTGATGGCGATGCGCCGATCGGCTCGTTCGTCACGTCGGAGTGCGATCCAAACTGCCAAGAATGTTCCAATGGCCGCTAGCGCTCGCCATCCGTCCCAACGGAAAATCTTGTCGGCTATCGAAATAGTTTCGCTCAGAAAATCCACCATGCCCCCCAGTTTGAAGCCGCGTCGGCCCCATTCAGAATTCGGGTCTTCTTGCGACCATCGATCCAGGCAGAGCTGGATGAATGTCTGCGCGACGTCCCTCACGCGACAATAGTGGAGATGGATGACGGTATGCAATTATGGCTGGTGTTAGGTCTAATTGCTCGCGGGTGCCGCCTGTCGCTGCTGCCCTAATCCCCAACCCGCTCCCGCACCGCCTTGAACAGCATCGCCATCTCGATGTGCGTGTGGATGTACCCGCGCTCGAACAGGTAGGTCAGCATGCGGTCGTAGGCGTCGTCGTAGTCGGCCATTGGCGTCGTGGCCGGGTCGCGGCGCAGGACGTCCAGCAGGTCCGGGGCGTCGGCGGTCAGGGCGGTGACGACTTCGGTCACCTCGTCTTCGGAGAACTCCGGCGGATGGTGCGTGCGGCCAGGGTCCTGGGGGAGGCGGCGTTTGAAGCCCATCCGCCTAACCCTCCGCCCGGGTGAGTTTCCAGCGGATCTTCGCTCCGACCTCCGGCCGGACCTGGCTCTTGAGCACGATCTGGCCGGCCTTGCGCGCCAGGCCGTGGTCGAAGTGCGCGCTAGGGGCGATCTCGACGTCGACGGCGTCGTTGCGCAGCCACCAGCCGATGTTGTTGGGGCCGCGGATCAGCACGCTCTTGCCGTCGCGGGCGATCGAGGCGCGGGCCTCGGGGTGGAGGTGGAACCTGACGGCGAAGGGCAGGTAGCGGCGCGGACCGTCGGCCGCGGCCGGGTCGGCGGCGATCGGGGAGAGGCTGTCTTCGCCGCGCAGCTCGTCGGCCACGGCGTCGAGGAACAGGCGGCGGGCGTGGGTCAGGCCGTGGCGGCGCCAGCCGTCGTGGACGATGTCCAGCCAGACCCCGCCGACGTCGTCGTGGCGCCTGGCGTCGACCTGGGTGGGGCCGTCGACCAGCCAGGGACCCAGGGCCTTGGCGCGGAAGCCCGACAGCGGCCGGCCGGCCGAGCCGTCGCCGGCCGAGACGGTGGAGGCGGCGTCCGAGAGGCGGAAGGCGTGGGCGCCGGCGGCCTCGGGGCTCCAGCCGCAGCTGGTGATCAGGCGGTCCTTGGCGCAGACGATCTCGACGGCGGCCGGCTGGGCGCAGGCGGCGACCGAGAGGGCGCCGGCGGCAGGCTTGCTGCAGTCGGCGATGACCTCGATGCTGCCGCCGATCATCTTGTGATAGCCGCTGTGCGGGGCGGCGTTCAGCGGGCGCGGGCCGGCGTCGTCATGGGCCAGGGCGGCGGCGATGCGGGCCGGGGCGATGGCCTCGCCGCCGTGGAAGGCGGCCAGATGGCCGTCGCCGAGGGTGAAGAACCGGGCGGCGGTGGACAGGCGGTCGATGGCCCGCGACAGGGCTTCGGGCGAGGGGCGGCCGCATTGGCCCAGGGCGTCGTCCAGGGTCAGCAGGTCGAACAGGAGCTCGATGCCGGCCTCGGGCGAGCGGGTGGCGTGGCCGCCGTCGGGCAGCACCATCCTGTCGAGGTCGCGGGCCACGACCTTCATGGCCTTGTCGATCAGGGCTTCGCCCGGCTTGCCGGCCAGGGCGCAGCCGGCGACGGCGGCGGCGATGGCGCGCTCCAGCGTGCGCTCGGGGGCGCGGCGGATCTCCAGCAGATGGCGGCCCTGGCGGGCCAGGTCGCGGGTCAGGTCGGCGATTTCGGCGTCGCTGCCCTCGGCGGCCAGGGCCTTGGCGGCGCAGGCCAGGTGGAAGACGCGGCGCTCCAGGCAGTCGGCGCTCCACGAGAAGGCGTTCCACTTGCCGAACACCCGGCGCCAGTCGTCGAGCA
>CAZRPD010000297.1:0-3272 GCA_964601775.1 uncultured Caulobacter sp. | reverse complement strand
CCGGCCGGCGGAGCCTGTCCGACGCCGGCGTCTCCCTCGGCGATCGCCGCCTCGACCACGGCGGCCTGGGCCGAGATGTCCACATGGGTCGTGCGGGCCAGCAGGGCCTTGGCTTCGCGGACGACCTTGGCCACCGGCAGATCGCTCATGTGGCGGATCGCCTGGGAGAGGTCAGCGTCGATGGCCAGGAATTGTTCGAACGTGCGTGGGCCGCGGATCGCCGCGGTATGCTCGCCCCAAGGCGCGTAGCGGCGCTCGTCCGAGGGTCCGAACAGGCCGAGGGTCGGCGTTCCGGCGGCGGCGGCGATGTGCATCAGGCCCGAGTCGTTGCCGACGAACATCCGCGCCCGGCGCAGGCAGGCATAGGCGGTCAGCAGATCGACCTTGCCGGTCAGGTCGATGCAGCGGCCGCGCGCGGTGGCCATGCGCAGCTCCTCGACCATGCGCTGGTCTTCCGGACCGCCCAGGATCAGCAGGCGCCCTCCGGCCATCGGGCCATCCTTGTCCAGCAACTGAGCGGCCGTCTGGATGAAGCGCTCGATCGGCCAGACCTTGCCGATCCAGTTCGAGGCCGGCCCCATGGCCAGGATCGGGCCGCCGTCTCCCAGCAGCCCATCGGCCAAGGCCTGGACCTCGTCGTTGATGTAGAGATGCGGGGACGGCGGATCGCCTTCCAGCTTCAGGGTGCGGGCCGCGTCGATGACCTTGTGCACCGGCTCGCCGGGGGTCTTCTTCCAGATCGCCCGCTTCTCGCGGCGCAGGAAAAGGGCCGTGCCCGAGCCGCGCAGGTCGACGACCAGGCCCCACTTCTTGTGGCGGACCTGGTTCCAGAGCTTGAACCAGTGGCCCTTGCCCTTGCCCTTCTCCATCACGATCACGCGGTCCAGGCCCGGCACGTGGGCGAACAGCGGCGCGGCCAGCGGGCCGGCGACGATGGTGAAGCGCGCGTTGGGGATCTGATCGGAGAGTAGCTTGATCAGGCCGGACGACAGCACCGCATCGCCGATGCGGGTGGCCGTGATGAAGAGAATCGGGAAGGCCCGCTGTGTCATCGGTCCATCTATAGATGCGTCTTCGAGTCGACGCATCCCACGTTAACGGTTGAGCTTTCCGAGTTTTTGAGGCCCACCCCTTTTTAAGAAGAAGAGTGGCGGATGTGCGCTCTCGGCGCCACATGTGCGGACATGACCACGCTCACCGCCCGCCTGCCCTCCCGCGCCGTCATCGCCGTGTCCGGCCCGGACTGGAAGAGCTTCCTGCAAGGGCTGCTGACCCAGGACGTCGAGACCCTCCAGCAGGGTGAGCTGCGCTTTGCAGCGCTGCTGACGCCGCAGGGCAAGGTGCTCTACGACCTGTTCGTGGCGGGAACCGAAGACGGTGCCCTGCTGGACGTGGCGGCCGAGCATCGGGCGACGATCCTGACGCGCCTGACGATGTACCGCCTGCGGGCCAAGGTGACGCTTGAGGCCGTCGATACGCCGGTGTTCGCGGCATGGGGCGGCGACATCGCGGGCTTGTACGCCGACCCTCGCCTCCCGGGCCTGGGCGCGCGGGCCTATGGCGAGCGCGAGGCCAATGCCGACGAAGACGCCTATGAGGCCCACCGCCTGGCCTTGGGCGCGCCCGGCCCCGCCGACTGGGGCAGCGAGACGACCTATCCGATCGAGGCCAACTACGACCTGCTGGCCGGCATCGACTTCAAGAAGGGCTGCTTCGTCGGCCAAGAAACCACCAGCCGCATGAAGCGACGCGGCACGATCAAGAACCGCATGCTGCCGATCGCCTTCGAGGGGGCCGCGCCGGCCTTCGGGACCGAGGTGCTGGCCGGAACCCTGCGCGCCGGCGAGGTGCTGAGCGGTCGCGACGGCCGGGCCATGGCCCTGCTGCGCCTGGACCGCATCGAGGGCGCGGACCTGACCGCGGACGGACGGCCCGTGACCGTCGAGCGCCCCGACTGGCTGGACTAGGGGCTTTCGTTCCCGAAAAGTTCTGGTAGCGTCGCCATATGACTGAACCCACGCGCTGCACCTGGTATGGCATGAACGGCAACCCGTTCTACGAGGCCTATCACGACCACGAGTGGGGCGTTCCCGAGTGGGACAGCCGCGCCCTTTGGGAGAAGCTGGTGCTGGACGGCTTCCAGGCCGGCCTGTCGTGGATCACCATCCTGCGCAAGCGCGAAGCCTTCCGCGAGGCCTTCTCAAACTTCGATCCGGAGAAGGTCGCCCGCTTCGACGAGGCCGACCGCGCCCGGCTGATGGCCGACGCCGGCATCATCCGCTCCAACACCAAGATCGACGCGGCCATCTCCGGCGCGCGGATCTATCTGGACATGCGCGAGCGCGGCGAGGATTTCGGGACCTTCCTGTGGGACATGGTCGGCGGCGCGCCGATCCAGAACCATTGGCAGGCCGGTGAGGTCCCGACCCAGACCCCGCTGGCGGTCGAGATGGCCAAGGCCTTGAAGGCCAAGGGCTTCAAGTTCTGCGGTCCGGTGATCACCTACGCCTTCATGGAGGCCACGGGCCTGGTCAACGACCACCTGACGACCTGCTTCCGCCACGACGAATGCAAGGCCATGGCTCAAAGGGCTTAGGACGGGTCTAGACGGCTACTTCGCGGCGGCGATAGCCGCGTCGATCTCTTCCAGGGTGTGGTAGCCAGGGTCCATCTTGCGGCCGTTGATCTCGAAGGTCGGCGTGGCGTCCACGCCGTGGTCGCGCTGGTTGCGCTCGACACGGGCGTTCAGGGCCTTGATCTGTTCTTCGTCGGCGACGCACCTGGCGAACTGGTCTTCGCTCAGCCCCGACGACTTGGCGATGTCCAGCAGGGTCTCGCGCGGCGAATAGAAGATCCCCGGCTGGCTGGCGAACACCGCGTCGTTGACGGCGAAGTACTTGTCCTTGCCCGCGCAGCGCGCCAGCAGGAAACCGGCCGAGGCGACCGTGACCTCCGACGAGCCGCCAACCAGCATCTCGCGGAACACGTAGCGGACCTTGCCGGTGTCGACATACTTGGCCTTGAACGCCGGATAGACCTCGGCCTGCCACTTGGCGCAGACCGGGCAGCCCACCGACGCGTATTCGACGACGGTGATCTTGGCGTTCGCGTCGCCCAGCGCCATGTCGTCCGGCTGCGGCCCCGCCGATCCCTTGTTGCAGGCGCCAAGTCCCAAGGTGGCAAAGAGGGCGACGGCGAGGATCAGGCGGCGCATGGCGGGTCCTTCGAGGCAAGCCGCGCCATGAGAGGCGAGGCCCGCACCGCCGCCAACC
>CAZRPD010000296.1:0-3314 GCA_964601775.1 uncultured Caulobacter sp. | reverse complement strand
CCAGGTCGCGCGGGTGATGACCTGGGGGGGCGGCGACGCCCCGGCCGGCGGCGGGGGCGGATCGGCGGTGAAGGTCGGCGGCCCCACCGTCGGAGGGCCATCAGGGATGTCGAAGGTCTTCACCGGCAGAATCTCGGGCGGGGTGATCGGCGTGGCGACCGGCGTATGGACCCTGATCGGGTTCGAAGGCTTGGGCGGTTGCTCGGCCGCGGGCGGCGGCGGCTTGGGCGGCGTATAGGTCGGCTGAAGCAGAAAGCCTCTGTCTTCCTGCACCACAGGCAGCGGCGTGACGTACTTCTGATAGGCCAGGTAGCCGACCAGCGCGACGTGCGCGGCGGCCGAGACGCCCAGGCCGATCAACAGAACCTTCGAGGGCTTGCGCGGGGCGACGTCCAGGCCGGGGATGCCGGAACCGTTGGGATTGAGAGCCAGGGTCATGTCGACCTCCTAGATGAAATTACATCCGTAGCATCAGGTCATCACAGGTGGCGTGAGCTGTAAATTGACAATCGTAATCCAGGTGTCGATTTCTCTTACGTCTGTAAGATCGGGTGCGGCGTCTCGCCTCAGGACCGGTCAGGGATGGCGTGGTTAATTCCGAATTAACCATGATCGCGGACTCATCAGGTCCATGCCCGCCGTCAGTTCCATCCGCAGCGTCGTCGAGTCGGCCCTCCAGCGCGCGTCCAGCGCGACGGGCGTCGACTTCTCGTTTCTGGTGGGCACGGCCAAGCGCGAGAGCGGCTTCAACCCGGCCGCCAAGGCGCGGACGTCCTCGGCCTCGGGCCTGTTCCAGTTCGTGGACCAGACCTGGCTGTCGACGTTGAAGAAGCACGGCGCCAAGTACGGCTACGCCCGCTACGCCGACCTGATCAGCCAAGGCAGCGACGGCCGCTATCGCGTGCAGGGCGACGAGGCCCGCAAGGCGGTGCTGGGCCTGAAGATGGACCCGCACGCCGCCTCCCTGATGGCCGGCGAGCTGGCTTCGGACCACGCCTCGTACCTGCGCGGCCGGGTGGGGCGCTCGCCCACGTCCGGCGAGCTCTATGCCGCCCACTTCCTGGGCCCGTCGGGTTCGGCGCGGCTGATCGAGGCCGTCAACAACAACCCCGGCGCCAGCGCTGCGGCAATGTTCCCGGACGCCGCTCAGGCCAACAAGTCGATCTTCTATCGCGACGGCCGCTCGGCCACGGTGGGCGAGGTCTACGCCAACCTGACCAAGACCGGCGGCGCCAGGCGGGTCACCGACCCGGCCCCGACGCGGCAGTACGGGACCAACAACGGAGGCTTCATCCAGTACGCCAGCGGGCGCCGGCTGGAGCGTATCAAGCAGCAGGAAGCGGTGGTCGACCTGATCCTGCGCGGCTCGCAGGACACCAATCCGTTCAGCGGCGAGATCGGCGGCGGCGGTTCAGGCCAGCGCCTGGCCAGCTCGATGTTCTCGGCCGAGATGCTGCGCGTGCTGGCCGACGCCAACGACAAGGTCAAGCAGCGCTGATCCCCGTCAGCGCCGCTACCTGATCCTCCGACCAACCCAACTCCCTGAACACCGCCTGCGTATCCGCGCCCAGCTTGGGGGCAGGACCGCGCGGCGTGTCGTCCACGCCCGGGAAGCGCGCCGGGGCGGCGGGTGACTTGAACGTCCCGCCTTGGCCATCCGGGGTATCCACGAAGCAGCCCGCCGCCTCGGCCTGGGCGTCCTGCGCCAGCTCGCGCGGGGTCTGGTAGGGCGCCCAGGTGATGTCGCCGGCGTCCAGCGCGGCTTCAGCCTGTGGGTAACTCATCGCCCCGAATGCTTCGTCCAGGATGTCGACCAGGGCCTGACCGTGCTCCCGGCGGCTCTTGGCCGAGGCGAAGCGCGGGTCGTCGACCAGCTCGGGTCGGCCGGCGGCGGCGGCGATGCGCGGCCAGTCGACCGAACCCTGGCGCGGTAGCAGGCAGATCCAGCGCCCGTCCGAGGTCTTGTAGAAATTGGCCAGGGGCTGCACGGCCTCGCGGCGGCCGCGGGTCGAGGCCAGCTTTCCGAAGCGCAGCTGGATGGCCATGTCCGAGCCGATCGCATAGACGCCGGTGCGCAGCAGCGAGGTCTCGACCAGCCGGCCGACGCCGGTGTTGGTCCGCTCATGCACTGCCGCCAGGATCGCCGACACCGTCGCCAGCGAGGTGACGTGGTCGCCCATGCCGGTGCGGATCGGGAAGGGCTCGGCCCCCTTGGGCGCGGTGATCGATCCGACCCCGGCCCGGGACCAGAAGGCCGCCACGTCCATGCCCGGCTTGTCGGCGTCGGGTCCGGTGAGGCCATAGCCCGTCAGGCTGCAATAGATCAGGCGCGGATTGATCGCCTTCAGCGTCTCGTAGTCGACGCCCGCCCGGGCCAGGGCGGCCGGGCGGACATTGGTCAGGAAGATGTCGGCGGGGGGGGCCAGGGCCTTCAGCGCCTCGCGTCCCGCGTCGCTGCGGGTGTCCAGCACCACGGCCCGCTTGCCGCGATTGTCGAGCTCGAAGATCGGATTGGCGTCCTGGTCCGAGCCGATGGTGTCGAAGAACCGCCGCATCGGATCGCCTTCGGGCGACTCGACCTTGATCACCTCGGCGCCCCAGTCGGCCATGATCCCGGCCGCCCCCGGCGCGGCGATATAGGTGGCCAGCTCGACCACGCGCAGGCCCTGCAGCATCGGCGTTTCTCCCTTGTCATTGCGGGGAGTGTGCGGACCGGGGGCGGGATTGGAAAGGCTTACCCAGCGGCAAGCCTCCCGATCAGAAGACCAGGTTGCCCGGCGGCTCGACCTTGAGGATACGCAGCAGCCGCTCGTGGCCGTCGCGATCGGGCCAGCTGATCGATTGGCCGACGGTCAGGCCGATCAGGCCGGCGCCGACCAGCGACAGCACCGAGATCTTGCCGGCCTCGATGTCGGCCTCCTTGGGATAGACCAGCAGCACCGAGCGGGCCACGCCATTGGCGTCGTCCTCAAAGCGGACGGTGGAGCGCATGCGCACCACGTCGCCAGGCATGTCGGCGTCGGGACGGATCTCGGCGCGATCGATTTCGGCCAGCAGCATGTCGGCGGCTAGCGGCGCGGCGGGCTGCATCTGCTCGGCCAGGATGGACAGGCGTTCGACCTCGGTCTCGGCCATGATGATGCGCGGACGCGCGAGCGCGTCCTCTTGCGAGGGCATGAAAAGTTCCTGCGATAAGGGGAGGCGCGACCGCGGGCGCGGTCGGGGCCGTATAGAAGGCGGGCTGATGTATGTTCGCCCCGAACGCCCGCGGCGACGGGCGCGCGGGCAGTTCGGGGCTAGGGGCCTGCGAGCAG
>CAZRPD010000295.1:0-3337 GCA_964601775.1 uncultured Caulobacter sp. | reverse complement strand
GAGGCCAGGGCCTGGTTTGCCGGGACGGGGGGGCGAGGGGCTCTGGCCGTCAACGCCGCCGTCACCTTCGCGGCCATGGCCAGCTATTCGATCTCGGCCTGGACCCCCAGCGCCCTGATCCGCGCGTTCCACCTGGCGCCGCACGCGGTCGGTCTGCGCTTTGGCCTGACGGTGATTACCGCCGGCGTCGCCGGCAGTCTGAGCGCCGGCTTCGTCGGCGACGCCTTGCGGGCGCGGGGCGTACGGGACGGACGGCTCTGGACGTTGGGCTTGGCGGCCCTGACGGCGATCCCGCTGGCGGCCAGCGCCACCCGCGCGGCCTCGCCGGACCAGACCTTCGTACTGCTGTGGCCGCTGATCTTCCTGGTGACCATGGCGGTCGGCAGCGGACCGGCCAGCCTGCAGGAGATTACGCCGGCCCGGATGCGCGGTTTGCAGCACGCCTTGGCCGTGCTGGCGGTGAATCTGATCGGCCTGGGCCTGGGACCGCCGATCGTGGCGGCCATCACCGATCTGCTTTTGCATGACGAGGTCAGGGTCGGCCACGCCCTGGCCATGGCCGCGCCAGTGATGCTGGCCCTGTCGGCCACCTGCGCCCTGGTGGGCCGGGCCGCCTATCGCCGGGCCTTGCCGCAGGACGCCTGAGGCCCTGCGTTGCGCGCCGCGCAACGCCCGTTCGAACCTGCGCGCTTAGGCGCGCCCGAGGGCCGAAGTATCGCAAGGCCGTCGCTTTCAGACGCTCGGGGATCCCATGTTCAGACTGCTCGCCACGACCAGCGCCTTCGCCCTGCTCGCCGCCGCCGCCGCCGCTCAAGCGCAGGAGGGGGCTCAAGAGACCGCCCAGTTGGAAGAGGTGGTCGTCGTCGGCAGCCGCGCGCCGGCCCGCCTGGCCACCGACTCGCCCGCGCCGGTCGACGTGATCTCGGCCGAGACCCTGGCCGCTCAAGGCTTCGACGACATCAACCGGGCGCTGGCCTTCATCGCCCCGTCGTTCAACTTCCCGCGCGGCGCCACCGGTCCCTCGGCGGCCAACACCCGCGCCGCCAGCCTGCGCGGCCTGGCGCCCGATCAGGTGCTGGTGCTGGTCAATGGCAAGCGCTGGCACGCCTCGCCGGTGATCAACTTCAACAACGTGTTCGGTCGGGGCTCGGTCCCCACCGATCTGGGCGCCATTCCGATGTCGGCCGTGGCCCGCATCGAGATCCTGCGCGACGGCGCAGCGGCCCAGTACGGCTCGGACGCCATCGCCGGCGTCATCAACGTCGTGCTGCGCACCGACCAGGAAGGCCACGCCGCTATCCAGGCCGGTCGCACCGAGGAAGGCGACGGCGGCACGGTGACCGCTTCGCTGGGCTACGGCTTTACGCTGGGCGAGCGCGGCCGCCTGAACCTCTCCGCCGAGGTCCGCAGCCGCAACAGCACCAACCGCGCCGCGATCGACGCCCGCTATGGCCGTCTGACCACCGAGCAGGGCGATCCGGACTCGCTGGATATCGCCCTGGCCGCCGACGGCGCCTATGACCTGGCCGGCGACATCACCCTGTACGGCAACCTGATCTACGACCGCCGCCGCTCGACCAGTCCGGCCCAGTACCGCGCGCCGACCGTGGCCCCGGGCGTCTATCCGCAGGGCTTCGTGCCGCACATCCGCCTGGACCTGGACGACGCCGGCGGCGCGATCGGCCTGCGCGGCGCCTGGCGCGGCTGGTCCTGGGATCTCAGCGACGCGCCGGGCTACAGCCACGCCCGCTTCGAGGTGCGCGACACCACCAACACCTCGCTGGGGACGACCAGCCCGACCCGCTTCGATGGCGGCGGCGCGCGCTACATGCAGAACGTGATCGACTTCACCGCTTCACGGCCGCTGGCCGTGGGCGCCGGCGGCAATCTGGCCCTGGGCCTTTCGCACCGCTGGGAGGGCTTCAAGATCACCGCCGGCGAACCGGGCTCCTACACCGGAGCCGGCGCCCAGGGCTTTCCGGGCTTCAACCCACCGTCGCCCGTTGACGCCGACCGCGGCGCGGTCGCGGCCTTCGTCGACGCCGAGCTGAAGCCGGTCGACAGCCTGACCCTGGCCGCCGCCGCCCGTTACGAGCGCTATGGCGACTTCGGCGATGCGACCTCGGGCAAGCTCAGCGCCCTGTGGCGTCCAATCCCGGCCCTGGCGGTGCGCGGCACGGTCTCGACGGGCTTCCGCGCCCCGTCGCTGCAGCAGCGCTTCTTCTCGACCGTGACCAGCCAGTCCAGCGGCGGGGTGCTGGTGAACATCGGCACGTTCGCGGTCGACGATCCTGTCTCGCGCGCCCTGGGCGCCTCGCCGTTGAAGCCGGAAAAGTCGCGCAATCTCAGCGCCGGCCTGGTGCTGACGCCGCTGGCTGGCCTGTCGTTCACGGCCGATGTCTTCAAGATCGGGATCGACGATCGCATCGCGCTCAGCGAGACCCTCAGCGGCGCGGCCGTCACCGCCGTGCTGAAGGCCGCCGGCGTCACCAACGCCAGCCAGGCGCGGTTCTTCACCAATGTCGCCGACACCACCACGCGCGGCTACGAACTGACCGCCAACTGGCGCGGCCGCCTGGGGACCGAAGGACGCCTGGACGTCACCGCCGGCTACACCCAGACCGACACCGACATCGACCGCCTGCGCGGCAATCCGGTGCTGCCGACCTTGCCGCTGCTGGGCGTGGCCGCCATCGACCTGATCGCCGACGCCCTGCCGCGCAACAAGACCACCCTGACCGCGCGCGGCGAGTGGCGGGCCTGGAGCGCGGGCGTCAACCTCGCCCGTTTCGGCGCCTTCCGCGCCGTGCAGGTGGCCAGCCAGCAGGTCTTCAGCCCTGTCACGACCGTAGACCTGACCCTGGATTACGCCGTCACCTCGCGCCTGAAGGTCGGATTGTCGGTGCTGAACGTCGGCGACACCTATCCCGACAAGATCAGGGACCGCGCCCTGACCCAGGGTGGCGGCATCCAGTATCCGGAAGTCGGCGGCATCGGCACGAACGGTCGCGAATACGTGTTGCGGCTGTCGTCGCGGTTCTAGGCTCGCAGACCTGATGGGGGCGATGGTTCGGGGGCGTGTGGAAAGCGCGTCGTCGACCGTCGCCCCGGCGTGAAGACCTCGCCGACTGGGGGCGGCGCACCCGCGCAGAGCGCCGCCAAGCGGACCCGCCGGGTTCGCAGGGGCGCCAGATCGAAGCCGTCGTCGAGGGCGCGGTAGCCCGCCGCCTCGATCCGGACGTCGCGCAGCAGCCGGTCGGCGCGGATGGCCAGGCTCCATCCCTTGGGCGTCTCGACCCGTTTGGCCTCGGCCTTGGCCACGCCGTGGGCGCTGGGG
>CAZRPD010000294.1:0-3385 GCA_964601775.1 uncultured Caulobacter sp. | reverse complement strand
CTTGGCGGCGGCGGACGCCGCATCAGCCGAACCGCCATTGGCGGCGGCGTCGTCCAGGCCGGGGGTCTTGTAGGGCTCGGGCGTGGTGCTCTCGACCGGAGCCGGCAGCGGCGCGCCCAGCGACACCGAAGCGTCCGACGCGGCGACCGGGTTCTGGGTGGCGGCAGCGGTCGTCGAGGTGACGGTGGATTGCGCCACCTGCGGCGGCGGCTCTTCCTTGGTGATGGCGCGCTGGGCGACGTTCCACAGCAGGATGGCCCCCACGACCAGCAGGCCGCCGGCCAGGATCAGGGCCAGGCGCGGATCGCGCTCGCGACGCACGCCGATCGGGGCGCGCAGCTCGACGGCGTCTTCCGGCGCATCATCCTTGAAGCGCCCCACGGCCGCGTCGCCGTCCAGGCCCAGCAGGCCCGCATAGGCGCGGACATAGCCGATGGTGAACGGGCGCGACGGCAGGTCGTCGAGGCGCATGTCCTCGAGCGCCTCGATATAGCTCTGGCGAATGCGGGTGGCGTCGGCCACGTCCTGGGTGGTCAGGCCGCGGAACTCGCGGGCGGCCTTCAGGGCCAGGCCGACATCGGCGCCGTCGGTCAGCGACGGTTGCGACGCGGCGATGGGCGTATCGTCGACATCAGCGTCCGTGACGAGATGCAAACGCCTCACGTTGCCCGTATCCAGCGGCATGACAGCTAAAAGGCCCCCAACCCGCGACACACGCCCTACGACAAACGTAGACGGTGCGTCGCAATCCCCCTGCCTCCGTATCGCACGGAAGTCTTAACAAGTGTTTGTGGATATCAAACTAAGTAGCCGGATTCAATGTACTAAACAGTGACGCTTGGTTAACGGCAAGGTTTTGTCACACGGCCACGTAGAGCTTGCGCGCCAGGGTTTCGATCTCGCTGCGCAAGGATCCGCCCGAGCCCTTCAGAAGGGCCTCGACATTGCGGCGAGCGGCCTCGCGATCCAGCGACAGGACCATCTGCTTGACCGGGCCGATGCCGGCCGGCGGCATGCTAAGCCCTTCGAATCCAAGAGCAACCAGGGCGAAGGCCTCCAGCGGACGGCCGGCCATCTCTCCGCAGACGGACACCGGCGTGCCGGTGTCGGCGCAGGCCTGCTGGATGGTCTTCAGGGCCCGCAGGGCGGCCGGCGACAGTGGGTCATAGCGGTCCGAGACCTTCGGATTGCCCCGATCGGCCGCGAACAGATACTGCATCAGGTCGTTGGTGCCGACCGAAACGAAGTCGGTCATGGGCAGAAGTGCGTCGAGATGCCACAGCAGCGACGGCGCCTCGACCATGGCCCCGACGTCCAGGCGCGACGGCGCGGGCCGGCCGCGCTTCTGCGCCCAGGCCACTTCCTGATCGACGAACGAGCGCGCGGCGCGGAACTCGTCGACATTGGCCACCAGCGGGAACATCACCTTCAGCGGCCGGCCGTTGGCCGCCTTGATCAGGGCGCGGATCTGCATGCGCAGCAGGGCCGGACGGTCCAGGCCCATACGCACGGCGCGCCAGCCGAGCGCCGGATTGTCCTCGCGCTCCAGCTCCATGTACGGCAGCAGCTTGTCGCCGCCGAGATCCAGCGTGCGGAACGTCACCGGCATGCCGTTGGCGGCCTCCAGCACCTTCTCGTAGAGCGCCGTCTGGGCCTCCAGCCGCGGCAGCTCCTCGGCGACCATGAACTGGAACTCGGTGCGGAACAGGCCGATGCCCTCGGCCCCGGTCTCGGCCAGGATGTCCAGGTCGACGGCCAGGCCGGCGTTCATCAGCAGCGTGATCTTGGCGCCGTCCTTGGTGATCGGCGGGGTGTCGCGCAGGCGGGCGAACTCGGCCTTGCGCTGGGCGCGAACCTCCATCCGGGCCTTCAGCGCCTTGACCACGTCGACGCGCGGCCGCAGCCAGGCCTCTTGCGTCTCGCCATCGACGACCACGGGGTCGCCCTCGCTGACCCGGTCGCGCAGCCCGGCCAGGCGGCCGACGCAGGGGATGTCCAGCGCCCGGGCCACGATGCCGGCGTGGCTGGCCGCAGAGCCCTCCTCCAGCAGGATGCCCTTCAGCTTGGTGCGGTCGTATTCCAGCAGGTCGGCGGGCCCTAAGTTCCGGGCGATCAGGATGGCGTCGTCGGGCAGCTGGCGCACGGCGTGGACGTCGCCCGACAGGTGGCGCAGCAGCCGGTCGTTCAGGTCTTCCAGGTCATGCAGCCGCTCGCGCAGATAGGGGTCGCGGGCCTGGCCCAGGCGGGCGCGGTGCTCGGAGCGGACGCGCTCGACGGCCGCTTCCGCCGTCAGGCCCGAACGCACGGCTTCCTGCAGGGACCGGTTCCAGCCCCGGTCGTGGGCGAACAGGCGATAGGTGTCCAGCACCTCGTAGCTGGCGCCGACCAGGCCGTGCTGGCCTTCCAGCATCTTGTCGATCTGGCTCTGCAAAGCCTCGATCGCGTAGGAGAGCCGGGCCTCCTCGGCCAGGGCGTCGTCGGACAGCAGGGTCTCAGGCACCACCGGCTGCTCGTGCAGCACCGCCACGCCGTAAGCCAGGCCCTCGGCGAAGCGCGAGCCCTGCAGCCGCTCGGGCTTGTGCGGGGCCAGCTCGACGTCCTTGAGCTCGTCGGCGCCCAGCAGCTCGCTGGAGCTGACCATCTCGGCCAGCACCATGGCGATGATCTGGAGGTCCTCGACCTCCTCCTCGTCATAGTTGCGCTCGGTGCGGTTCTGGACGACCAGCACGCCGATCGCCCGGCCGCCGCGCAGCAGCGGCACGGCCAGGAAGGCGTGGTAGGGGTCTTCGCCGGTTTCCGGGCGGTACGAGAACGACGGGTGGCTGGCGGCGTCCGACAGGTTCAGCGGCCGGCCCAGGCGCATGGTCTCGCCGACCAGGCCCTCGCCCGGCATCATCCGCGTGACGTGAACGGCCTCGCGCGACAGACCCTCGGTGGCGAACAGTTCGAGATCGCCCGAGGCGCGGCGCAGATAGATCGAGCAGACCTCGGCCACCATCGACACGGCGATGGTGCGCACCACCATGTCGAGCTTGGCCTGGGCGGGCCCGCCGCCGGCCATGGCCTCGCGGATCTGCCGAAGCAGGCTGCGAGGTCCTCGAACGGCGATGCCGGATGCCGCCATGTGCCTGAAGCGCGCTCCCTTGGTTCTGAAAGACCGATCTAGCCCAGCTTGTGAGGCCGTGGGTTAAGACCGCTCAATTCTCAAGATTGGGGCTACCGCAGATTTCGCAATGGCGATAGCCGCCGCGTCAACCGAATGGCGATTAGGTGAGCTCGCACGAAAAAGCGCCGCCCCGTTTCGCGGGCGGGCCAGTCTGATTCCTAAGGGAGGGGTCGGGACTCTAGCCACTTTGGACGGGGGTAGGGGGGATAACCGGAACCC
>CAZRPD010000293.1:0-3459 GCA_964601775.1 uncultured Caulobacter sp. | reverse complement strand
CGCGATCCTGAAGGAGGTGATGACCAACGAGGCGGCGAGCCTCATCGACTCCGACGCCGCCAACAAGGCCGCCGACGCCGACGCGGCGCTTCAGGATCTGGGCGCGGACGACGTCGCCCAGGCCTTCGTCACCGCCAGCGTCGTGGTCTGGGACGAAGATCCGCGCGCGGCCGCCGAGAAGCTGCGACTGGTCGAAAAGACCATTCAAGGCCGCGACTTCACGGTCATCCCCGAGACGCTGAATGCGGTCGAAGCCTGGCTCGGCACGCAGCCGGGCCACGTCTACGCCAACGTCCGCCAGCCGCCGATCTCGACGCTGAACCTGGCGCACATGATGCCGCTATCGGCGGTCTGGGCCGGACCGTCGCGCGACGAGCACCTGCGCGCCCCGCCGCTCTTCCACGCGCGCACCGCCGGCTCCACGCCGTTCCGGTTTTCGCTGCATGTCGGCGATGTCGGTCACTGCCTGGTGGTGGGACCGACCGGCGCGGGTAAGTCCGTGTTGTTGGCGATGATGGCGCTGTCGTTCCGGCGCTACGCCGACGCCCAGATCTTTGCTTTCGACTTCGGCGGTTCGATCCGGGCGGCCACCCTGGCCATGGGCGGCACCTTCCACGATCTGGGCGGCGGCGAGGCCCCGTCGCTTCAGCCGTTGGCGCGCATCGACGACCTGGCCGAACGGACCTGGGCGGCGGAATGGCTGTCGGCGCTGCTGGCGCGCGAGGGCGCGCCGCTCGCCCCCGAGGGGCGCGAACGCTTGTGGTCGGCGCTTGGGGCCCTGGCCAGCGCCCCGGTCGATCAGCGCACGATCAGCGGTCTGATCGCGCTTCTGCAGGACGCGGCCCTCAAGCTGGCGCTCAAGCCCTACGCGGTCGGCGGGTCGGCGGGCCGGCTGCTGGACGCCGAGCACGAGACGCTTGCGCCGGCGAGCATCGAGGCGTTCGAGACCGAAGGCCTGGTCGGCGCGCCCGGGGCCGGGGCCGTACTGGCCTACCTCTTCCACCGCATCGAAGGCCGGCTCGACGGCCGCCCCACCCTCGTCATCGTCGATGAGGGCTGGCTGGCGCTCGACGATCCACAGTTCGCCGCCCAGCTGCGTGAGTGGCTCAAGACGCTGCGCAAGAAGAACGCCAGCGTCGTCTTCGCCACCCAGTCCCTGGCCGACATTAAGGACAGCCCGATCGCGCCGGCGATCGTCGAGAGCTGCCCGACACGGCTGTTCCTGCCCAACGCTCGCGCCCTCGAACCGCAGATCGCAGCGATCTACGCCGGCTTTGGTCTCAACGACCGACAGGTCGAGATCATCGCCCGGGCCACGCCCAAGCGTGACTACTACTGCCAGTCGCCTGCCGGAGACCGCCTGTTCGATCTCGGCCTAGGCGAGGTGGCCCTGGCCTTCGCCGCCGCCTCGTCCAAGGCCGATCAGGCCCAGATCGACGCGGTGCTGGTCGCCGCGCCGCACGACTTCGCCGCGGCCTGGCTGCGCGCGCGCGGCCTGCCCTGGGCTGCCGACCTCCTCCCCACCATTGACCTGGAGTCCTGACATGACCCCGCGCCTTTCGCGGCGGCGCCTGCTCGCGGCTGCGCCGCTGGTCCTGGCCGTTCCGCTGCTCCCCAGAACCGCCCGCGCCCAGTGGACCGTCTTCGATCCGTCCAACTACGCCCAGAACCTGCTGACGGCGGCGCGCACCCTCGAGCAGATCAATCACCAGATCACCGCGCTGCAGAACCAGGCCCAGTCGCTGGTCAACGAGGCGCGCAATCTGCAGGGCCTGCCGTTCTCGGCTCTGCAGACCCTGCAGACGCAGCTGGCCCAGACGCGCGCCCTGATCGACCAGGCCAAGGGCGTGGCCCTGCGGGTCAGCGACATCGAGGCGGCATTCCAAGGCGCCTATCGCCCCGCCGATCTGTCGACCAGCGGCCAAGGCTTGGTCGCGGACGCCAAGACCCGGTGGACCAACAGTGTCGCCGCTTTCCAGGATGCCCTGAAGGTCCAGGCCGGCGTGGTCGGCAACCTCGACGGCTCGCGCGCCGAGCTTGGTCAGTTGGTGACGGCCAGCCAATCGGCCACCGGCGCCCTGCAGGCCGCGCAGGCGGGCAACCAGTTGCTGGCGCTTCAATCGCAACAGCTGTCGGATCTGCTGGTTCTGCTCGCCGCCCAAGGCCGCGCCCAGACGTTGGAGGCGGCCCAGCGCGCTTCAGCCCAGGACCAGGCGCGCGAGCAGCTTCGTCGCTTCCTGACGCCCGGCGCCGGCTACCAGCCGGGCTCGGCCAAGATGTTCAACCAGCCATGAGCGCGCGGCTCGGCTTTCGGCTGGCGGCGGCAGGCTTTGCCCTGCTGGCGATCCTCGTGGCGATGCTGCAGGCCCATCGCCCCGCGCAATCGCCCGCCGCCCCGCCCGCCGCCCCGCCATCGCCTCGACCGGTCGATGCGCAGCTGGCGCGATGTCAGGCGATCGGGGCCGCTGGCGCGCAAGACCCCGTGTGCCTGAAAGCCTGGAACGACGCCCGCACCCGGTTCCTGGGCATCGACAAGGCGGGCGGCTGATGGAAGGCCCCGGCGTCGTCGACCGTTTCCTGGGCGTCTTCACCACCTACATCGACTCCGGCTTTGGCCTGCTGGGCGGCGAGGTGGCGTTCATCGCCACCACCTTGATCGTCGTCGACGTCACCCTGGCCGCGTTGTTCTGGAGCCTGGGCGAGGGCGAGGACGTCGTCGCCCGCCTGATCCGCAAGACCCTGTTCATCGGGGCCTTCGCCTACTTGATCGGCAACTGGAACAACCTGGCCCGGATCATCTTCGAGAGCTTCGCGGGACTGGGGCTGAAGGCATCGGGCACGGGTTTCACGGTCGAGGATCTGCTGCGCCCGGGGCGCGTAGGCCAGGCCGGCATCGACGCGGGCCGGCCGCTGCTGGAGAGCATCTCCGGCCTGATGGGCTACGTCGCCTTCTTCGAGAACTTCATCCAGATCGCGGTGCTGTTGATCGCCTGGCTGATCGTGGTCCTCAGTTTCTTCGTGCTGGCCGTGCAGCTCTTCGTGACGCTGATCGAGTTCAAGCTGACGACGCTCTGCGGCTTCGTGCTGATGCCTTGGGGCCTGTTTGGCAAGACGGCCTTCCTGGCCGAGCGCGTGCTGGGCAACGTGGTCGCCTCGGGCGTGAAGGTGATGGTGCTGGCCCTGGTGGTCGGCATCGGCTCGACGCTTTTCTCCCAGTTTACCTCCGGCTTCGCGGGCGCCGATCCGACGATCGAGGAGGCGTTGAGCGTGGTCCTGGCCTCGCTCTGCCTGCTGGGCCTGGGCCTTTTCGCGCCCGGCATCGCCAGCGGCCTGGTCTCGGGCGGCCCGCAACTTTCAGCCGGCGCAGCGGTCGGCAGCGTGGCGGCCGCGGGTGGCGCGCTCGCGGCCGGCGGCGCCCTGGCCGGTTTGGCGGTGGGCGGCGCGGCGGGACTGGCGGCC
>CAZRPD010000292.1:0-3516 GCA_964601775.1 uncultured Caulobacter sp. | reverse complement strand
CAGCGGCCGGGCCGGCCCCCGCTGGCCGACGTCACCGCCATCGGCGCGGCCGAGGCGCTGCTGATCGCCCCCGACCGCCTGCGCGCCGTGCTGGGCGCCGAGGCCGAGCTGGGCGAGCGGATCATGCGGGCCCTGATCCTGCGCCGGGTCAGCCTGATCGAGACCGGGGCCGGCGGCCCGATCATCGTGGGCCGCGCGGCCGACGGCGAGGTCATCCGGCTGTCCGGCTTCCTGGCCCGCAACGGCCATCCCTACCAGCACCTGGACCCGGACGAGGTCGACTGCGCCAAGGTGCTGATCCAGCGCTTCGACGTCGACGACAGCGAGCTGCCCATGGTGCTGTGTCCCAACGGCGTGATCCTGCGAAAGCCGACGAACCACCAACTGGGCCGGTGCATCGGCCTGGTCGGGCCGATCGACGCCGACCGGCTTTATGACGTGGCCGTGGTCGGGGCCGGTCCCGCGGGCCTGGCTACCGCCGTCTATGCAGCGTCCGAAGGCCTGTCGGTGCTGGTGCTGGACAGCCGCGCCTTCGGCGGCCAGGCCGGAGCTTCGGCGCGGATCGAGAACTATCTGGGCTTTCCCACGGGGATCTCGGGCATGGCCCTGATGGGCCGCGCCTATGGCCAGGCCCAGAAGTTCGGGGCCGAGCTGGCCATTCCCGACGAGGTCGCTTCCCTGGATTGCGAGGACGGCGAGGCTCACGGCTATCGCCTGAAACTGCTCAGCGGCGAGAGCGCCCGGGCCCGCACCGTGGTCATCGCCAGCGGCGCCCGCTATCGCCGGCTGGAGGTCGAGAACCTGGACCGCTTCGAGGGCGCGGCCGTCCACTACTGGGCCTCGCCACTGGAGGCCAAGCTGTGCGCCGGCCACGAGGTGGCCTTGGTCGGGGCCGGCAATTCGGCGGGCCAGGCAGCGGTATTCCTGGCCAGCCAGGTCAAGAAGGTCTGGATGATCGTGCGCGGCCCCAGCCTGGCGGCGACCATGTCCCGCTACCTGATTGAGCGCATCGAGAGCACGCCTAACATCGAGGTCGTCGTCCGCAGCGCCGTGGTCGATCTCGAAGGCCCCGAGGGCCAACTGGAGACGGTGCGCTGGCGCGGCCCCGACGGCGTCGAGACGACCAAGGCGACCAGCCACCTCTTCCTGTTCATCGGCGCCGCGCCCAACACCGCCTGGCTGACCCATTGCCATGTCGCGCTGGACAACCACGGCTTCGTGCGGACGGGGACGGACCTGTCGCCCGACTGCCCGCCGCTGCACACCAGCCGCAAGGGCGTGTTCGCGATCGGCGACGCCCGGGCCGGCTCGGTCAAGCGCGTCGCCGCCGCCGTCGGCGAAGGCGCCCAGGCGGTAGCCGCCATTCATGCCTACCTCGCGGAAGCCTGATCATGACCTGCACCCACGGCGACGCCATCCACGACGTCGAGCCCGGCTCGAAGGGCTGCGAGGAATGCCTGGCCGCCGGCGGCTGGTGGGTGCACCTGCGCCTGTGCCGGACCTGCGGCCATGTCGGCTGCTGCGACGACAGCCCCAGCAAGCACGCCACCGCCCACTTCCACGCGACCCGCCACCCGATCATCGAGGGCTACGACCCGCCCGAAGGCTGGGGCTGGTGCTTCGTCGACGAGGAATTCGTCGAGCTGCCTGACCAGACGGCGCAGATCGGCCCGATCCCAAGGTTCGTACGGGGCTGAGCACAGGACGGCGCCCTTCCGCCGATGTCAGCCGGCAGGCTTGGGAAGGCGGCGGAGCGTCCGGGCAGGGCCCGGAAAAGTTTGTAGAGGAACACCGTTTCGGCCGAGGCCGGAGCGCTCCGCGCGACCGTTATGCCCGAGCCCTCGACGCGCGGGGTCTTAACCCGCTTCCGAAAGAGGCCCAGGACGGGCGGAGGGCATGCGTTCCCTCCGGACCGCGCGAGCGATTTCAGCCCACGCCTGCCGCGCCGATCTCCTTCGCCGCCCGGCTTTCGTCCCATGTTTCAGGGCGCCCGTCCGGATCCGTCACGAAGGCGGCCCGAAGGCCCCGACCAACGCTTCCCGCTCGATCACCCCCGCCGCACATTCGGTCGCCAGCTGAACGCCCTCCCCCGCGACGGGGCGAGGAGAAGTATGGGTCCGTTTCCGGGGGGGATGCGTCGATTCTGGATGGGCCCAGGGCGCGTGGAGGCAAGGTGTTGATCTCGCTTGAGTTCGGCGCGGCTATCCCCGTGCGACGGCGACGAAGCTCCCTTTCGAGATAGCTCTGGTTGCTTTCAAGGCTCGGTGAAGACGTCTGAGCCGTAGCAGGGAAGGGCCACACGGGAACGCATATTGCAAATCTCACGTGAAATGATATATTCACGTGAGTTTAAGATTAAACGTGAGGTGCGCCATGGAATTTCGATCTCCCACGGTAGCGGCACAGCAGAACGCCGCTGCCACCATTTATCTGACCAAGTCACTTCGCGACCCCGCAGCCGGCCGTGCTGTCGTCGAGCAGTTGATTGCGGAACTGGGTAACGCCACTGACGGGTATCCAGACTGGCACCCGATCCTGACCTCCCCGCCCAGAGACTCAAGCGAACATCGTTCCAGTCTTGGGGAGATCAAGGCTTACAGGGAGCTGGATCACACCATTCAGTTCGTTCGCGGATTTGTGACCTGCCCGTATTCCGAAGAGGCTGCGAACCGACTGGTGAGCGCCGCGAATGCCGTGCCTGACCTCAGGGCGTATCGGCATCCTCAGCCCCTCTATTCAGATGGAGCCTATCCGGTCGTGGTCACCGCGCGGGATGTCGAACTCGAAGGCGACGGCACGATCCGAGGCCGGGACGCCCTTAGATGGTTCGTCTCCCTCTCGGCGAGCGAGGCGGCCAACGCGCAGGTGGCGGAAACTTGGTGGAATATCCGGTCTTACATCTTGGGACGCCCGCATGGATCGCGCTCCTCTTTGTTCGTGAACCAGCACACAGGTGCGCACATGCGTAAGATCTTGGAGGCGATGAACGAGAGCGGCATGTTCGGGCCGATCAGGGAGTTGTCACTGGATATGCTCTCGCAGAAGAAGCGGAACGCGATCGGCGAGACGCTCATTCGCACAGCAGTGACGAATTGGGATCGAATGAATCCCTCTTTTACCTTCGAATTGCGTGGGGAAACTTGCAAAGCATCGCTGCGTGACACGTGGGGAGACAACGAAGAGCTGTCAGTTCGTGTCGAGATCGGCAAGCACGACCTCTATGTTTCAGGATTTTACTATCCAGCCAGGAACGAGATCACGAACGTCGATCCGCGCGGAAAGCGCCATCTGGCCGAGAAGTTCCTCTAATGCTTGTAGACGCGCATCGCGTTCTCACTCGGGCGCGCCCATAGCAAAAGGCCCCGGAGTTTCCTCCGGGGCCTTCGCAAGTCTCAGCCGAAGCTTAGAAGGTCGATTACTCGACGATCTTGGCCACGACGCCGGCGCCGACGGTGCGGCCACCTTCGCGGATGGCGAAGCGCAGGCCTTGGTCCATGGCGATCGGGGTGATCAGCT
>CAZRPD010000291.1:0-3529 GCA_964601775.1 uncultured Caulobacter sp. | reverse complement strand
CCCGTCGTCGATCCAGGCCCGGACGGCCTGCCGGATCAGTTCGATATCGTCGCGGACCACCGCCCGGCCGGCGAACGCGTGGCCGGCGTCGCGCACGCGGTCGATCAGCAGCTGGCCCGAGGTGTCGGTGGTTTCGTCGCGGGTGTCGGAGACGGTCAGCACGGCGATGCGCACCGGCTTGAACGGCAGCTCCGGCTTGATCCCGCCGCCCGGCGTCAGACCTTCCGACATCGCGTTCTCCTTCAGTCCCAGCGTTCCGCGTCGGTCCTATCGCGGTCCGTCGGCTCGATCCAGCGGGCGCCGCCTGGACCATGCTCCTTCTTCCAGAAGGGCGCGCGGCTCTTGAGATAGTCCATCAGGAAGTCGCAGGCCTCGAACGCCTCGCGGCGGTGTCCAGCGGCCGTGGCGACGAAGACGACGGCCTCGCCCGGCGCGATGCGGCCGGTGCGGTGGACGATGTGGACGTCGTGCAGCTTGAACCGCTCGATCGCGGCGGCGGCGATCTCACCGATCGCCGCGTCGGTGAAGCCGGGATAGGCCTCCAGCTCCAGCGCCGCCGCGGCGCCCTGCTCAGCGCGGGCCAGACCGACGAAGGTGGCGACCGCGCCGGTCTCCTGGCGGTCCGCACAGAAGGCGGTGACCAGGGCGCCGGGCTCGAAGGGCTCGTGGGTGAGGGTGACGATCATCCGCCGCTCATGGGGGGGAGGAAGGCGACCTCGGTCGTGGCCGCCAGCGCCGCCTCGCCCCGAACGATGGCCTTGTCGATGGCGACCTGGACGCCGGGGCCGGCCAGGGCCTCGCCCAGCGCTGCGTCTTCAGTGGTCAGAGCGCGACGTAGCGCCGCCAGATCCCCGGCCTCGATCGACCGCTCGCGCCAGCCGGCCTGGTCGGCCAGGCGTCCGAACAGCAGGACCCGCGCCATCTAGCCTCCGGTCGTCGACATGTGGCGGGCCACGGCCGGGCGCGCTGCGGCGATCTGGAAGTCGTGGCCCTGGGGCTTGCTCCCGATCGCCGCGAAGATCGCCTGGCGCAGCTCGCTATCGCTGGCGCCCGATCGCAGCACCGCCCGCAGGTCACTGGCGTCGTCGCGGCCCAGGCAGGTGTGCAGCGTGCCGGTGCAGGTCAGCCGCACCCGGTTGCAGGTGTCGCAGAAGTGGTTGCTGAGCGGGGTGATGAAGCCCAGCCGCCCGCCAGTCTCGGCCACCCGCGTGTAGCGCGCTGGCCCGCCGGTCGCGTGGTGAATGTCGTCCAGGGTCCAGAACGACGACAGCGTGCGGCGGAAATCCTTCAGCGACAGATACTGATCGGTGCGGTCCTGCTCGACCTCGCCCAGCGGCATGGTCTCGATCAGGGTCATGTCGCAGCCCCGGGCGTGCGCCCAGGCGATCAGGTCGGGCAGTTCGGAGGCGTTGTCGTCCTTCAGGGCGACGGCGTTGATCTTGATGGCGATCCCGACGGCCAGGGCCGCGTCGATGCCCGCGATCACCTGGGCCAGGTTGCCGCCCCGGGTCAGCTTGCGGAACAGATCGGGCTTGAGCGTATCCAGCGAGACATTGACCCGCCGCACGCCGTGGCGGGCCAGGTCGGCGGCGTGCTGGGCCAGTTGCGTGCCGTTGGTGGTCAGGGTCAGCTCGTCCAGCGCCCCCGTCCGCAGATGGCGCGACAGGCTGGCGACCAGCTGCATGAAGCCCTTGCGCACCAGCGGCTCGCCGCCGGTCAGCCGCAGCTTGCGCACGCCCAGGCCCACGAAGGTCGAGGCCAGGCGATCCAGCTCCTCCAGCGTCAGCACCTCAGCCTTCGGCAGGAAGGTCATGTGCTCGGCCATGCAATAGACGCAGCGCAGGTCGCAGCGATCGGTCACCGAAACCCGCAGATAGGTGACGGCGCGCCCGAACCCATCAACCAGTAGGGGTTTGGGGAGGCGGGGCTCCATACGAACCGCTTGCGCGGGAATGTCGTCATAGGGCGTCATATCCAGGATCAAGAATAGGCGCTGGGCTCGATGACGCAAAGCAATACCGGACCTCTGGACGCCATCGTGCTGGCGGCGGGTCGCGGCGCCCGTTTTGGCGGCGGCAAGCTGCTGGCTCCGCTGAACGGCCGGCCGCTGATCGCCGGCGCTCTGGATGCGGCCATGGCTGCGTCGGTGCGAAGCGTGTTCGTGGCGATCGGCGACGACGCGGCGCTGCGGGAAGCCATCACACGGGAAGCCCGGAAGCTGGTTCTCGTTCCGGTCGCCGACCCCGCTGAAGGCATGGGCGCCTCGCTGCGGACCGCCGCCGCCGAGGTGCCGGACGACACGGCCGGCGTCTTCGTGTTCCTGGGCGACATGCCGGCGATCGATCCGGCGACGCCGGCGAGCTTGGCCAAGGCGCTGGACGGGCCAGACCGTATCGTCGCGCCGACCTTCGAAGGCCGGCGCGGCCATCCGGTGCTGTTCGGCGCGTCCTGGCTGCCGGCGCTGCGAACCCTGTCCGGCGACGAAGGCGCCCGGGCGATCCTGGCGAAGGCCGGCGAACGCCTGGTCACGGTCCCGGTGCAGGACCCTGGCGTCCTGCTGGACGTCGATCGCCCTGAGGACCTGGCCCGCCTCTAGTGTAGCGGCGCGGGCTTGGCCGCCAGCACTCGCCGCACCTGGTCGACCAGGGAAAGGGCCGCGTCGGTGTCGCCGCGCTCCTCCAGCGCCATCAGCCGGGTCATCAGCGCCGCCAGGATCCGCTTGTGGTCGTCGCCCACGCGGGCGCAGTCCCGCCGAAACTCGGCCATTTCCCACTCGTCGGCAGGCTCGCTGTCATAGGCGAACTTCTTCATTGGCCGGCCCCCGAGACCGCGCCTGGCTTCGCAGCGTCACCCAGACGGCGACGATCAGCACCACCATCTGACAGAGCACGATGACGTTGTTGGCGGCCAGGAAGCCGTAGCGATGAACAGCCGGATCCAGCAGGGCGATGACCCGGGCCAGCACCAGCAGCATCATCAGGGCCGCCAGCACGGCCGACCATAGCCGCCGCCAGCGCAGCGACACCCACAGAACCAGCAGGGCGACATTGGTGTCGATGATCGCCACCGGCATATCCCAGTCGCCGCGACTGAGGTTGGAGACGGCCGGCGTCAGCATCCAGCCGATGATGAACGCGCCCGCCGACCAGCGCAGCGGCGGATCGCCCTTCCAGATCGCCGTTCCGCAGATCCCCAGGGCGACCAGATAGAGGACGTAAGGCAGCAGCAGAGGCACGGTTCGATCCCGAGGCCTGTGGAGAGGATGAGACGCATGATCTGTTCATGCCGCAGGGTTCCTGTCACGCGGTGATCTACGCCGCGCGTCTTGGGTTCGGGACGCGTTACAAAGGAAGCGCTAGACGCGGTGTTGCAGCGTCAGCATCAGGCTGCGCAGGGCGAAGGCCGTGATCGCCAGCAGCACCGCGGAAGCCGCGGCGATGGCGAGCACCAGGCCCAGCCACTGGAGGGGGGTCAGCTCATGATGCTGTGGACGGCTCTCCACCCCACCGGCAGCATAGGCTTCCGGTTT
>CAZRPD010000290.1:0-3536 GCA_964601775.1 uncultured Caulobacter sp. | reverse complement strand
GCTTGACCGTCATCTCGAAGAATTTCACCGGCGGGTGGCCGGCGACGACGCGATGGCCGACCTCGTGCAGGACGCCGTCCTTGATGGTGGCGCTGTAACGGATCGTGGCCGGGCCGGCGGGAATCTCCCAGTCGTAGCCCTCGGCGGTGGGCGTGAACTTGAAGTCCCCGCTCCGGCCCATGGCGTACGAGCGCAGGGCGTAGGCGCCGGTGTCGGGCTCGTAGGAGATCACCGCGAAGGCGTTGAAGCCGGTCGCGCCGTCGGGGTTGTAGCCGCGCCCCTCGATGATCTTGATCGCCCCGCCCAGCATCGGGCCGATGCGTTCGGTCTGGGTGACCTCGTGGCGGCCCGTCGGGGTGATGGTCCAGGCCTGGCCGCGCCAGACACCGTCCATATTGGCCAGCTTCTTCATGGCCTCGACCTGGGCGGCGTTGCGCTTGGCCCCGTCGGGCGGGGTCTGCGCATGAGCGACGCCGCAAACGGCGGCAGTGGCGACGAGAGCAGGCAGCAGGCGGCGCATGGCGTATCCCCCAGAATTTGGCGGAACCCTGTTACGCCGATTTCACCGCGTCAACGGGCCGGCGCTGGATCAGCCAGGCGCGCAGACCGATCGCCACGGGAATGAGCCAGTAGGCAAAGCCGGGCAGCCACTCGATCCTGGCGAAAGGACCCAGGGTCAGGCCGGCCGACAGCAGGCCGGACGCGGCGGCGATCAGCCAGATCTCATGGCTGGCCCGGATCTCGGGCCGTCGCTCCAGCAGCACCTCCAGCCGATCGGCGTGGCGCCGGGCGCGGGCGTAAAGCGCCGCGAACAGCCCCGCCAGGATCGCGAAGCCGACGCCGTAGATGCGGAAGAGGTCGCGCAGGTCGTCCAGCGTGCGAATGATCTCCGTCCCCGGCAGCCAGCCCCGCGTCGCCCAGTTGAAGCCCGACTCGAGCAGCATTCGCAGCGGGAAGACATAGACCAGCACCGTGAAGACGATGGCCAGGGCGTTCAGGGTCGACAGGCCGTCGCGGCGCGGCACCAGGCGGCCGTATTCACGATAGGCCATCCAGAACATGGCGATCATGGCGAAGGCTCCCAGCGACGCCGGGATCCTGCCCAGGGCCCGCCACAACCCGTCGAGGCTGGTCGTCGTCTCGGCCCCGGCGATGATCAGCAGGGTGACGGCGAAGGCGAAGGCCGCGTCGACGAAGGCGTCTAGGCGCTTGCCGATTTCCAGCTCCGGATCGTGCGTCATTCCAGCCCCCCCTTGCGACCCACCGGAGACAGAATGACGATGGAGAACAGCGTTTGTCGAGCGCCCCTGTCGCGCCCGCTGCAAGGCTGCGCTAGGCTGGTCGAATGCGTCGCCGCACCGCCTTCATCGCCCTGGCCTTCTCGCTGTTCCTGACGGGCGCGGCGCGGGCGGGCGAGACGGCCTGCTGGTTCGAGAACGGCGCGGTCGTGGCCCCGGCGGTGATCGGCGACATGGCCGGCGACTACGTCATCGACCTGTCGGCCCGCCGCACCCTGCTGCACGAGACCAAGGCTCAGATGGCCGGCATCCTGGAGCCGACGCTTTCCCTCTCCGTCGAGGTGGCCGGGCTCAAGACGCCGGCGGTGACCGTGACGGTGGCCGACCTGGACGCCCGCGGCGCCGGCTTCGTCACCCCGATCGCCGGCGTCATCGGCATGGATGTCCTGGCCGGCCACAGCGTCGAGATCGACTTCGCCGCCTGCGCGGTGCGCATCGACCAGCCGTGGCGGCCAGCGCGCGAGGCGGTGTTGCCGGTCAAGGTGATCGACGGCCTGCCCACGGTGACCGCCAGCGTCAGCGACGGCCCACATGTGCTGCGGGGCGCCTTCGCCATCGACACGGCCTCCAGGGCCATGGTCCGGCTCTCCAGCCGCGACGCGTCCGCCACCGGCAAGCTGGATCCCCAAGCCCGCCACAAGGCCCCCGCCCGCCTGCGCGCCCTGTCGCTGGGCGGCGTGCTGGCCGAGAACGCGCCGGCGACCCTGGCCGAGGACCTGCCCGAGGGCGTGGCGGGGACGCTGGGTGCGGACCTGTGGGCGCATCACCGCCTGCACTTGGACGCCGACGCCACCACCCTGTCGGTGGCCCCCTGATGCTGCCCCCCCTGATGCTGGTCGAGGCCAAGGCCGAGGACTTCGCCGCCCTGCTGCGCGATCAGGCGCCCGAGGGCCTGAGCCTCTGCGACAGCCCGGCGGCTCCGGCGGAGGTGCTGGCCATGCTGGCCGAACTCGCCGACAGGATCCGCCCGGCCTTCGCGCCCGCCGCCTGGATGATCGTCGAGAACGGCGAGGTGGTCGGCCTGCTCTCGCCGACCCGGCCGCTGGACGCCCGCGATCGCGCCCTGCACATCGGCTACGGCGTCGCGCCCACGCGCCAGGGCCGTGGCGTGGCCACCCGCGCGGTCGCCGCCCTGGTCGCCTGGGCGCGTCAGGATGATCGCGTCCTGGCCCTGACCGCCGAGACCTCGGTCGACAATCCCGCCTCCCAGGCCGTGCTCTCCCGCAACGGTTTCCAGGCCGTGGGCCAGCGGATCGACGACGAGGACGGCCCGGTGATCGGCTGGCGACTGGACCTGTAGCGCCCAACGAAAAAGGCCCGGTGTTTCCACCGGGCCTTTCCGTCGTTCTGTGCCTTGGACCTTAGTGCGACTCGTTGCGCCACACGGTCTTGTAGCTGGCGTACAGCAGACCCGAGAGGATCAGCAGGTACAGCAGCACGGCGAAGCCGGTCTGCTTGCGCTCTTCCAGCTTGGGCTCGGCGGCCCACATCAGGAAGGCCGCGACGTCTTTGCCCTGCTGGTCGACGGTCGACTTGGTGCCGTCGTCGAAGGTGACCAGGTCGGCCTTCAGCGGCGGGGCCATGGCGATGAAGCCGCCCGGCGGGACATGGCTGTGGTCGCCGTGCCAGGCCGAGGTCAAGTCGCCCGGGAAGTACGGGTTGTAGTGACCACCGGTCGGAACCGTCAGACCCTTGGGGGCGTCCTTGTAGCCGGTCACGATCGAGTAGATGTAATCGGGACCCGCCGTGCGAGCCTTGGCCAGCAGCGACATGTCCGGCGGCAGGGCGCCGCCGTTCGAGGCGCGGGCCGCGGCTTCGTTGGCGAAGGGCGACGGGAAGTGATCGGCGCTGGTGGCCGGACGCTTGATGGCGTCGCCGGTCTCGCTGTCGATGTCATTGACCTCGTAGTCCTTGGCGATCGCCTTGACCCACGGGTTGTCGTTCGAGTTCGGGTACTTGTCGCTGTAGAACGGGCCGCCCTTGTCGCCGAAGTTCCGGAACGAGATCAGCTTCAGCGAATGGCAGGCGGCGCAGACTTCGCGATAGACCTTGAAGCCGCGCTGCAGTTGCGCCTGGTCGTAGGTGCCGAACGGGCCTTCGAACGACCACTGGACGTCCTTGGCGTGCTGGGCGCCGCCGTTGGCCAGGGCCGGGCCGGCGGGGCCGGGCACGAGGGTGCGGGCGGGGGGCGCCAGAACGGAGGGGTTGGGGGAGAACGGGGTCATGCCTTTTTTGGGT
>CAZRPD010000289.1:0-3549 GCA_964601775.1 uncultured Caulobacter sp. | reverse complement strand
GGGGGCCGGGGCCACGGCCGGAGGTCGAGGCGGCCAGGATCAGGATCTTGATGGCCGGGTCGGCGGCGACCCCCGCCTTCAGCGCCGCGCGGACGCTGTCGGCGTGCTTGATGATGAACTCGGGCGGCAAGCCGGTCTCGGCCACGACCTGACCGGCCAGGCTCTGCAGCAGGGCCTCGGCGTCGGCCCGTTCCTGGCGCTCGATCTCCTCGCGCACGCCGCTCCAGTGCTCGAACTCGGCGGGCGCGATGACCTTCAGCATGGCCACGTGACCGCCGGTCGAGCGCGCCCGGCGGCAAGCGTATTTCAGCGCCGCGGCGAACTCCGGGCTGTCGTCGGCGACGACCAGGAACTTGCGGCGGCCAGTTGAAGCGGCATCGGTCATGGCTTGAGATGACGCCGCTTCAGCCCAGACCTCAAGCCCCCCAGAAGCCGACCAGCTTCTTGACCTCGGCCAGGGTCGGGGCGGCGGCTTCGCGGGCCTTCTGCGCGCCCTTGGCCAGGATGGCGTCCAGCACCGCCGGATCGCCCAGCAGACCGCGCATACGCTCGCCGACCGGCGCCAGCTTCTCGACCGCCAGCTCGGCCAGGGCCGGCTTGAAGGTCCCGAAGCCCTTGCCGGCATACTCGGCCAGAACCTGCGCCTTCGTCTGGCCCGACAGGGCGGCGAAGATGCCGACCAGGTTGTCGGCCTCGGCGCGCGTCGCCAGCTCTTCCAGCGTCTCGGGCAGCGGTTCGGGGTCGGTGCGGGCCTTCTTGACCTTGGCGGCGATGGTGTCGGCGTCGTCGGTCAGGTTGATGCGGCTGTAGTCCGACGGGTCGGACTTGCTCATCTTGGCCGAGCCGTCGCGCAGGGACATGACCCGCGCGCCCGGCCCCTGGATCAGCGGCTCGGGCTGCGGGAAGAAGGCCGGGACGCCGCCGGGAATGCCGAAGTCGTGGTTGAACTTGCCGGCGATGTCGCGGGTCAGTTCCAGGTGCTGCTTCTGGTCCTCCCCCACCGGCACGTGGGTGGCCTTGTAGACCAGGATGTCAGCCGCCTGCAGCACGGGGTAGGTGTAGAGACCCACCGAGCTGCGCTCCTTGTGCTTGCCGCTCTTCTCCTTGAACTGGGTCATCCGGTCCAACCAGCCGAGGCGGGCGGTGCACTGGAAGATCCAGGCCAGCTCGGCGTGCTCGCGCACGGCCGACTGCGGGAAGATCGTCGCCTTGTCCGGGTCCAGGCCCGAGGCGATGTAGGCGGCGGCGATTTCGCGGGTCTGCTGGGCCAGCAGCGCCGGGTCCTGCCAGACGGTGATGGCGTGCAGGTCGGCCACGAAGATGAAGGTGTCGATCTCATGCTGCAGGCGGGTGAACTTCACCAGCGCGCCGAGATAGTTGCCCAGGTGCAGGGCGCCCGAGGGCTGGACGCCCGAGAGCACGCGGGACGGACCCGTATAAGTGGCGGGAGCTTGTTCGGTCATGGCTTCAGCCTTGGCTGTAGAAATCTGGAAATGGCGAGGCGCAAGGGCGCGAACCGCATCGCGGGGATGCGGTGATCAAGGTCAGTTGGAGCCGCGCCATCGCGCAGCGAGGAGACCGATCGGAGCCATGCCCTGCTGGTTAGCCCCAGGCTGGACGCGGATCAAGCCTTGCCCCTCCTTAAGGCCGCCTTCAGCTCGGCCGGCTTGACGCCGCCGAACAGGAACAGCAGCGGCGGATAGACGGCCAGGCCCGCAAGACACGTCAGGGCCAGGGCGAATTCCTTGGCGCCAATCGCGTGGCCGGTCAGGCCGATCCCGCGCAGCGGCGCCTCGATCAGCGGCCGCCAGTGCGAGGCGGCGGCGAGCAACAGGCCCATGCCCAGGCTGGCGATCAGGATGCGCGCCAGCCGCGACCAGGTGTCGAGCGAGGGGTTGTAGTGGCCCTTGCGATAGAGGCCGAAGGCCATCTGGGCCACGTTCAGCCACGAGGCCACGGCGGTGGCGGCCGCGATGCCCTTCACCCCGAACAGGTTGAAGAAGGCAATGCCCAGGATGATGTTCACGGCCACCGAGACCAAGGCGAACCGCATCGGGCTCTTGGTGTCGCCGCGCGCGAAGAAGGCCCGCGAATAGAGCTGCTGCAGCACGAAGGCCGGGGTGCCCAGGCCGTAGAAGAACAGCGCCGAGGCTGTCTGGCTGGCGTCGAAGGCGGTGAACTCGCCGCGGGTGTAGAGGCCGTCCGACAGGAAGCCGGGCATGGCGATCAGGGCCGCGGCGGCCGGCAGGGTCAGGGCCATGGCCAGGGCTATCGCCTGGTCCATAGCGCCCTGGGCGTCGGCCTTGTCCTCGGAAATGACGGCCCGGGACAAGCGCGGCAGCAGGGCCACCCCGATCGCCACGCCCACCAGGCCCAGCGGCAGCTGGTACAGGCGGTCGGCGGTGGCCAGCCAGGAGCGGCCGCCGGGTACGTGGCTGGCCAGGTTGCCGGAGATGAAGATGTTGACCTGGGTGGCGCTGGCCGCCAGGGCGCCGGGGATGGCGGCGCCGATCAGCGCACGCACTTCCGGCGTCAGGCGCGGCAGCCGCCAGTGGGCCTTGGCCCCCGACTTGTTGACGCCCCAGACCAGCAGCGCCGCCTGGGCGACGCCGGCCACGACCACGCCGACCGAACCCCACTGGGCCGCGCCGACGGCCGTGGTCTGCGGCAGGATGAAGATCAGGGTGGCGATGTTCAGCAGGATCGGCGCCCCGGCCGACAGGATGAAGCGGTCGCGGGCGTTCAGCACGCCCGACAGGTGGGCGACGATGGCCATGCAAGGCAGGTAGGGCATGGTGATCTGGGTCAGCAGCACCGCCAGCTTGTACTTCTCGGTGCCCCAGCCGAAGCCCGGGCTGATCAGCATCATCAGCCACGGCATGGCCAACTGGCAGATGACGGTCAGGATGATGGTCGAGGCCGCCAGGGTGGCCATGGCGTCGCCGGCCAGAATGTCGGCCTTCTCCTCGCCGTCGCGCTGCAGCGACTTGGCGTAGGCCGGCACGAAGGCCGCCGCGAAGGCGCCCTCGGCGAAGAACCGGCGGAAGAGGTTCGGGAACGCCAGGGCGGCGTTGTAGGCGTCCGCCGCCGGGGTGGCGCTGGCCCCCATCCGGTACGAGACGGCCAGGTCGCGGAAGAAGCCCATGAACCGGCTGACCAGGGTCAGACCCGAATAGATCGCCGACGACTTCAGCAGCCCTCCGCCCTTCTTGGCGGGCGGGGTCGAGGCGTCTGGGGCGGCGGGGGGGACGGCGTCGGTCACGTTCGGCTTCTGGGGGTTTGCGGGAGGGGCGTCAAGCATCTCACTTGCCCCCTCCGCGCTTCGCGCTCCTCCCCCGAAGGGGGGGAAAGACGGATTTGTCTGCCCCCTCCGGGGGCGGACGACCGCGAAGCGGTCAGGTAGGGGGCAAGCAGCATCCGCTTCACGCGGGAACCCGCTGAAGTTTGCTGGGGAGGCGACGGAGCGGCCGGGCGAACCCGGATGACCGTATGGCTTGTTATGCGTTTCGGTTCGACTGCCGCTCCGCCAGGCTGTTCTTGCCCGTGAGG
>CAZRPD010000288.1:0-3567 GCA_964601775.1 uncultured Caulobacter sp. | reverse complement strand
CATAAGTCCTTGCGAAGGAAGCCCGATGCCGACCCTCGTCCTGCTCCGCCACGGCCAGACCCAGTGCAACCTGGAAATCCGCTCCACGGCCTGGGTCGCCGTCGACCTGACGGCCGAGGGCGAGGCCCAGGCCAAGAAGGGCGGCGAGCTGATCGCCGCAGCCGGCCTGGACATCGACCACGCCTTCACCTCGGTCCAGACCCGCGCCATCCGCACCGGCAATCTGGCTCTGGACGCCGCCAAGCAGTCGTTCGTGCCGGTGACCAAGGACTGGCGCCTGAACGAGCGCCACTACGGCGGCCTGACCGGCCTGAACAAGGCCGAGACGGCCGAGAAACACGGTGTCGAGCAGGTCACCGTCTGGCGCCGTTCGTACGACGTGCCGCCGCCGGAACTGGCCCCGGGGGGCGAGTACGACTTCGCGGCCGACCGCCGCTACAAGGGCGCGACCCTGCCGTCGACCGAGAGCCTGGCCACCACCCTGGTCCGCGTTCTGCCCTACTGGGAAAGCGACATCGCTCCGCACCTGAAGGCTGGCGAGACCGTGCTGATCGCCGCCCACGGCAACTCGCTGCGCGCCATCGTCAAGCACCTGTTCGACGTGCCGGAAGACAAGATCGTCGGCGTCGAAATCCCGACCGGCAACCCGCTGGTCATCGAGCTGAACGACGACCTGAAGCCGGTCAGCGCCCGCTATCTGGACGAGAGCCGCGCCGAGACCCTGCCCCAAATCGGGTAGTCGGTTAACCTTCGCCAGAAACCCTTGGAAACACGGCGTTAATTCTGCGCGTTGCATGGTGAGCCCTTAGTTCGGGATTCCATGTGACCGATGAGCGCCGCCGCGCAGCCTACCCAGGAGTACAAGCGCCTGACGCAGCATGACGTTGACGTCATCTGCGCCAAGCACGATCGCCTGTGGTCTGCGCGGCTGGGCGGCGCGCGCGCCGTGTTCGCCTTCTGCGACCTTTCCGGCCTGTCGATGACGGGCCGGAACCTCTGCGACGCCGACTTCACCGGCGCGATCATGGTCGCCTGCGACCTGCGCAAGACCAAGCTGGACAACGCCAATCTGTACGGCGCCGACATGCAGGGCGCGGACCTGACCGACGCGAGCCTGCGCCGCGCCGACCTGCGTGGCTCCAGCCTGCGCGGCGCCAACCTGACCGGCGCCGACATGTTCGAGGCCGACCTGCGCGAGGGCACGATCGCCGCCGCCGACCGCAAGGAAGGCTTCCGCGTCATCGAGCTGACCCAGCGCGAAGCCTACGCCACCGGGGCGAACCTCTCGGGCGCCAATCTGGAGCGCTCGCGCCTGTCGGGCATCGTGGCGACCAAGGCCGACTTCAGCGACGCGATCCTGAAGGACGCCAAGCTGGTCCGCGCCAACCTGAAACAAGCCAATTTCAACGGGGCCAACCTGGCCGGCGCCGACCTGTCGGGCGCCAACCTGGCCGGCGCGGACCTGCGCAACACCGTGCTGGTCGGCGCCAAGACCATGTCGTGGAACATCAACGACACCAATCTGGAAGGCGCCCTGACCGACAAGCCGGCCGGGACCAACGTCTCGGACATGCCCTACGAGCAGATGATCGCCGACCATGCGCGGTGGATCGAGACGGGCGGGGCCGAGGGCAAGCCGTCGGTGTTCGACAAGGCCGACCTGCGTAACCTGCGCTCGATCCGTGGCTTCAACCTGACGGCCCTGTCGGCCAAGTCGGCGGTGTTCTACGGCCTGGACATGGAAGGCGCCCAGATGCAGGGCGCGCAGCTGGACGGGGCGGACCTGCGGGCCTGCAACCTGCGCCGGGCCGACCTGCGCGGCGCGCGGCTGAAGGGCGCCAAGCTGACGGGTTCGGATCTGCGCGACGCCCAGCTGGGTCCGCTGCTGATCGCCGCCGATCGCGTGCTGCCCGTCGACCTGACCGGGGCGATCCTGGCCAATGCCGACCTCGCGCGCGCCGACTTGCGACAGGCCAAGATGGCGGGATCGGACGTCTCGCGCGCCAACTTCAGCGGCGCGATGCTCAAGGATGTCGACCTGACCGGCGCGATCCGCCTGGGCGCACGCGGCTTGGACGACGTCATCTGACCCTTACGCGATATTTTCGCGACAATCGGACGCAGGCTTAACGGTTCGCTCGTCCATCCGCTTCTACAGTGCGCGTAACTTAAAAAAGAACCTAACGGGGAACCTACGTTATGAACGCCGCGCAAAGCGTGGCCGGGCGTCGTCGCCTGAGCCAAGCCGAGCTCGACATGATCGTAACGGCGCACGAGAAATTCGTTACCGGCAAGCAGGGCGGCAAACGCGCCTCCCTACGCTTCATGCAGCTGTCGGGCCTAGATCTGTCGTTCCGGAATTTGACTGACGCGGACCTGTCCGCCTCGATCCTCGAAGGGTGCCGCATGGTGCGCACCAAGCTGGATCGGGCGAGCCTGTTCGGCTGTGACCTGCGCAAGAGCGATATGCGCCAGGCGTCGCTGGTGCGCGCGGACCTGCGCGGCGCCTGCCTGCGCGGCGCCAACCTCGCCCAGGCCGACCTGACCCAGGCCGACTTCCGCGAAGGCCAGATCGCCATTCCGCACCCCCGCAAGGGGCTCGATACCCTGCGCCACGAGACGCGGCAGGGCGAGGTGGACGAGGTGAACTTCTCCGGCGCCACGCTGGACGGCTCCCAATTCGAAGGTGTGTCGGCATTCAAGGCCGATTTCAGCGACTGTTCGTTGCGCGGCGCCAAACTCGCCGGCGCCAATCTCAAGGAAGCCAACTTGGTCGGGGCCATCCTGGACGGCGCCGACGTCAAGGGCGCCAACCTTGAAGGCGCCAACCTGACCGGCGCGGTGATGGCGGGCGTCGACACCTCGACGGCCCGCGTCAGCGGCGCTCACATGACCGGCGCGCTGCGCACCTGCACCCCCGAGGCGGTGTCCAAGGCCCAGTCGCTCTACAAGATGTGCCTGGACAACCAGCTGTGGTGCCAGACCGGCGGCCGCGAGGGCGCTTGCGCCCGCCTGGACGGCGAGGACCTGCGGCCGCTGGGCGACAAGCTCAAGGGCCTGCGCCTGACCGCCATGAGCGCCAAGGGCGCCTGCATGGTCGGGCTGGATCTTTCCGGCGCTCAGCTGCAAGGCGCGAACCTGGCCGGGGCCGACCTGCGGGCGGCCAATCTGCGCGGCGCCGACTTGCGCGGGGCCAAGCTGACCGGCGCGAACCTGACCAAGGCGGATCTGCGCCAGGCGTTCCTGTCGCCGCTGCCGCTGGGCCCGGCGCGCCAGACCCAGGCCAATCTGCAAGGCGCCCGCGTGCGTTACGCCATGGTGCAGGCCGCCGACCTCAGCGAGGCGGTGCTGGATGGCGCGGACCTGCGCGGCTCGGACTTCACCGGCGCGCGGGTGGCCAAGGCCAGCTTCCGGGATGTGGAGCTTGGGTCGGTGCAGGGGCTGGAGTTCGGCTGACTTCAGCCTTACCACCATCGTCATCCCGCGCTTTATGCGCGGGACCCATCGTTCCGCCGCAGGTGCGGAGCCGCATGATCTTCTCACGTATAAGTTGACCCATGGGTCCCG
>CAZRPD010000287.1:0-3577 GCA_964601775.1 uncultured Caulobacter sp. | reverse complement strand
TGATCCGGGCATTCGTTCGGAATCTGGAACCAAAGGGGCCGTGGGTGGATGTCCCCGGCGCGGACATAGGTACCGGCGAACAGGTAATGTCCTGGATGCTGGATGAATACGAGCAGATCACCGGTACCCACTGCCCGGCGGCCATCAATGACAAGCCTGCCATTCTGGGCGGTTCCCTGGGCGGCGAGGCGGCGGAGCTCGAGGAAGGTGTCGAAGTCGGACATGGCGCGGCGCCCCTCCTGCTGTCAGAAGAAAAGCGCGCGAGACGGCTTAGGTTTCCATTCTAGCGCTTGTTAAGGATCGTCAGCCCGTCCGGCAGCTCGTTGCGGTCGTCGCCGCGGGGCGGGACGTGCTCTGCGAGGATGGCGCCGGCGCGGGCCACGGCGGCGACGAAACCGTCGGCGACGCGGTCCTGCTTGAGGCCTCCGACCAGGTCGGCGACCACCTCGTCCCAGACAGCATTGGGGGCGGCGGCATAGATGCCCTCGTCGGCGATGACCTCGACGCGATGCTCGGCCAGGGCGGCGAAGATCAGCACCCCCGTGCGGTCGCGGGTGACGTGCAGGCCATGGCCCAGGAACTGCTCCATGGCCGCGCGCTTGACCCGGGCGGTCTTCAGCGAGCCGGGGGTGAGGGCGCGGCGGACCGGCGGGATCGAGACGATCAGGGCCGCCAGCACGAACACCACGGCCTGCAGGACGATATAGGTCGACAGCGCCGACAGGATCGCCCCGTCCAAGGCCGCCTGGTGGCCGACGCTCCAGCCGCCGAACAGGCGGGTCAGCATCTCGGGCCGGAAGCCGGCGAACAGCGCGGCGGCGGGCAGGACGAGGGCGGTGGCCGCCGCCCAGACCAGCGGCGTCTCGCGATAGTCCGACACCTCTGGCGCCAGGACGCAGAAGATCTCGCCGGCGGTGGTCTTTTCGGCCTGCGCCACCGCATCGGCGATGCGGTCCAGGTCCTGCGGGGTCATGTTCACAGCCATATCACCAGCTCCCCGAACTGCCGCCGCCGCCGAACGATCCGCCGCCGCCCGAGAAGCCGCCTCCACCCCCGCCGCCGCCGCTCCAGCCGCCGCCACCGCCGCGTCCGCTGCTGCTGTTGAGTGCGCTGAGGATGATCCATGGCAGGGCTTCGCCCAGGCCGCTGCGGCCGCGCCGCCGCCGCCGGAACAGGCCGGAGAACAGGAAGATCACGAAGGCGAACATCAGGAGCGCCATGAACGGCGAGCCCTTGGCCTTGTGGCGTTCGGGCTGGCTGGCCGCGGCGATGCGGGCCTGGGCCTGGTCGGCAGGCAGGGAGAGCTGCTCGACGATGGCGTCAGCCCCGGCGATGATGCCGCCCTGCATGTCGCCGTCGCGGAACTTGGGCAGGATGGCGCTCTGGATGATGACGCTGGACAGGGCGTCGGTCAGGACGGGTTCAAGCCCGTAGCCGACCTCGATCCGCACCTTCCGTTCGTTGGGCGCGACCAGCAGGATCGCGCCGGTGTTCTTGCCCTTCTCGCCGATGCCCCAGGTGCGGCCCAGCTGATAGCCGAAGTCCTCGATGGGGTAGTCCTGCAGGCTGGGCACCGTGGCCACGACCAACTGGCGGCCAGTCGTGGTCTCGAGGCTTTCCAGCTTGGTCGTCAGCTCGCGCTGGGCGTCCGGCGACAGGATCTGCGCCTCGTCGACCACGCGGCCCGACAGCGGCGGGAACTTGGGCGCGGCGAAGGCGGGGAGGGCGAAGGTCGAGAGAACGACAAGCGCCGCGACGAACCAACTCCTCACCCGTGCAACGGGGGAGGTGGCGCGGCGCGGATACGCGCCGTGACGGAGGGGGCGCTGTGCGGTGGCGAGCGCCCCCTCCACCGCGGAGCCCGTCCTCGGGCGCGCGCTGCGCGCGACCCGGGGGCGGTCCCCCTCCCCCGTTTTACGGGGGAGGAGATTCATTATTGCACCTTCGGCGGCGTCGCGGTCGGCGGGGCCGAGAAGTCCACGGTCGGCGCGCTCTGGGCGGCGGCCGTGGCCTGGAACAGCTGGGCCGGCTTCTGGCCGCTGTACATCGTCTTGGCCCACAGGATGCTGGGGAAGGTGCGCAGGGTGGTGTTGTAGGTCTGGGCGGTCTGGTTGTAGTCGCGCCGCGCGATGGTGATGCGGTTCTCGGTGCCTTCCAGCTGGCTCTGCAGGGCCATGAAGTTCTGGTTCGATTTCAGGTCCGGATACTGCTCCTGGATGACCATCAGGCGGCCCAGCACGCCCGACAGCTTGTCCTGGGCGGCGGCGTATTGCTGAAAGGCGGCCGGGTCGGTGATGGTCGAAGCGTCGACCTTCACCTGCGTGGCGCTGGCGCGAGCCTGGGTCACCTCGACCAGCACGCTCTTTTCCTGGGCCGCATAACCCTTCACCGTCGCCACCAGGTTCGGCACCAGGTCGGCGCGGCGCTGGTACTGGTTCTGCACCTCGGCCCAGGCGGTCTTGGTCGCCTCGTCCTGGGTGGGGATGGTGTTGATCCCGCAGCCGGCCAGCGTGGCCGGGATCGCGACGATCAGGGCGGCGCGAGAGACGTTACGGACGAGACGGTTCATCAGGCTCTCCCAGTGCGAACATGTATGCCCGCGTATCGCTGTTAGATAGCGAGCCTAGCTCTACATGGCAGGGTGCGACAGGTTAAACCTTGTCCATGTCCGCAAACGCCTTCTTGCGTGGGCCGACATAGCCGAACAGCCAGGCGGCGACCTTGCGCATCTGGATCTCCTCGCTGCCCTCGGTGATCCGATAGCGGCGGTGGTGGCGGTAGATGTGCTCGAACGGCTTGTGGCGCGAATAGCCGAGGCCGCCGTGGATCTGCATCGCCCGGTCGGCGGCTTCGCAAACGAGGCGGTTGGCCCAGTAGTTACACATCGAGACCTTGTCGGAGAGGCGCTTTTCCACCTCGACCTTGGACATCTGGTCCATTTCCCAGGCGGTCTTGCGGATCAAGAGGCGCAGCATCTCGGCCTGGGTGGACAGCTCGACGATCGGGAACTGGATGGCCTGGTTCTCGGCCAGGGCCTTGCCGAACGGCTTGCGGGCGCGGGCGTACTTGATGCTTTCTTCTATGCAGTAGGTCGCCGCCCCCAGGCTGGAGGCCGCCTGGCGGATGCGGTTCTCGTGCACGAAGTGCTGGGCGATCGACAGGCCGCCGCCCTCCGGGCCGAACATCGCCGAGTCCGGGACCCAGACATTGGTGAAGCTGACCCGGGGGTGATCGGTCGGCATGTTGAAGGTCCAGAGATACTCCTCGACCTTGACCCCCGGGGCGTGGGCGGGGACCAGGAAGGCGGTGATCCCCCGCGCCTCGCCGTCCTCGCCAGCCGTGCGCACGAACAGGCAGCAGTGCGTGGCCGCGTGCATGCCAGTGGTCCACATCTTCTCGCCGTTAATCCGCCAGCCGGCCTCGCCGTTGCGCTCCTCGCGCACCCCGCGCGTCTCCATGAAGGTGGCGTCCGAGCCGTGGTCGGGCTCGGTGGGGCCAAAGGTCGGGCGGGACGGCCCCCGGTCCAGCATGTCGCCGATCAGGGCCTGCTGGTCGGGCCGGCCGAAGTCGCGCAGCA
>CAZRPD010000286.1:0-3628 GCA_964601775.1 uncultured Caulobacter sp. | reverse complement strand
GGCGGGGGTTTCCGGGTCGCGGGCAACTGGCGGCCGGGCTCGCTGCTGCTCACCGACGACCAGCCGCGCGACTGGGCCGCGACATCGCTCGCGGACCTGACGCCGGAGTCGTTCGCCGAGGTGTTCGCGGCCGGCGGCAGCGTCGAGTTCGTCCTGCTGGGCACGGGGCTGGTCAACGCCTTGCCGCCGCGCGCCATCCGCGACGCGCTGAAGGCCGCGGGCCTGGGCCTGGAGTTCATGAGCACCGAAGCCGCGGCCCGCACCTACAACGTCCTGGCCAGCGAAGGCCGGCGCATGGCGGCGGCGCTGATCGCGGTTTAGGCGGTTCGGTCTATTCTGACGCCGAGGTCTTCGGAGTCATCTTTTCTCGACCTGGTTTCAGCACGGTCCTCGGCCGCCTTGCGCAACATGCTCAGGGCGGCTTCAGTGACGCCGCCAGGGCCGTCCTCGTTGGTGAGGGCGTCGAGGGCCGCCTTGGCGTCGTCCGATAGCGAAACTTGAACGGCCGAAGCCTTGTCGGCCTTTGCGGTCTTCTCGGCCCTTTCCGCCGCCAACTGCTGGTCCCGCCCGTCGGCCTGGGTCTGCAGGAAGCTCTTCCAGCTTTCCAGGGTCCCGGTCTGGTCCAGGCTGGCCGTGCCCGCGAAGATCATTTTCTGCTGCGTCATCGACATGCGGCTCAGCGCGTCGATCTGGCCGGCCATGACATTGCCCTCGCGCGGCGCGCTCATGCCGCGGGCCGAGAAAGCGTCGGCGGCCTGCTGGATCTGCTTGCCCATCGCACCGTTCAGTGCGGCGTTGACGGCGTCGCGACCGGCCTGGGTGCTGGACTGAAACCAGTCGGAGGCGGCCGGAGAGGCGAACGCCTTGCGGATGGCGACATAGGCGTCGATCTTCTGTTCGTCAGAGGCGCTGGAACCGTCGGCCAGGATCGCAGCCTGGCGCAAGACGTCCTCGACGCTGCCGCCCACAGAGGGCGGAACGGGCGACGGAGACGGAGCAATGGGCGACACGCGCATGTCGGACCTCACATTTCTGCAACCAAAGGTTATGCGTTCGGGCTTAACGACTCCCTAGCGGCTGGCTTTGCCGACTCCGGCGAACGGCCCTATGGTCCTGACCAAGCTTTTGCAGCGATTGGGGGGAAACCGATGTCCGGACTGCTGTCCAACTTCCGCAACACCATCATCGTCAGCGTCGTGCTGGCCCTGGTGATCGTCCTGGGCTACGGCCACAGCCCGCAGGGGCATGGCGCCGCCTATTTCCAGGCCATCTTCCGCCTGCTGCACGTGTGGTTCGGCATCCTGTGGATCGGGCTGCTGTACTATTTCAACTTCGTGCAGATCCGGGTGATGCCGCAGATCCCGGCCGAGCTGAAGCCGGCGATCAGCAAGTACATCGCGCCTGAGGCGCTGTTCTGGTTCCGCTGGGCCGCGCTGGCGACCTGGGTGATGGGCGTCATCCTGGCTGGGAGCCGCGGCTACCTGGCAGAGGCGGCGACCCTGGGTCTGTGGAACGGCTACACGCCGGGCGTCGACATGGGCTTCACCTTCATCGGCACCGGCATGTGGCTGGCCACGGTGATGTTCCTCAACGTCTGGGGCGTGATCTGGCCGAACCAGAAGCGCGCCCTGGGCATCATCGAGGTCGATGCGGACGCCAAGGCCAAGGCGGCGAAAACGGCCATGCTGTTCTCGCGCATCAATGTCCTGCTCAGCATCCCGATGCTGGCGACCATGGCGATGAACCAGACGCTGTTCGGCTAAACACCGCCGCGAATTCGTGTAAGGGGAGGGCCCGCCGCCTTGGTGGGTCCTTTTCTATTTGAGACCATGGCCGATACCGAAACCCTCGACGACCTCGTCCGCCGCGTCGATCCCGACCGCTGGCTGGCCAGCCGGTTCATCGGCGACGCCGCCGCGCGGGCCGACGTCATCGCGCTCTTCGGCCTGAACTACGAGTTGGCCCGGGTGGCGGGCGGCGTCACCAACGCCCTGATGGGCGAGATCCGCCTGACCTGGTGGCGCGAGGCCATGGAAGAGATCGCCGCCGGCAAGCCGCCGCGCAAGCACCCCAATGTCGAGGCCCTGGCCGCCTCGGGCTTTGATCCTAATGCGCTGGCGGCCTTGTCCGAGGCCCGCTTCACCGACCTCGACGAAGGCCCGCTGAAGGACGAAGCCGCGGTCATGGCTTATGTCGATGGCACCGCCGGGGCCCTGGCCGTGCTGGCCGCCCGGCGGCTGGACGCCAGCGCCGATCCGCACGCCGTCAAAGGCGCGGCGCGGGCCTGGGGGCTGTCGGGGCTGTGGCGGCTGAGGCAGTCGGGGTGCGATCGCCTGCCGGCGGACTGGACCCAGGCCGACATCCAGCGTCGCGTCGAGGCGCAGCTGAGGCTGGCTCGCGCGGAAGTGAAGGGCCTGCCGGTCGCGGCGTTCCCTGCCGTGGCGCCGGCGGCCCTGGCGCGGGCTTATGTCGGCACGCGCCAGATGGGCGAACTCGAAAAAAAGGCCCGCCTCACCTTGGCGGTGGCGACGGGCCGCTTCTAGCGAGGGCGGGGGAGCCTACTTCCCCGGGCGCTTGTTCCCCGTCCACTGGTCCAGCCAGTCCAGCACTTCCTTGTGCCACTGGACCGAGTTCTGGGCCTTCAGCACCCAGTGGTTCTCATTGGGGAAGTACAGGAGCTTGCTGGGCACGCCCTTGCGCTGCAGCGCGCTGAAGGTGGCCAGGCCCTGTTCGACCGGGATGCGGTAGTCCAGCTGGCCCTGCACGACCAACTGCGGCTTGATCCACTTGTCGACATGGTGGGCCGGGTTGAAGGTCTCGTAGGTGGTGTTCGGCTGCCAGGGCGTCCCGCCGTTTTCCCATTCGGTGAACCACAGCTCCTCGGTCGAATAGCCCATGGACCGGGTGTCGAAGACGCCGTCGTGGTTCACCAGGCACTTCCAGGGCGCGTTCCAGTTGCCGGCGATCCAGTTGACCATGTAGCCGCCGTACGAAGCGCCCAGGGCGCAGGCGCGATCGCCGTCCAGGAACGCATATTTGGAAAGGGCCGCCGCCCAGCCCTTCTGCAGGTCTTCCAGCGGGCGGTCGCCCCAGTGCTGGCTGATGGCGTCGGTGAAGGCCTGGCCGTAGCCGGTCGAGCCGTGGAAATCGACCATCACCACGGCGTAGCCGGCATTGGCGTAGACCTGCGGGTTCCAGCGGTACGACCAGCTGTTGCTGAACGAGCCCTGCGGGCCGCCGTGGATCAGGAAGGCGACCGGATATTTCTTGCTGGCGTCATAGTTGGCCGGCTTCAGCACGAAGCCGTGGACGGTCTCGTCGTTCCAGCCCTTGAAGTCGAACTGTTCGGGCTCGCCCCAGGCGACGTCCTTCAGGGCTTCGCTGCTGACGCTGGCCACCTTCACCGGGCCGCCCTTGGGCAGGGTCATGTAGAGCTCCGACGGGTTCTTCAGCGAGTCGGAGGCATAGACCAGGCCGGTCGGCCCGACGTCGAACGCGCCGACATGGCCCTCGCCGGTCAGGGCGGTGACCTTGCCCGTCTTGACGTCGATGGCGAACAGCTTGCCTTGGCCCACATCCAGGGCGGTGGCATAGATCGTCTTGCCGTCGCGGCTCCAGGCGATGGAAT
>CAZRPD010000285.1:0-3642 GCA_964601775.1 uncultured Caulobacter sp. | reverse complement strand
CGGGACCGGGCGGGAGCGGGCGGCGGGGGAAGGTCCCGCCCTGGTGGCCGTCGAAACCGGCCAGGCCGTCCTGGGCCGCCAGCACGGCGTGGCGGGTGCCCAGGGGCGGGTCCTGGATCACGGTCGCATTGGGGCCGTGGCGCTTGCGGGCATGTTCGCCGACCTGCGGGCTGTGGGCGCCGACCACGACGACGATCCGTTCGCAGCCCAGGCCCTCGGCGGCGTCGATCGCCAGGTCCATCAAGGTCCGACCGGCGACCTTGTGCAGCACCTTGGGTGTCGGCGACTTCATCCGCGTGCCCTGGCCGGCGGCCAGGATCACGGCGGCGCGCGGGCGGGCGGTGGCGGAAACGGAATCAGTCATGGGCGTGGGCGACTCCCTGGAGCGCGTTCAGCGTTGCATTAGCCGCCCAATTGGCGGAAAGGCCAGTCCCATGAGCCAGCTTCATGACCTGAAAGAGGCCCTGAATGGGGCCACGATCGCCTTCGACCTCGACGGAACCCTGGTCGATACGGCCCCCGACCTGGTCGGCGCACTGAACGCGATCCTGGCCCAGGAAGCCCTGCCGCCGCTGCCGTTCGACGATGTGCGGCTGATGGTCGGCCGCGGCGCCCGCGCTCTGCTGGAACGCGGCTTCGCCGCCGCTGGCTCCCCCCTGGACGCCGAGCGCGCCCCGCCGCTGGTCCAGCGCTTCATCGACCACTACCTGACCCGCATCGCCGACGAGAGCGCGCCCTTCCCCGGCGTGGTCGAGGTGCTGACCGATCTGAAGGCAGCCGGCGCCAAGCTGGTGGTCTGCACCAACAAGCTGACCAACCTGTCGGTCGCCCTGCTGGACGCCGTGGAGCTGACCCCCTTCTTCGACGCGGTGATCGGCGCCGACAGCGCCCCCGCCGCCAAGCCCGACGGCCGCCATGTCGCCGCCGCCATCGCCGCCGTGGGCGGTGATCCGGCTCGCGCCGTCATGGTCGGCGACAGCATCAACGACGCCCTCGGCGCCAGGAACGCCGGGGTCCCCAGCGTGATGGTCTCGTTCGGCTACACCGAGGATCCAGTCGAGACCCTCGGCGGCGATCTGGTCATCCACAGCTTTTTGGACGTGCCCCAGGCCTGTATCTCGCTATTGGCCTCTTGCCCCGCGCCGAACACCAGATTATAGACCCCCTCCTCTCGCGGATCGGTCCCTCGCGGCCCGAACCGACAAGGCGGATGCTTAGCTCAGCGGGAGAGCACCTCGTTCACACCGAGGGGGTCGCAGGTTCAATCCCTGCAGCATCCACCATTCTTCTCCAAAGCGTCAGAGACCTTAAAGCCGCCCCAAGCGGGCCTCTTTGTGCGCCATCGCGCCACAAGTCCCTAGTTTACGCCGTCGAGCCCCAAGGCCGCGCGGTCGGCGGTGGCCGCCGCCAGATCCGCCCGGGCCGCTGCGATCCGGCCTCGCGCCTCGATCAGGCGGACCGCTGCGTCCGTCGCGGTTTCCTCGCGCTGGTTGACCAGGAAGAAGTCGCTGGAGCCCAGCTCGAACCGACGACGCTCGGCGATGGCCAGGCGATCGGCCAGCACGAACTCCTGCTCGGCGGTGTCGGCCAGGCGCTCTGCGGCGGTCAGCGCTACGCCGATGCCGTCGACCTCGACCGCGATCTGGTCGCGCAGGAAACGGCTGCGCGCCTGCAAGGCTTCGATGTCGGCGCGCGCCTCGGCCAGCTTGCCCTTGGCGGCGCGGTTCTGCAGCGGGACGGAAAAGCGAAAGCCCACCACCGCCTCGGTCGGCGTGCGGCTGGGCCCGCCCAGCCCCTCGGACCCGATATCCTTGCCCATTTCGGCGCGCAGGTCGAAGCGCGGCTTGAGATCGTTCTCCGCCAGGGCCAGCCGGGCCAGCGACTGGTCGACGCGGGCCAGCACGCCTTGCAGATCAGGGCGGACCGCCGCGGGATCGCCCCCTGCCGCCGTGGTCTTCACGCCCGACAGCGCGCCGGCGTCGGCCGGCAGCCGTGCGGCGTCGACCACCACCGGCTGCCCGCTCTCGTCGCGATAGTAGAGCGACAGCGCATTGGCCGCCGCCTGGAAGTCGCCCTCGGACCGAACCACCAGCGCGCGGCGGCGCACCAGGTTCTGGTCGTTCTCGGTCAACAGGATATCGGGCTTGGCGCCCAGCTGAACCTGACGCTGGATCGCGCCGCGCCGGCTCTCGGCCAGGGTCATCAGGTCGCGATAGGTCCGCAGCCGCAGCCCCGCCACAACCCAGTTCTGGTAGGCGACGACGGCGCGCGTCTGCACGCCGATCTCGACCGCGTTGCGCTCGAACCGGGCGACGTCGATGTCGGACGCGGCCACGACGCGGCGCGTGCGGCGTTCGTCGACCAGGCGATCGCGCAGCAGCGCGTACAGCACGCCGATCTTCGCCTCGCCAACCTTGTTGGTGTACTTCTCGTCCTCGTAGACCGGGAAGTCGCCGCGCGAGACCCGGTAGTTGCCGTAGACATAGCCGCCATTGTCGGTGAACGGCCGTGTCGCGCGGCCCTCGACGACGGCGCCGTCATAATAGCCCAGCACTCGCGAGCGGCTTTCCACGTCGAACACCGTGTCGAAAGCCCCCTCTGCGGTCAGGGCGCGGCTGCGCGCCTGGCGCTCACGCGCCAGTTGCTCGACGATCTGCGGCGACGCCCGCAGGGACGCGCGCAGCACCTCGGCCAGGGTCAGCGGCGCCTGCGCGACGGCTGCGCCGGGCGCGACGACGATCAGGACCAGCGCCATGCAGAGTCGGATCATTATTTCGCCCCGGCCCCGCCCTTGTCCTCGCTCTTCGGCGCCGTCGCAGCGACGCCGGTCGGCCCGACGCCTTCGCCGAAGTCGAGGGGGAAGTCGTTGAGCTGACGCCACAGTTCGTAGCCGACCGACACCGTCTCGCCCTGCACCCAGCCGCGCACCTTGCCGCCCAGACGGACGAAGCGCGCGTCCGGCCAGGCGGCTTTGCCCGGCATCGGCTCGACCAGGACCCGGAACAGGCCCGAGGGCGCGGCGGTCGGATCGATCGAGCGCACCCGGCCGTCGAACAGACCCTTGGCGATTACCGGCCAGCCGCTGAACTGGATGGCGGGCCAGCCTTCGAACTCCAGCCGCACGGCGCGGCCCGGACGCACCAGCGGCACGTCGCGGCCGTCGATATAGAGCTCGACCACCCGCTCGACCCGCTCGGGCGCGACCACGGCCAGCAGCGTGCCGGCCGACACAAGGCCACCGCCCGCCGCGGCGTTCAGGTTCTGGATGCGGCCATCGCGCGGCGCGGCGACCAGTTGGGCCGACTGCCGGTTCAGCTGGGCGTCGATCCGGTTCAGCTTGGCGCGCGACTCGGCGAGCTTGGCGGCCGCATCAGCGACCTTGATCTGCGCCTGCTCGAAGTCCCGGCGCGCGGCCAGGCCTTCGGCGAGCAACTGACGGGTGCGGCCGACGTCGATATTGGCCACCGCCTGGGCCTGGCGCACGGCCGCGATCTCGGCCTCGACCTGCGCCCGCTCCTCGGCGAGACGGGACAGCAGGTTCGGGTCCAGGTCGATGATCTGGGCGATCGGATCGCCGGCGTCGGCATGTTGGCCCTCGGGAACGAACCAGCGCTCGACGCGCCCCCCCTCCCGCCGGGGGAC
>CAZRPD010000284.1:0-3653 GCA_964601775.1 uncultured Caulobacter sp. | reverse complement strand
CGCCGCTGACATCGAGCCCTACTGGCAGGACGCCATCCACAGCCTGACCGACGCCCGCCACGTCATCGACATCCGCAACCTGGGCATCATCGCCGGCATCGAGCTGGAGCCCCGCCCCGGCGCCCCGACCGCCCGCGCGACGCAAGCCTTCGAGACCTGTTTCGACCAGGGCCTGCTGGTGCGGGTGACCGGCGACATCATCGCCCTGTCGCCGCCCCTGATCCTGGAGCGCGAGCACATCGACCGTATCGTCGAGACGATCCGCAGCGTGCTGTCTGGGGTCGACTGAGGGTCTGAACGGACGCGGCCGGGCGGCGTTGTCAGCGGACGCCCTCCGGAGGTCCGCCATGTCCGACTATGTCCTCTACTACTGGTCCGCGCCGTTTCGCGGCCAGTTCGTGCGCGCCGTGCTGGCCCACGCCGGCCAGACCTGGACCGAGGGCGGCGACGCGGCGATCAGCGCGCTGATGGACAAGTCGGCCAGCGACATGCCCGTGCCGTTCATGGGTCCGCCGATGCTGGTCGACCGCCAGGCCGACGTCGCCATCGCCCAGACGCCCGCCATCGTGCTGTATCTGGGCGAGACCCTGGACCTGCTGCCGGACACCCCCGCCTTGCGCGCCCTGACGCTGAAGATCGTCTGCGACGCCAATGACGTGATCGACGAGCTGACGCTGGACGGCGGCCGGCAGATGTGGACCGCCGAGCGCTGGAAGGACTTCGAGCCGCGCTTGCGGAAATGGATGTCGTTCTGGGAGGAAACCGGACTCCGCCACGGCCTGAAGAAGACCGCCGGCTTCTTGCTGGGCGGCGACACGCCGGGGATCGCCGACGTGATCACCGCCACCTTGTGGGCGACGATGGCCGAGCGTCTGCCCCCGCTGGGCGAGATCCTCGACGAGACCGCGCCCCTGACCGCCGCCCTCGTTCGCCGCGTCGCCGACCTGCCGCCTCTGAAGGCCCTGGCCGAGACGGCGCGCGACGCGTACGGCGACACCTGGTCCGGCGGCCAGATCGAAGCCTCGCTGCGCAAGGTCCTTGACGCCTAGCCGCGATACGACATCGCCACGTTGCAGCGCTCATAACGCGCGCCGAACAGCCGCATGATCTCGGCGTCGTGCACGAAGCCCAGCTTCTCATAGAGATGAATGGCCGCCTCGCACTTGGTGTTGGTCAGTAGGTACAGCTTGTCGATCCCCAGGCTGGCGGCGCGCTCCAGGGTCTTGGCCAGCAGGAACTCACCGACCTTGCGGCCGCGCGCGGCCTCGGCGACGCCCATCTTGGTCAGCTCGACCCAGCCGTCCTTGGACACCATCAGCGCCGCCGTGCCGACCACGCCCAGGTCCGGCGTTTCGGCGAACAGGACCAGGCCGCCCTTGTCCAGGATCAGCTCGCGCGGCCGGGTCAGCAGGGCGATGTCGTTGTCCTCCAGGCTGAACATCGCCTGGATCCATTCGGCGTTGATGTGGTGGAAGGCCTCGGCGAGGTCGTCGGAGAAGTCGCGCACCCACATCGTCGGGGGCAGGACAGCCTTGACCCGATCCGGCATCGAGGCCTGGTCCAGCCGCGCCTCCAGGCCCGCCAGATTGGCCATCAGATCGCCGTTCAAGCCCAGGCAGAGCCCGGCCGCGGCAGCCTCGACGCGGGGCAGCAGCTCGGTCTGGATGCGCGCCAGCAAGGCTTCGCCGGCCGGCGTCAGCGCCAGGCGCTTGCTGCGCTGGTCCTCAGGCGAACGGCGCGCCGCGATCAGCCCGTCGGCCTCCAGCACGCCCACGGCGCGGGTCACGGTCGGCTGGGCCAGCTTCAGGCGCTGAGCCAGCTCGCCCACGGTCGGCGGCCCCGCCATGCGGATGGCCATCAGCAGCGACAGCTGGGCCGGCTGCACCGGCAGGTCCAGGGTCCGCAGCACCTCGGCGGCGTCGGCCTGCATCCGCTCGGCCAGGCGCTTGAGCCGCGTGCCCAGGAACCCCACCCCCAGGCCGGCCAGCAGGTCGACGTCCATCTTCGATCTCCAATTACATAGCTCGCTATATAGCCTGCTATTGAAATCGTATTTTGGCAAGCGAATAACACCGGTCATCACACTTGACGCAGGCCCGCTACATTTGTAGCGTACTCGCGACATCACTGAGATCCGCCTGCCATGACCGAACCCTCCGATCTCGAACTCGAAGTGCTGAAAGCCTTCTGGCGCGGCGGCGCGATGAGCGCGCGCGAGGCGCAGGGGCTGATCGAGCCCGAGCTGGGCTGGAGCGCCTCGACCACCCGCACCGTGCTGGAGCGCATGGTGGCCAAGGGCCTGCTGGTCCGCCGGTCCGTGCATGGGCTGGCGGTCTACGAGGCCCGCACCGGCAAGGTCGATGTCATCGGCGGCGTGCTGAACCGCCTACGCGGCCTGCTGGAGATCGACGGCCGCCTGCCCGCCTCGGCCTTTGCCGGCAGCCAGATCCTGTCGGAGACCGAGATCGCCGAGCTGGAGACCCTGCTCAACACCGGTGAGACGGAGGGCAAGGCATGAACCCGCTGCTGGCCTCCACCGCCCTGGGTCTGATCGCCGCCTGGCCGGTCGGCGCCCTGGGCTTTGCGCTGGGTCGCGCCGTCGAGCGGCTGACCGACGATCCCCGCCCGCGGGCCGCCGCCTGGAGCCTGGCCTACGCCCTGCCCGCCGCCGCTCTGGTCGCCACGGTGGCCATGACCTTTGCGCCGATCCCGCCGCCCGCCCCGACGGCCGTGCCCGGACCGGCGCGCATGGCGGTCGCCGAGGCGATCACGACGCTCGAAGCCCCCGTCATGGCCGGCTGGACGCCGCCCGCCGGCCTGGCCACCAGCCTGGCCTGGAGCCTCGTCGGACTGTCGGCCGCAGGCCTGATGGCGCGCAGCTGGCGCTGGAACCGAGGCCGCCGGCGCCTGGCCGCGATCCGCGCCGCCGCCGTCCCATGCCAGGACCTGGAGCTGAACGCCGCCGTGCGCCGCGAGGCCATGCGCCTGGGCGTCCAGGCGCCGCGTATACTGGTCAGCGACGCCATCTTCGAGCCCCTGCTGGCCGGCGTGCGCCGTCCCGCCATCCTGCTGCCTCGCGCCCTGGCCGACAGCGCCGGCGTCCAGCGCCTGACGCTGGTGTGCGGCCATGAGCTGGCGCACCTGCGGCGCGGCGACAACTGGCGGATCCCGGCGGAGGAAGCGTTGGCCGGCCTCTTCTGGACGACGCCGCCGATCGCAGCCCTGCGCGGCCGGATGCTGGCGGCGCGTGAGGCCGTCTGCGACCAGTACGCCCTGGCCGGCGCCGCGCCCGAGGCCCGCCGCGACTATGCCCGCGTGCTGGTCGAAGCCCTGCGTATGAACGCCCTGCCCGCGCCCCAATCGGCCTTCACCGGACGCGACCGCAACCTGACCGCCTTGCGCCTGTCGGCGATCCTGCAACCCCGCAACGGCGCCTCGGCCGCCCGCCTGGGCCTGGTCGTCGCCCTGGGCGGCGCGCTGACCCTCGCCACCGGCGCCGGCGCGCTGGCCCTGGCCTCGCAGGTGCGGACGATCATCCCGCCGCCCGAGGACGTCGCCCGCATCGAGGCCGAGGCCGCGGCGGACGCCGCGCAAGCCGCCGGGGCCATCGCCGCCCAGGCCGCCGCCGAGGCCGGGCCGCTGCGGATCCAGGT
>CAZRPD010000283.1:0-3654 GCA_964601775.1 uncultured Caulobacter sp. | reverse complement strand
CGATGTTGGAGTCGGTGCCGATTCCAAAGCTTCCGCCAGCCGACAGATAATCAGGCGTCGGAAAGATCCCGTCGCCCAGATTGGCCTCGGTCACCGGGCACAGGCCCGCCACCGCGCCGCTCTTGGCCAGACGCTCGGTCTCGGTGGCGTTGATGTGGGTGGCGTGGATCAGGCACCACTGCTTGTTGACCTCGGCGTGGTTCATCAGCCAGCGGACCGGACGTGCGCCGGTCGCGACCAGGCAGTCGTCGACCTCCTTGGTCTGTTCGGCCACGTGCATGTGGATCGGTCCGCCGGCCGCCAGGGGCAGGATGGCGGTCAGCTCCTCGCCGGTCACCGCGCGCAGGCTGTGCGGCGCGATGCCGACCACGACCTCGGGCAAGGGCGCGACGATCTCGCGGCAGGCCTCGACCAGTCGGGCGAAGCCGTCGACGTCGTGGATGAAGCGCTTCTGGCCGTCCGTGGGCGGCCGCCCGCCGAAGTGGCTGGGGGCTTAGAAGCCGGGAACCGGGCGCAGGCCGATCCCTTTTCCTTCGGCCGCCGCCGCCAGCCGCGCCGCCATCTCGGCCGGGTTGTCGTAAGGCGAACCGTCGGGGGCGTGGTGCAGGTAGTGGAACTCGCCCACCCGCGTGAAGCCGCCTTCCAGCATCTCGACCTGGCCCATGGCGGCGATGGCCTGGGCCATGTCGGGGTCCAGCCGCTCCAGGAAGCGGTACATGACCTCGCGCCAGGTCCAGAAGTTGTCACCGGTCTCGCCGCGCGTCTCGGCCAGGCCCGCCATGGCCCGCTGGAAGGCGTGGCTGTGGACGTTGCCCAGGCCCGGCAAGGCGGGACCCAGGCGCTGGGCGTCGCCCGCGCTGGTGTCGGTGTCGATGCGCCCGATGCGACCCTCGGTGAGGGTGAACTTCACGCCCCGCGCCCAGCCGTCGGCCAGCAGCGCGCTCTCGCACCAGACCACGGTCGAAGCTTCGGGCGGATTTTGCGTGTCGGTCACTGGACAAACCTCATCGTTCGCAAATATGTCTATACATATTGAGGCGCGCCGCAAGAGAGGGAGACGGACAGGATGCGTTGCGACACCCTGTGGATAACTTGCCGTCTCGCCACCCTCGATCCGACGCGTCCGGGTCTGGGAATCGTCGAGAACGGCGTGATCGCCGCCTGTGACGGGCGCATCGTCTACGCCGGTTCGGCCGATGACGCGCCTGCCTTCGAGGCCGACCAGACGATCGACTGCGACGGCCGCTGGATCACCCCTGGCCTGATCGATCCGCACACCCACTTGGTCTTCGCCGGCGACCGCGCCCACGAGTTCGAGCTGCGCCTGGCCGGCGCTTCCTATGAGGAGATCGCCCGGGCCGGCGGCGGCATCGTCTCGACCATGCGGGCGACGCGCGCGGCCTCCGAGGATGAACTTGTCCAGGCCGCCCTGCCCCGCCTGGACGCCCTGATCGCGCAGGGCGTCACCACGGTCGAGATCAAGTCAGGCTACGGCCTCTCCCTCGACGACGAGATCAAGAGCCTGCGCGCCGCCCGGGCCCTGGCCGAGATCCGCCGCGTCGGGGTCCGCACCACCTTCCTGGGCGCCCACGCCCTGCCGCCGGAATATCGCGATGACCCAAACGGCTATGTCGATCTCGTCTGCGGAACGATGATCCCGGCCATCGCCGCCCGTGGCCTGGCCGACGCGGTCGACGGCTTCTGCGAGGGCATCGGCTTTTCGCTCGCCCAGATCCGCCGCGTGTTCGAGGCGGCGCGCGATCACGGCTTGCCCGTGAAGCTGCACGCCGAGCAACTGTCGAACCTCAATGGCGCAGCGCTAGCGGTGGAGTTCGACGCCCTGTCGGCCGACCACCTGGAGCACCTCGATGAGGCCGGCGTCGCGTCCATGGCCGCCTCGCGCACGGTCGCGACCCTGCTGCCCGGCGCCTACTACTTCACCCGCGAGCACAAGGCCCCGCCGATCGCGGCCCTGCGCCAAGCGGGCGTGCCGATGGCTCTGGCCACCGACTGCAACCCCGGCACCTCGCCCCTGACCTCGCCGCTCTTGGTCATGAACATGGCCGCCACCCTCTTCCGGATGACCGTCGAGGAGTGCCTGGCCGGGGTGACGCGCGAGGCCGCGCGGGCGCTGGATTTGTTGAACGACCGCGGGACGCTGGAGGCCGGCAAGGCCTGCGATCTCGCCATCTGGGACATCGAGCGTCCCGCCGAACTTGTCTATCGCATGGGCTTCAATCCGCTCCATGCGCGCGTGTGGAGAGGCCAGTGACCGACCTTGTTCTGAACCCCGGCGACGTGCCGCTGGCCGACTGGAAGGCGATCTATCGCGGGGCCGGCGCGCGCCTGGCCGACGAGGCCTGGCCGGTGATCGCGCAGAGCGCGGCGGCCGTGCAGCGCATCCTGGCCAAGGGCGAGCCGGTCTACGGCATCAATACCGGCTTTGGGAAACTGGCCAGCGTCCGCATCGGCGACGAGGACCTGGAGACCCTGCAGCGTAACATCGTCCTGTCGCACGCGGCCGGGGTGGGCGAGCCTTCGCCCGTCCCCGTCATCCGCCTGATGATGGCCCTGAAGCTGGCCAGCCTCGCCCAAGGCGCCTCGGGCGTGCGGGTCGAGACCGTGCGCATGCTGGAGGTGATGCTGCGCCAGGGCCTGACCCCGGTGGTGCCCTGCCAGGGCTCGGTCGGCGCGTCCGGCGATCTGGCCCCACTGTCGCACATGGCTGCGACCATGATCGGGGTTGGCGAGATCTTTGTCGATGGCGAGCGCAAGCCGGCGGCCAAGGCGTTGAAGAAGGCCGGCCTGTCGCCGCTGGTGCTCGGCCCCAAGGAGGGCTTGGCCCTGCTGAACGGCACCCAGTTCTCGACCGCCAACGCCCTGGCCGGGCTGTTTGACGCCGAGCGATTGTTCCAGTCGGCCCTGGTCACCGGCGCGCTGTCGACCGAGGCCGCCAAGGGCTCGGACACCCCGTTCGATCCGCGTATCCACACCCTGCGCCGTCATACCGGTCAGATCGAAACCGCCGCCGCCCTGCGCGGCTTGATGGCGGCCTCTGCCATCCGCGCCTCGCACCTGAAGGAGGACGAGCGCGTCCAGGACCCCTACTGCCTGCGCTGCCAGCCGCAGGTGATGGGCGCGGCGCTGGACGTGCTGCGCCAGGCGGCGACCACGCTGGCGACCGAGGCCAATGGCGTCTCGGACAACCCGCTGATCTTCCCGGAAGCGGATGAAGCGCTGTCGGGCGGCAACTTCCACGCCGAGCCGGTGGCCTTCGCCGCCGACATGATCGCCCTGGCCGTCTGCGAGATCGGCTCGATCGCCGAGCGCCGCATCGCCATGCTGGTCGACCCGGCGCTGTCGGGCCTGCCGGCTTTCCTGACGCCCAAGCCGGGCTTGAACTCCGGCTTCATGATCCCGCAGGTGACGGCCGCCGCTCTGGTCTCGGAGAACAAGCAGAAGGCCTATCCGGCCAGTGTCGACTCGATCCCGACCTCGGCCAACCAGGAAGACCACGTCTCGATGGCCGCCCACGGCGCGCGGCGCCTTTCGGGCATGGTCGAGAACGCCATGGCGGTGCTGGGCATCGAGCTGCTGGCGGCGGGGCAGGGGTGCGACTTCCCCGCCCCCCTTGCGTCGAGCGACACCCTGGTA
>CAZRPD010000282.1:0-3781 GCA_964601775.1 uncultured Caulobacter sp. | reverse complement strand
GAACACCTCGGGCTTGCCGACATTGCGGTGGAAGTGCAGCGCGTTGAGACCCAGCTTGTGGGCGGACTCGACCTCGCGCTTGGCCAATTCCTTGGTCGGCCACAGACCGTTGAAGCCCCAATACCCCCAGGAGATCGCCGAATAGAGCCGCACGCGCCGGCCGTTCAGGCGCGGCATGGCGTCGGTCCCGATCCCGTCGATGCCGAACCAGCGGAAACCGAAGCGCACTTCGCGGGTGTCGACGACGCCCTTGGCGTGGGTCCAGCTGGAGCGCAGACGGTGCAGGACCGGGGTGTCGAGGTCCCAGATCTTCGCCTGCGGCGCGGCGACCGAAATCCGCACGCGCAGGCGATGAGTGTCAATCGCCTCGACAGCCTCGACAGTGGCCGTGGCGGCGACAGGCGCGCCGACGTCGTCGACCAGGGTCACGGCGGCGCGGCTCTTCCACTTCTCCAGGCCCGCCTTCGGCAGCGGCTTATCGAGCGCCACCTCCATGAAGGCAGTGATCTGGCGCGGGTTCGGCGTGTTCAGCACCCAGGCGTCGTCGATGCGCGCCGCCAGCGGATGGACGCTCAGCGTCATGCCGCGATCCAGACCGCCAAAGCCGTGCGAGGCGAACAGCTTCAGCTTGCCCCACATCATCGTCGTGGAGTCGCGCCAGTCGAAGCGGCCGCCCGGATTGGTGATGCGGATCGCCAGGCGGTTGGCCTCGCCGGGCTTCATGGCCGCCGTGAGGTCGCAGACGATCGGCAGCTCCGACATGATCGAATAGCCGACCAGCTTCTCGTTGAGGAACACCTCGGCCCGCTTGCGCGCGCCGCGGATGTTCAGCAGCACTCGCTGGCCCTTGGCCGAGGCCGGGATGTCGATCGACCGCGTCCACCACGACACGCCCTTGTAGGCGCCATAGCGCGGCACGTCGTCGTCCTCGGCGTAGCGGTACTCGTCCGCGCCATAGGGCCGCGTGCCGAACTGACCCCAGAAGTGCTCTTCGACCGTGGTCGGCAAGGTGACGGCGATCGCGTCACCTGACGCCGGCGCGGCCCAGCCGCCGGTCGGCGGGTTGATCGGCAGGCTGGTCAGGTCGAACGCCCCCGGCAGGTGGATGACGTCGTCGTTCCACGCCGCGTCGCGGTCGATCCACAAGCGCCAGCCATCGTCGGGGATGGCCAGGGAGGGTTCAGCGGCAAGGCTGGTCGTCGGCGCCAAGGTCGAGGCGGCGGCCACGCCCAGGCTGGAGCTCAGGAAGCTGCGGCGGTCGATACGCATGGGACGTCTCGCTCTTACGGGTTCCAGCCATCGGCGCCGGCCAGGAACGCCTTGCGGTCCCAGGCCTTGGCTTGATCGGCGGTGAGTTGATGGCTGCGCGGCTCGCGGGTCGTGGGGCTCGCCCCCGGACCGGTCGAGGCGTATTCGGCGAAGGTCGCGGTGTTCAGGGTCTCGGTCTTGCCTGGCGTCCATTCGCGCCAGCCGGCGGGGTCCAGCGCAGCCTCGATGCGCGAGCGCATGAACACCACCGTGGCCAACGGCCGCCAGGCGCGGCCGAACCAGATCGACTTGGCCCCGGCGTCGGCGGTGATCAGGCTGCGGTCGAAGACATAGGCGCTGTCCTGGTCGGGCCGGTTCTTGCTCTGGGCGGTGATCATCACGCTCTCATGCGCGAGACCGTGGATGTGGCAGCGATCGAAGAAGGCCTTGGCGTCGCCGAAGATGAAGTCGACGTGGCCCTCGATGTAGCAGTCCTTGAAGTACTGGCGGCTGGGCTTGTCCTTCTTGGTCGCGGCGTACAGCGTGTCCTGCGCGCCCAAGAGACGCACCTTCTCCAGCACGGCGCGGTCGGCGGTGATGGCCAGGGCCACGGCCTGGGACGGGCGCGGGTCCTTCAGGTGATAGTCGTTCTGGATGGTCAGGTTCTTGGCCCGGAAGCCGTCGCCCGAGACGTTCATCGTAAACGACTTGAAGGTGCCGCCGGCGGTGTTGGCCCCGTCGCTCCAGACGATGACGGTGTCCGCAGGCGCCTTGCCCTTGCCGATCAGGCGCACGTTCGGCTTGGCGACCGTGACCTTCTCCCGATACTCGCCCGGCGCCAGCTCGATCGTACCACCGTCGGCCGGCAGCGCCTCGACGGCGGCGGTCAGGGTCTTGTAGGCCGCCTTGGGACCGACGCGCAGGGTCTGCGCGACCGCGGCATCGGCGAGCGCCATGACCAGCATCAAGGCCAGAAGAGTCCTCGGCATTGTTTCCCCCGTCAGCCCTTGGCGGCTGTTCACATCGGCGCTTAGGCTACCGGTGTCAGGCGAGATAAGCATGGCCTGAGAGTCCGCAAAAGCGAAAAGTTACCGGTACCTTTTTCGAGAAACCTTGTGCCGCGCCGCCGAACCGGTGTCTCTGGCCCGCATGACCCTCACGGATATCCATGTGCTGGTGCGCATCGACGACGGCGACGCCGCCCTGCCCCGCCAGGACGTCGCCGAGATCCTGCCGCTGGCCCGCCTGGACCGTCCAGCCGCCGCGCCGCGCGTTCTTGCAGGCTTCCTGAACCTGGGCGGCGAGCCGCTGCCGGTGTTGCGCCTGGGCGTGCTGCTGGGCGGCGCGGCGCCTGAGACCGATGACCTCTACAGCCACATCGTGCGGCTGAAGCCAGCCGAAGATCGTCCGAGCGTGGGCCTGCTGGTCGAGCGCGTGCTGGACGCCGCCGTCCAGCCGAACGCGGCCGACCCGGTTTCGCCGGACGAAAGCCTGAACGGCGTGATCGCCGCGCGCCTGAGCATCAACGGCCGGTTCGTACCGGGCCTAGACACCCAGAGGCTGCTGCTCGCCGAAGAGACCGCCCGCCTCGCCGAGATGACCAAGGCCATGGCAGAGCGTCTCGCCGAGTGGACGGCCGCTTGAGCCTGAAGAAGCCGCCGCCCAGGCCCCTGCCCGACGCGGAGTTTCCCCGGCTGAAACAGGCGATCATCGCCCGCACCGGCCACTTCTACTACCAGGACAAGGACGACCTGCTCTGGGACCGGGTCGTCAAGCGGCTGGCGGCCACGCGCACGTCCGGCAGCGGCGACTATCTGCGACAGCTAAGCGACGCCGCCGACGGCGAGGCCGAGTGGGCCGCGCTGGAAGCCGAGATCACCATCGGCGAGACCTTCTTCTTCCGCTACGCTGAGCAGTTCACGGCCCTGCGCGAGACCATCCTGCCCGACCTGATGGCCCGCCGCGCCGAAAGCCGCCGCCTGCGGATCTGGAGCGCCGGCTGCGCGACCGGGGCCGAGGCCTATTCGGTGGCCATCCTGCTGTCGGACATGCTGGGCGAGTCCATCGCCGACTGGCGGATCTCGATCCTGGGCACCGACATCAACGAGACCTTCCTGGAGGCTGCCCGCCAGGCGCGGTTCGGCCGCTGGGCGCTGCGGGCCGTGTCGCCGGCCGACCGCGACCGCTGGTTCGTCGAGAGCGGCCGCAGCGTCTGGACCCTGAAGACGGCCTATCGCGGCCTGGCCCGGTTTGAGCGCGGCAACCTGCTGGACCTTCTGGGGCCCGCCCCGCCGCTGGAGTTGACCGACTTCGACCTGATCCTGTGCCGCAACGTGCTGATCTATTTCCACGCCGATGCGGTGACCAAGATCGTCCAGGCGCTGGGCGACCGTCTGGCCGACGGCGGCTGGATGCTGCTGGGTCACGCCGAGCCCAATCCAGGCTTCAGCGCCTTCCTGTCGACCGTGTCGCTGCCGGGCGCGGTCGCCTACCGGCAGTTCGGCGAGGAAGGTTCGACGGAAGCCGTCCCGGC
>CAZRPD010000281.1:0-3803 GCA_964601775.1 uncultured Caulobacter sp. | reverse complement strand
GGGGTGGCCCCCCCAACATCCCCTCCCCCGAGAAAAGCCGGGACCCAGATCGAACCCAAAGCGCCCGAGACGCAGACTGGGCGTATCTCGGATCCCCCCAGTCGCTCAGGCTGAATCTGGGCCCCGGCTTTCGCCGGGGAGACGGAGTTTAGGCCTGAGCGCTCTGGATGTTTGACTAGAGCGCTCGCCTCACGCCACGGTCCTAAATCCCTCCCGCCCCCGACGAGTCGCATGGACTTCAGCCCCCTCCCCACCTCCAGCCTGGTCGGCGCCTTTCTGCTGGCGTTTCCGGCGCTGTTTTCGATCGTCAATCCGGTCGGGGCCTCGCTGATCTTCGATCAGGCCATGGGCGGACGCAGTCGCGACGAGCGGCGCAAGCTGGCGCGGCAGATCGGCTTTTACGCGTTCCTCGTGTTGCTGGGCTCGTTGCTGCTGGGCGGCTACATCCTGAACTTCTTCGGCGTCAGCCTGGGTGCCCTGCGGGTGGCCGGCGGCTTGGTCGTGGCGATCCGCGCCTGGAGCCTGCTGATGGATCCTCAGGAGCAGGAGGACCGCAAGGCCAGCCAGACCGAACCGGCCCAGCGCCACGAAGACGTGGCCTTTTTCCCGCTGACCATGCCGTTCACGACCGGCCCCGGCTCGATCTCGGTGGCCATCGCCCTGTCGTCGCAGCGCCCGACCGAGGGCGCGGCTGTCGCGCCGTTCTTCGTCGGCGCCAGCCTGGCGGCGGCCGTGGTCGCGGTGCTGGTCTGGCTTTGCTACAGCGCCTCGGGCCGCATGATGCGCCTGCTGGGTCCGTCCGGCGCGCGGGTGCTGTCGCGGCTGGTGGCGTTCCTGCTGCTGTGCATCGGCGTGCAGATCATCGCCTCGGGGGCCGAGAACCTGATGGCCAAGTTCCTCACCGCTCATCACGCTTAAGGCCGTTGAACCCCGGGGCCGCGTCGGCTACGCCCTCACCCGTGACCGAAGCCCGCCTGACCCTCGACCTCGACGCCCTGGCCGCCAACCACGCGACGCTGAAAGCGCGCGCGGGCGGGGCCGAGATCGCGCCGGCGGTCAAGGCTGACGCCTACGGTCTGGGCGCGGCGCTGGTCGCCGACCGCTTGTGGCTGGAGGGCGCGCGCAGCTTCTACGTCGCCCGCCTGTCCGAAGGCGTAGCCCTGCGTCAAGCGCTGGGCGACCGCGAGGCGACGATCTACGTGCTGGACGGCGCCACGCCGGGCTCTGGCGACACGCTGGAAGGCGCGCGGCTGACGCCGGTGCTCAACAGCCTGCCGCAGATCGAAGCCTGGAACGCCCAGGCCCGCGGCGGTCGCCTGAAGGCCGCCCTGCATCTGGACACCGGCATGAACCGCCTGGGCCTGCGCCCCGAGGAGCTGAAGGTGCTCCTGGGCGCGTTCGACCGTCTCAAGCGCATCGACCTAGACCTGGTCATCAGCCACCTGGCCTGCGCCGATGCGCCCGACAGCCCGATGAGCGCCCGCCAGCTGGAGCGCTTCGAAGAGGTCACGGCCCTGCTGCCCGGCGTGCGCCGCAGCCTGGCCAATTCCGCCGGCCTGTTCCTGAGCGAGGCCTATCGCTTCGACCAGGCGCGGCCGGGGATCAGCCTTTATGGCGGCGGCCCCGAAGGCGTCCCCCACCCAGAGATCCGCGCCGTCGCCACGGTGGAAGCCCCGATCCTGCAGGTTCGCGTCGTGCCGCGCGGCGAGAGCGTCGGCTATGGCGCCGGCTGGACGGCGCCCGAAACCACCCGCGTGGCGATCCTGGCGGCCGGTTATGCCGACGGCGTCCTGCGCGCCAGCCATCCCAACGGCCAGGCCTGGTTCGACGGCGCCCGCCGCCGGATGCTGGGCCGGGTGTCGATGGACCTGATCGCCATCGACATCACCGACTGCGACGCGGCGCGTCCTGGCGCCATGGTCGAGCTGTTCGGCTCCAATCTGCCGATCGACGATGCGGCCACGGCGGCGGGGACCTCGTCCTACGAACTGCTGACCCGTATCGCGCCCCGCGCGCGGCGGGTCGTGATCGGCAGCTAGCCGCCCAAGGCCTTCAACCGCGCGCCGTTGACGGTCTCGACGGCGACTTTCAGGACATCGACGTCATCGGCCGCGCCCTCCGCGGAGATCGAGAACCGGTCCGCTGCGATAATGCTGTAGCGACCGGTCTTGGCGCTGGCGTCCCACTGCTCGGTGATCGTCCGGCCGCCCGCCGTCGAAACCTTCTCATAGCCCGTCGCCGTCTTGCGCTCGCTGACCGCCCCGACCGCCGAGGGCTCGGCGCCGACCGAGCCGATCGCGCCCAGGTCTGTGACCCGCAGCTCGAAGATTTGCGCGCCCTTGGCGTAGCGACCGATCGCCGTGGTCATGCCCGGCTCTGGACCGGTTTCGCTGCGAACATCCACCCGCTGATGATGATCGACGCTGGCGGGCAGCAGCGCTGCCAGCCCCGCCGGCGCCAGGGCGCGCGTGCCCTTCAAGGCGGCCTTTTCAGCCCGGGCGGAGTCCTTTTCCAGTTCGCGCAGGTTGGTCTGCTGGCCGTTGACCTCGACCGGCGCGGTCGAGGCCTTCTCGCCCTGCGGACCACAGGCGGCCAGCACCAGCGCCGCGACAGCGACCGCGCTCCAAGCTCGGGTCATCGGCCTCTCCTTTTTCTCCACAGGCAAACGCGCCGGACGAGACCCTGGCTGCGTCCGGCTTTGGCGCAGCGCCTCGCCACCCTGTAGTCTCCCGTCATTCGAGAATCAGGAAGTCCCCATGGCCCGCGACGGCGCCGTCTACGCCTGCCAGTCCTGCGGCGCGGTCCAGACCAAGTGGTCGGGACAGTGTCCGGCCTGCCAAAGCTGGAACACCCTGGTCGAAGAGGTTGGCGCCCGGCCGCCGGGCGCGCTGGCGACGACCAAGTCCACGCGAGTGCGCGGCCTGCAATTCACTGGCCTGGAAAGCGACACCGCCCCGCCGCCGCGCATCATGACCGGCGTCGACGAGTTCGACCGCGTCTGTGGCGGCGGCGTGGTGCCGGGCTCGGCCCTGCTGATCGGCGGCGACCCGGGCGTGGGCAAGTCGACCCTGCTGCTGCAGGTCTGCGCCAGCGCCGCCCTGCGCGGGGTGTCCTGCGCCTATATCTCCGGCGAGGAGGCCGTCGAGCAGATCCGTGGCCGCGCCGACCGCATGGGCCTGGCGAAAGCCAATGTCAGCCTGGCCGCCGAAACCTCGCTGCGCGACATTCTGGATGGTCTGAAGCGCGACAGCTTCGACCTGGTGGTCATCGACTCCATCCAGACGATGTGGAGCGACGCGCACGAGGCCGGCCCGGGCACCGTCACCCAGGTCCGCGCCTGCGCGACCGAGCTGGTGCGCCTGGCCAAGAAGAAGGGCGTGGCGATCCTGCTGGTCGGCCACGTTACCAAGGACGGCCAGATCGCTGGCCCCCGCGTGGTCGAGCACCTGGTCGACGCCGTGCTCAGCTTCGAAGGCGAGCGCGGCTATCCATTCCGCATTCTGCGGGGGGCCAAGAACCGCTTTGGCGCCACCGACGAGATCGGCGTCTTCGAGATGGGCGACGTCGGCCTGCGCGAGGTCAAGAACCCCTCGGCCCTGTTCCTGAACGAAGGCGGTGAGCGCGCGGCCGGCGCTGCGGTCTTCGCCGGCATCGAAGGCAGCCGGCCCGTGCTGGTGGAGTTCCAGGCCCTGGTCGCGCCCTCCGCGTACGGAACGCCGCGCCGTGCGGTCGTCGGCTGGGACTCCGGACGCCTGGCCATGGTCCTGGCCGCGCTTGAGTCCCCATGCGGCCTTGGTTTTGGC
>CAZRPD010000280.1:0-3815 GCA_964601775.1 uncultured Caulobacter sp. | reverse complement strand
GTTCGCTGTTCGTTCTCGCAAGCGCCTTCTAGCGAACAAACCTTGAGGTGAGCCCTACTGCGTCGCCGTCTTGGCCGATCGGGGCAAGCTCTCGGCGTTCATGGCCTATCGCAACCTGACCACCTTCCCGCGCAAGGCCGGAGCCGGCGCCTTGCGCGAGACCGTCGACGCCGAGCCCTTCCGCGCGGCCGTCCAGAAGGTGCTCGAGGCCACGCATTGGAACGGGCTGGCCGAGCTGGATTTCCGCTGGACCGGCGACCCCACCGACGAGCCCAAGCTGATCGAGGTCAATGCGCGGTTCTGGGCCGGCATCTTCCACTCGATCCAGACGGCCGTGGATTTTCCCTGGCTGCTCTACTTGCAGACCCTCGGCGCGCCGCTTGATCCGGTCGGCGAACCGAACATCGGCGGTCGCACCAAGGCCCCCGGCGTCTGGCTGCTGGCGGCGATCGAGGAGGTGGCCGCCTCTTCGCCGCAGCTCAGCGCCGCCAACGAGGCTTGGAGCGCGATCCGGGCACGCCTGGGCACGCGCAGGTTGGCGAGCCTGCGCGAGACGCTGGCCCAAGCCAGCGGGGTCCTGTCGCTGGCCGAGATCCTCGCCCAACTGCGATCCGCGCTCTCCCAAGGGCGGGAGGCCCCAAGCGAGTTGTCCGACGGCGACGACCCGTTGATCGGCCTGGGGGCCCTGTTCATCCTCAGCTCGCTGGTCAAGCACGGTCGACTTCCCGAGGAGCTGACTTACGAGACCGATCCGGCGACCCTGGCCCGGCGCAGGATCGGCGGGCGTCGGCGCCGGCCGGTGATCGGCGTGACCATGCCCGAGCGCGGCGATCGATTGTCGTGGCTGGCCTTGAAGACGGCCATCGGCCTGGCGGGTGGAACCGCCGTGCGGTTGACCGCGCGCGCGCCGCGTGATCCGCGCACCATCGACGGCTTGGTTCTCGGCGGCGGCTCGGACGTCTATCCTCTGGCCTTCGAGGGTCGTCCCAAGCCAGGCTATCGCTATGATCTGGCGCGCGGCGACATGGAGGCGTCGTGGGCCTTGGCCGCGCGCCGCCATGGCTTGCCGGTGCTGGGCGTCTGCCGCGGCGCACAGATGCTCAATGTCCTGGCCGGCGGCTCCCTGCACATGGACCTGGCGGCGTTCGAGGGCGCCAAGCTTGCGCCGTCGCGCTGGGATCACGCGACTGTCCGAAAACGGGTGCGGCTGCGCGGGGGATCGCGCTTGGCGCAGATCCTGGGTCCGGCGCCCTTGAGGGTCAACGCCATCCACCAGCAGGCCATCGATCGCCTGGGCGTGGGGCTGACGGTGGCGGCGCGCGAAGCCAACGGCTTGATCCAGGCCATCGAGGATCGCTCACGCCGGTTCTGGATCGGTGTTCAGTACCATCCTGAGCTTCTTCTCTACCGGGCGCGCCATCGCCGGCTGTTCAAGGCGCTCGTCCAGGACGCGCGCGATCGGCGCGCCGAAAGGATGGCATGATGGGTCGTCAATCGTTCAGGATCGACGCGCCGTGACCTCCGAACTGCTCGAAAAGGCTCTTGTGCTGGTCAAGGTCGGCGCCCCGTGGGTCGGACCGGCTCTGGCGTGCGCGACATTCGCCGAGGCGATGGTCGTCGTGGGCGTGTTCATTCCGGTCACCCCGTTCCTGGTGCTGGCCGGCGCGGCGATGGGGTTGGGCGCGCTCAATCCCGCAACGCTCGCCTGGGCCTCGGCGGGCGCGTCCGTTGGCACCGCGGAGTCGTATCGGCTAGGCCGACCCGCCCGTGTCGGCGGTCTCGCGGCGCGCCTGCCCGCGCGAGCCCGCGCCGCGGCCGAGGCGCTTTTTGCGCGCCATGGCGCGGCGGCGATCATCATCGCTCGCTTCCTGGGGCCTCCGGCCACCGTCGCGCCGTTCCTGGCCGGATGGTCAGGACTGCCCTGGGGACGGTTCCTGGTCGCCAGCCTCGCGGCCAGCTTGGCCTGGCCGCCGGCGATGATGGGCGCAGGCGCGCTGTTGGCCCGGGTCTTGTCGCTGAGTCTTGGCGGGCGCTGAATACCGCTGGCCCGACCCAGCCGGCGTTCTAGTGAAGCCTGATCACGCCGTCCACCGCTCGCCACTCGGTGGGGCCGATCAGGCGTTGATGGGCCACCTGCACCGAATGGAGCGCGGCTTGGATCTCGCGTCGCCAGTGGTCGAGAAAGCCCTGCAGGACAGGAAAGCGCGGCGCCAAGTCGTACTCCTGCCAGACATAGAGCTGCAGCACGGCTGGATAATCGAGGCGGTAATAGTGGATCTCCGCCGTGGTCAGGCCATAGCCGTCCAGTTGCTTGAGCAATTCGCGGGTCATGGCCGCCCCCGTTCAAGGTCGCCGTATCGGGCGGCGCAAAACAAGGGCTGCAGGAAACGGGCGTAGGGCACGACGGCCTCCTCTCATTGGCCTCCTTGCGGCAACGATCAAAACCGCCGCCGTCCCGAAAATTGTTGTCGATCGCGCCAAGCCGTCAAGTCCCGCGCAAGCAGCGACCGTCGCGGATTCAAGGGGTTGCGCAGCCGCCAAAAATTTTCCGCCAACCCTCTTGAAGGCGTTTTTGGCCTGCCTAGCTTGACGATCGTCCGTCGGTCGATGTCGGCGGACCTGTCACATCAAGCTCTGCATCTGGAGGTTATGCATGCATTTCCGCCCCTTGCACGACCGTGTGGTCGTCCGCCGCATCGAGGCTGAGGAAAAGACCTCGGGCGGCATCATCATCCCTGAAACCGCCAAGGAAAAACCGCAGCAAGGCGAGGTCGTCGCCGTCGGCCCCGGCGTCCGGGACGAGCACGGCAAGCTGGTCGCTCTTTCGGTGAAGGCCGGCGAGCGCGTGCTGTTTGGCAAGTGGTCCGGCACCGAGGTCAAGATCGATGGCGAAGACCTGCTAATCATGAAGGAAAGCGACATCCTGGGCGTCCTCGAAACGCCGGAGGCGCTGAAGAAGGCCGCCTGATCCCTCCACACATCCATCCCATCCACTGACAGCCCAACCGAGAGGAGCAAGGAACCATGGCTGCCAAGGACGTGAAATTCTCGACCGACGCGCGTGACCGCATGCTGCGCGGCGTCGACATCCTCGCCGACGCGGTGAAGGTGACCCTGGGCCCCAAGGGCCGCAACGTCGTGATCGAAAAGTCATTCGGCGCGCCGCGCATCACCAAGGACGGTGTCAGCGTCGCCAAGGAAATCGAATTGAAGGACAGGTTCGAGAACATGGGCGCGCAGATGCTGCGCGAAGTGGCCTCCAAGACCAACGACCTCGCCGGCGACGGCACCACGACCGCCACGGTCCTGGCCCAGGCCATCGTGCGCGAAGGCTCCAAGGCCGTCGCCGCCGGCATGAACCCGATGGACCTCAAGCGCGGCATCGACCTGGCGGTCGCCGCCGTGATCGACGACCTCAAAGGCCATGCGCGGAAGATCAGCGCCAACAGCGAGATCGCCCAGGTTGGGACTATCTCGGCCAATGGCGACCAGGAGATCGGCAAGATCCTCGCCGAGGCCATGGAGAAGGTCGGCAACGAGGGCGTGATCACCGTCGAGGAGGCCAAGAGCCTGGCCACCGAACTGGAGGTGGTCGAGGGCATGCAGTTCGACCGCGGCTACATCAGCCCCTATTTCGTGACCAACAACGACAAGCTGCGCGTCGAACTCGACGATCCCTACATCCTGATCCATGAGAAGAAACTGTCGAACCTGGCTGCGCTCGTGCCGCTGCTCGAGAAGGTGATTCAGTCGGGCCGGCCGCTGCTGATCATCGCCGAGGACGTCGAGGGCGAGGCCCTGGCGACCCTGGTCGT
>CAZRPD010000279.1:0-3855 GCA_964601775.1 uncultured Caulobacter sp. | reverse complement strand
CCGCCTCGCTGCACGCGATCGGCTCTTCGAACCGCCCGGCCGCCCCGGGCAGGGCCGGCCCGCGCCGACGGCCCCCAGGAGGTGGGCCGCCGGGCCCGCCACGGCTCGCTTCATACGCCCCCTCCCCTTCGCCGTGCGGCCGAGCCGGCGCGACGCCGGCTCGGCCATGGTCGCTAGAACTTCACGCGGCCGCCGAAGAGGATGCGGCGATCCAGCTCCTCGACGTTGAACGGCATGTGGAGCGCGCTGGACTTGTTGACCCGCTGCGATCGGGTCAGGTTCAGGACCTGCATCTGCAGCGAGAAGCGGTCGGTGAGGTCATAGTTGGTGCTGAAGTCCAGCTGGCCGTACGGATCGGTGAAGCGCGGAATGCCGAAGTCGCTGTTGAACTCGGCCAGGTAGCGCGCGCGCCAGGAATACGAGAAGCGGGCGTCGAACCGGCCGTTGTCGTAGTAGCCGACCAGATTGTAGCTGTTCTTCGACAGGCCCGGCAGGCCCGCGCTGCGCACGTCGCCGGCCGTGGCGAAGTCGGCCGAGCTTTCGGTGTAGGCATAGTTGGCCACGAAGCCGAAGTCGCGCAGGGCGTCCGACACGAAGTCCAGGCGCGACTGGGCGGTCAGCTCGAAGCCCTTGATCTTGGCCGAGACGCCATTGACCGGCCGCACGAAGGTGATCGGCCCCGTCACCAGCACCGCGTCCGCCTGGCGGGGGAAGGTGCGGTTCTCGACGAACGCGGTCGTGTCGATGAAGTCCTGGATGTCCTTGTAGAAGACGTTGGCGCCGATCAGGCCGTCGCGTCCGAAGTACCACTCCGCACCCAGGTCGAAATTGTCGGCCGTGTACGGCGTCAGCTCCGGATTGCCCATGGTGCCGCGGCCGCCGCTGGCGTCGATGCCGTTGAAGCTCTCGCGCGGGGCGACGTCGCCCAGGTTCGGGCGGGTCAGGGTTCGGCCGTAGGCGGCGCGCAGCACCACGTCGGGCGCGACTTCCCACTTGGCCGTCAGGCTGGGCAGGAAGAACTGGTAGGTCTTGTCGACCGTCACCGGGGTGATCTGCTGGCTGGGCAGGTTGGCGTTGATGACCCGGTTGCCGGTCGCCGACTGTTCCGTGCGAACAAAGCGCAGGCCGGCGACGAGGTTGAAGCGCTCGACCTCGACATGGGCTTCGGCATAGCCGGCGAAGGTCTTCTCGGTGACTTCGTAGCTGCCGCTGGCCTCGTTCGGGATTTGACGGGTCAGGGCCGTGCCGGCGATCGGGGCGCCGCCCCGGCCATTGGGCAGGAACAGGGCCAGCACCTTGTCCTCAGCGACGTTCAGCAGTTGGTTCGGCACGGCCGCGCCGGCGCCACGCACGTTGAAATCGACCAGGCTGGCGACGGCCGACAGGTTCGGCACGGCCAGGGTCGAGGTTCCGGCGATGCGGTTCAGGCGGGTGTCGAACGCCTGGCGGCTCTTCTCGCGGTCCGAATAGCGGGCGCCGAACTTCACGCTCTTCAGCGCGCTGTCGAACGTGCGCTCGACGTCCAGCTTGGTCGAGAACTCGTTGTCCTCGTCACGCGTCGGGCGGAAGGCGAAGGTGTTGAACAGGAAGTTCTGCGGATTGCCGACGAAGTCCGTCACCGTCGAGCCGAAGTCCAGATAGTCGCCGCGCACCGCGTAGCTGACCGTGCCGGGATCGAAGACGCCCGCCGCATTGGCCAGGCGGAACGAGTAGAGGTCGAAGGTGGAGTCGTTCTTGCGGCTGGAATAGCCGACCATCGGCGCGATCGTCCAATGCTCGGCCGGCGTCCACTTGGCCGAGGCCGAGGCCTGATAGAACTCTTCATCGGTCTTGTAGAAATTGGCGCCGACGCGCTGCTGGATGTTGGTGAAGTCGCCCTTGGTGATGACGCCGTTCTCGACCGTGATGTTGGTCGGGGCATTGGCGCCGCCCTCGATCGCCATGTCGTCGCGCAGCGCGTTTCGATGGCTGTCCAACTTGCCATAGATCCCGTCCAGCGTGATCTCCAACGTGTCGGTCGGACGCGCCTGGACGCTCAGGGTCGAGCCGAACGTCTTGCGGTCATCCTTGACGTAGTAGTAGCGCGGGCCGTTGGCGATCAGCAGGGCGCCGACCGCTGGCGAGGCCTTGATCGGTCCGGTGTTGGAGTTGCTGAACGCGCGCCAGCTGCCGCCCTCGATGGTGTCGGAGCGATAGGTGGTGTCGGCGTAGGAGACCGAGGCGACGACCCCATACTTGCCGGCGTTGTAGCTGAGCAGGGCCGCGCCGCGGCCGTCGGCCTTCTCGTTGATGCCGCTGTAGTTGCCCAGGACCGAGGCCGACATGTGGAAGCCGCCCTTCTGGTCCAGCGGCCGCGGCGTCTGCAGCGACACCGAACCGGCCAGGCCGCCTTCGGTCTGCGAGGCCAGGCTGGTCTTGTTCACGACCGCGCCGGTGAAGAGTTCCGAGGCCAGGATCTCGAAGCTGAAGCCGCGCCCGCCGCTGCCCTCGCTGTTGCCCAGGCTGCGCGCGCCGTCGTTATTGGAGGTGCCGGCCACGCCGTTGACCTCGACCAGGGTGAACTGCGGACCCAGGCCCCGCAGGTTGATCGCCCGGCCCTCGCCGAAGGCGTTGCGATCCAGGGTGACGCCGGGGATGCGCTGCAGCGACTCAGAGATGTTCAGGTCAGGAAACTTGCCGATGTCCTCGGCCGTGATCGCATCGGAGATGCCCGCGGCGTCGCGCTTGATGCTGATCGCCCGCTCGAGGCTGGCGCGAAAGCCCTGGACGACGATCTCGTCGACCGTGGCGCCCGCGTCCGGCCCGGTCGCGATCGGCAGCGCGCCGCCGGAAGTCTGAGCCAGCGCCATGCCCGGCGCGAAGGCGATCGAGGCCAGTAGCGCCCCGCGCAAGCTCACTCGACGAAACAACATCACCATTCCCCTCCAAGGAATTAAATCGCTTGTAGGGATTTAATATGGCGCCAATGGGAGCGTTCAAAGTGTAATTTTTGCGACAACAGACTCCCACGGCACTCAACGCCCTCGCGTTAATCCGCGGATATGCGAGCGATATCAGCCTAATAGCTAGATATCCGCTATTGTGCAGCGGCCTGAAAATTGGTCACGCATTGGTATTTAATTGGCCTATCTAGCGCTTAAGCCTCATGACGGGGATAAATGGCGAGACTTTCAACGGCTTGGGAAAGCCCGCCGCCCTGGAAGCGACGAGGTCGATCTTGACGCCCATCACCCAGTTCTCGCTCATTCCCAGCCACAAGGCCGTCCTGCGGGAAATCCATCGCGCCGGGTCGGCGACGCGCATCGACCTGACCAAGACCACGGGCCTTTCCACTCAGTCGCTGACGCGGATCACCAAAGAGCTGATCGACGACGGCCTGATCGTCGAGGGCGAGCGCCGCATCACCGGGCGCGGCCAGCCGGCGATCTATCTGTCGATCCGCCCCAGCTGCATGGTGTCGTTCGGCCTGGTCATCGAGCACGACCAGATCACCTGCGTGGCCTCGGAACTGGGCGGCGAGCAACTGGTCTATCTGAAACGGCACGGCGACTTCCAGAAGGCCGACGCCGCGCTGGCCGAGGCCGGGGCAATGCTGGCGACCGCGATCGACCAAGCCCCGCCCAAGGCCCTGGCGCTGGGGGTCGGCGTCTCGGTCTCGGGCTTCTTCGTCGAAGAGGGCTCAAGACGCTTCGTCTCGCGCAACGATATCGAGGGCTGGCGGGCGATCGACCTGACCCACGACCTTCCCCTTCCGATCCCTATGCCTGTCTTCGTCGAGAACGACGGCCGCGCCGCCGCCATCGGCCAGGCCGTCGACGGGATCGGGCGCGGGCTGGAGAGCTTCTTCCTGGTTCT
>CAZRPD010000278.1:0-3868 GCA_964601775.1 uncultured Caulobacter sp. | reverse complement strand
CGTGAAACGGGGGAGGTGGCGCGATGCGAATACGCATCGTGACGGAGGGGGCGCTAGCCGGTCCTCACGCGCACTTGTTCCATCCGCTCATGTCCAGGTGGAAGTGGTCGCGGTGCTCGGCGTTGTAGTCCGGGCTCAGCGTCGTCAGGAACACTCGGCAGGCCCCGTCTCGCACCCGGCGCAGAAACTGCCCGCGCGGGCCGGGGTCGGTCCAGTCGCTAGCGACGCTGATGATCTGGCCATTCGCCAGTTTGAAGCCGGCGATGTCGATGGCGTCGGCGGTGGCGTGCTCGCTGACCGGCCCTTCCTGCAGACCGTACATCCGCCGGCAGGCATAGCTGCCATAGTGCTGGAAGCCGGCCACGCTCTGGCCCAACAGCTCGTCCGCGGCGGGTTGCACCACCTGCCGCTCCCAGATCACCAGGGCCAGGGCCTGCTTGCACAGCATCGGCGCGTCGGCTGGCTCCAGCCTCGCCAGGCCGGCTTCCAGCCGCACGGCGTCGCGCAGCTGGCAGAACTCGCCTTCGGCGCGGTCGGGAACCTCGGCATAGACCACGCCCGCCCGGCTCATGATGCCCCGGCAGACCTTGGGATCGGCCCCGGCCCGGGCCGCCTTGACCCGGGTGGCCAGACCGACCGGGTCGATGACGCTGAGCGGCTTCCACGGCAGGTGCTGGTCGGCGATCTTGCGCTCGGCGACGAAGGCCATCAGCAGCACGATCAGCCACAGGATCACCAGCCCGGCGTAACGGGCCAGACGGCTTCTGTGGCGCACCTCGTGATCGATGTGCGGATGTCGCGGGACGCGATAGCCGGCCATGGGTGAGGGAACGCCTGGAAAAGGTTAACGCCGCACCCAAGCACGACCTTGACGACGGCTTCAACCGTCGTCAGCGACAAAGGCTGTAGCCTGCCGGATTCAGGTGCAGATGGTCGGCATGGGCGGCGTTGTAGTCGGGGCTCAGCACCACGCCGAACACCTTGCAGGCGCCGTCGCGGACGGTCCGCAGGAAGCGCGCCTCGTCATCGTCGCCGCGGAAGTCCTTCAGCACCGTGACCCGCCGCCCGTCGGCCAGGCGGAAACCGGCGATGTCCAAGGCGTTGGCGCGAGCGTGCTCGCTGGGTCGACCGCCCTTGGCGCCGCCAATGGTGCGGCAGGCATAGGTCCCGAGCTGATCGACCCGGGTCACGGGCGAAGCCAAGATCCGCCGCGCCGCCGGCTCGACCACCTGCCGCTCCCACAGGGCGTAACCCAGGGCGACCGGACAGGTCATGACCGGCGCTGCCGGCGACAGGCGGCTCCGGGCGCGGACGGTGTCGCGGGTCGAGCAGAAGCCCTCCTCGCGCACCGGCTGGTCGACGGGCTCTATGCCGCCCTCGCGCAGCGCCGCGCGGCAGGCGGCGGGGTCGCCGCTGATCCGGACCAGCTTGCCGGCCGTGGCCAGGCCGATCGGCTGGCTGAGCGAAAACGGCTTCCACGGCAGGTCCTGCGGCGGCGCCAGGCGGTCGATCAGCAGGAACACCAGCATCCCGGCCAGGGCCAGATCCAGCAGGACCGACCAAAGGGCGGCCAAGGCGCGGGTCGAGGGGTTCACGAGGGTCACCCGGCTTCAACGCCATTGACCCCGTATCGGTCCCGGTCCAGGGGATCGCCATGACCGCTTCTGGTGACGCCCGCCTGTTCGACAAGGCCCTGGCCCCTCGCTTCGCCCTGCTGTGCCTGGGCATCTGGCTGAACGCCGCCGACACCCTGGTGACGGCCACCATCATGCCCAGCGTCGCCCGCGACATCAGCGGGCACCAGTATTTCGGATGGTGGGTTGCGGCCTATTTGGCGGGTTCGGTCCTGGGCGGCGCCTGGTCGGGCAAACTCTCGATGGCGTTGGGCCTGCGCGCCGCCACGGCGCTGAGCGGCGCCATCTACGCCATCGGCTGCGCCATGGGCGCCCTGGCCCCGGAGTTCGTCACCTTCATCGTCGGCCGCCTGGTCCAGGGCCTGGGCGCGGGGGCCGTGGTCGCCCTCTGCTACGTCGCCATCACCGCCCTGTTCCCCGAGCGCCTGTGGCCGCGGGTCTATGGCGCTGTGGCCGGGGTCTGGGGCGCCGCCACCCTGCTCGGCCCGACCCTAGGCGGGGTGTTCGCCGCCGCCGGCTTCTGGCGCGGCACCTTCTGGCTGTTCGTGGTCCAGGCCATCGTCTTCATTGGCGCGGTCATGGTCATGCTGCCCGCCGGCGGCGCTGACGCCGCGCGCAGCCGGATCCCCAGTCGCCAACTCGTGCTGCTGGTCGTGGGCGTCAGCCTGATCGGCGCGGCAGGCATCGTCGCCTCGCCGAACCTCGCCGCCGCGCTCGCCGTGGCCGGCGTTGCGGGCATGATCGCCATGCTGGCCGTCAACCGCCGCACCGCCGACCGCCTGCTGCCAGCCTCGGCCAGCGACCTGCGCACCGCCACGGGCCTGGGTTTGCTGACCGTCTTCGCCTGCGAGGCCGCGGTGATCGGTTTCACCGTCTATGGCCCGGCCTTCATCCAGGCCCGCCACGCCGCCTCGCCGCTGGTGGCCGGCTATGTCACCGGCGCGATCGCCGCCGGCTGGACGGTCTGCGCCCTGCTTGTCGGCCACGTCTCGGCCCAGAAGGACGGCGCCCTGGTCCGCCTCGGCGCCGGCGTCATCGTCCTGGGCGCGGCCGCCAGCGCCTGGGCCGTGGCCCGCGCCGACATGGCCTGGACCGCGGCGGGCTTCGCTTTGCTGGGCGCGGGTTTCGGGCTGAGTCACGCCTTCATCGCCCGCCGCACGATCGGCGGCGCCCCCGCCGACGAACAGGCCATGGCGTCCTCGGCCGTCCCGACCTCACAGCTTATCGGCGGCGCCGTCGGCGCGGCCGGCGCCGGCGCCATGGCCAACCTCCTGGGCTTCGGCGCCGGCATCGACCCCGCCGCCGCCCAAAGCCACGGCCTGCTGCTCTTCGGCGCGTTCCTGCCCCTGGCCCTGGTGGGCTTCGCGGCGGCATGGCGGCTGGGGCGTTAGCCGCCTAGACGTCCGCCAACGCCGTCGCCTCGACCAGCCGCACCACGTCGCCCATGATCTCGGTGATGCGGAAGTCCTTGGGCGTGTAGATCCGCGCCACGCCCATCTGTTTCAGCACCAGGGCGTCGGCTTCGGGGATGATGCCGCCGGCGACGATGGGGATGTGGCCCAGGCCCTCGGCGCGCATGATGCGGACCACCTCCTGCACAAGGTCGAGGTGGGAGCCCGACAGGATCGACAGACCCACGACGTGGGCGCGGCTTTCCTTGGCGCGGCGGACGATCTCCTCCGGCGTCGAGCGGATGCCGTCATAGACCACCTCCATGCCGCAGGCGCGGGCGCGGGTGGCGATCTGCTCGGCGCCGTTGGAATGGCCGTCCAGGCCGGGCTTGCCGACCAGATAGGTCAGGGTGCGGCCCAACACCTGAGAGACCCGCTCGACCTCGCGCTTCACCGCCTCGACGTCCTCGGCCTCGTGGGTCGAGACCACGATCGCCACGCCGGTCGGGCCGCGATACTCGCCGAAGACTTCACGCAGGGCCCCGGCCCATTCGCCGGTGGTGACCCCGGCCCTGGCCGCAGCGATCGAGGGCTCCATGACGTTGCGACCGTCGCGGGCGGCGGCCTGCAGGTCGGCCAGGGCGGCGTCGACAGCGGCAGGGTCGCGCGCCTCGCGCCAGGCCTTGATGCGGGCGACGACGTCGGCCTCCAGGCGCGGGTCCACCGTCTCGATCGCCCCCTCGCCCGCCGATAGCGGAGACGTTTCGGTGTCGGTCCAGCGGTTGACGCCGACGACGGTCATCTCGCCGGTCTCGACCGAGCGCACCCGCTTGGCGTTGGACG
>CAZRPD010000277.1:0-3893 GCA_964601775.1 uncultured Caulobacter sp. | reverse complement strand
CCCCTCCGGCGGGGCCGGTCCGCGCGGCCCGGGCGGCGGCTCCGGCCCCGGGGGTCCCGGCGGCTTTGGCCCGGGTGGCGGCGGGGGGCGCGGCGCCGGCGGCTTCGGCAACCCGCGCGCCACGCGCCTGCAACTGTCGCTGTATCATACGGTCCGCCTCAGCGAGCAGGTGGTGGTGGCCGACGGCATCCCCGCCCTCGACCTGCTGGACGGCGACGTCCTGGGCTCGGGCGGCGGTCAGCCGCGCAACGAGATCGAGGCGCAGGCCGGCCTGACCCGTTACGGCCTGGGCGCGCGTCTGACGGCCAACTGGAAGGACTCCAGCCGGGTCCGCCGCGGCCTGGGCGGCGCCTCCAGCGATCTGGACTTCTCCAGCCTGGCCACGATCAACCTGCGGCTGTTCGCCGACCTCGGCATCCGCCGCGAGCTGGTCCAGAAGCACCCGATCCTGCGCGGGACCCGCGTCACCCTGGCGGTCAACAACCTGTTCGACGAGCGCCAGACCGTCACCGACGCCACCGGGACCACGCCGATCAACTACCAGCCGGACTACCTGGATCCCCGCGGACGCGTGGTTCAGTTCAGCGTGCGGAAGCTGCTTTTCTAGGCATTTCGCCCCGATGCCGGTCACCGGCCGCATTGGGGCGAAAATCCGGCGAGCTTGAGCATCCGGTCGGGATCGAACTGCTGCGCACGGCGTTCTGTGCGGCATGTTGCATACCGATCAGGGGGTTTTCGCCATGGCCTCGGCCCAGCCGGTCCTGCGTACGGAGTCCGTCGTGCTCCCGCCCCCGCCCCTCGACCTTCCGCGCCGCTCGGCCCTGTTCCTGGACCTTGACGGCACCCTGGCGCCGATCATGCCGCGTCCCGACGACGTGGGTCCCGACCCGCGCCGCGCGCGGCTGATCCAGCGCTTGCACGAGAGCTTCGAGGACCGCGTCGCCGTGGTCAGCGGCCGCGACCTGCCCAACCTCGACTACATCCTGGGCGGCGGCGTGAAAGCCATCGGCGCCGTCCACGGCCTGATGCGCCGCGCCGCCGACGGCCAGGTGGTGGCCCGCGAGCCGCACCCCGGCCTCGCCGACGCCCGCCGCATCCTGGTCGAGCTGGCCCACTGCGAACGCGGCCTGCTGTTCGAGGACAAGGGCTTGTCCGTCGCCCTGCACTATCGCAACGCCCCGGCCTGCGCCGAGGCGGTGATCGAGGCCGGCGAGCGCCTGTCCCAGGCCACGGGCCTAGTCCTGCAACTGGGCGACATGGTCGTCGAGCTGCGCACCCCCGGCGCCGACAAGGGCGCGGCCGTGACCTCCTTCCTGCGCGAGGCCCCATTCCTGGGCGCGACGCCGATCTTCGTCGGTGACGACCTGACCGACGAGGATGGTTTCGCCGCCGCCAACCGCTTGGGCGGCTTCGGCGTGCTGGTTGGCGAGGCGCGGCCCACCGCCGCCCGCTATCGCCTGGACGACACCCACGCCGTCGCTCGCTGGCTGGAGGGCCTAACCGCGCCCATCGGGGCGATGGGGATCCCCGCATGAGCCGCCTGATCGTCGTCTCCAACCGGGTCAATCCGCCCAACCCCGCCGAGGGCGGCGAAGGCAGCGTCGGCGGCCTGGCCATGGCCCTGGCCGCGGCCTTGCGGGAATATTCCGGCATCTGGTTCGGCTGGTCCGGCAAGACCATCCCCGAGTTCACCGGTCAGCTGAACATGCAGCGGATCGAGGGCGTCACGGTCGCCACCGTCGACCTCGAGGAGACCGACTATCAGGAATATTACAATGGCTACGCCAACAAGACGCTGTGGCCGCTGTTCCACTATCGCGTCGACCTGACCGCCTATGACCGCTCGTTCGGCGAGGGTTATGAGCGGGTCAACAAGCGCTTCGCCGAGACCCTGCTGCCGCTGATCGAGCCGGACGACATCGTCTGGATCCACGACTACCACCTGATCCCGCTGGCCAAGGAGCTGCGGCGGATGGGCGTGACCAACCGCATCGGCTTCTTCCTGCACATTCCCTGGCCGGCCCACCAGCTGGTCACCACCCTGCCCCGCCACCGGCAGCTGGTCGAAGCCCTGTTCGACTACGACCTGATCGGCTTCCAGACCGAGGAGTCGCTGGAGGCGTTCGAGGGTTACGTCTATTCCGAGGTCCACGGGACCAAGAACGCCCGCGGCGAGCTGGAGGCTTTCGGCCGCCGCGCCCAGGCCGCCGCCTTCCCGATCGGCGTCGACGCCGATGACTTCGCCAACATCGTCAAGGGCGAGACCGCGCGCCGGACCTATGACCGGATGATGGCCCACAGCGTCTTCCGCAAGATGGTCGTGGGCGTCGATCGCCTGGACTATTCCAAGGGCCTGGAAGAACGGCTGATCGGCTTTGAGCGCTTCCTGGCAGACCATCCCGACATGGTGCGCGAGGTAATGCTGCTGCAGATCGCCCCGCTGTCGCGCGACGAGGTCGAAGCCTATCAGGACCTGCGCGGACGGCTGGACGGCCTGATCGGCCGCATCAACGGCGCCTATGCCGAGATGGACTCCACCCCGATCCGCTACGTCAACCGCTCCTACCGCCGCGACGAACTGGCCGGGGTCTATCGCGCCGCCAAGGCCGCCCTGGTCACGCCGCTGCGCGACGGCATGAACCTGGTGGCCAAGGAGTATGTCGCCGCCCAGGATCCGGAAGATCCCGGCGTGCTGATCCTGTCGCGCTTCGCCGGCGCCGCCCGGCAGATGAAGGACGCGCTGATCATCAATCCCAACAGCCCGGAAGAGATCTCCGACGCTCTGGAGCGGGCCCTGTCGATGGACCTTCCCGAGCGCAAGCGTCGCTGGGAAGCGCTGTTTGACAATGTCAGCCGCGAGGACGTCACCGCCTGGCGCGACAACTTCGTCACCGCCCTGCGTGGCCGGCCGGTCGGGAGTGAAGAGCCCGCCACGGTGCGCAGCCTGGACGTGACCAGCAAGGTGCTGCGCGCCAAGACCCCCGAAGCCAAGGCGATGCGGGCTTAAGGCTGGATCAGACCTCGGACCACTGCCGCAGCAGGTTGTGATAGACGCCGGTCAGCGACAGGATGCCTTGGTTGTCGGGCTCGACCTCTCGCGCCAGGCGCTGGATGGCGACGTCCATGTCCAGCAGGATGGTGCGCTTGGCGTCGTCGCGGATCAGGCTCTGAATCCAGAAGAAGCTGGCCGTGCGCCGCCCGCGGGTGACCGGGGTGACATGGTGCAGGCTGGTGCTGGGATAGAGGATCATGTCCCCGGCCTCCAGCTTGACGATGTGGTCGCCATAGAGGTCGTTCACCACCAGCTCTCCGCCGTCGTAGTTCTCGGGCTCTTCCAGGAACAGGGTCGCAGACAGGTCGGTGCGCAGGGTCCGGCCGCTGACCGGGTCGCGGCGGATGGCGTTGTCGACATGGTCCTTGAAGCCCATGCCCTGGCCGTAGCGGTTGAACATCGGCGGCAGGATGAAGTTGGGCAGGGCCGCCGAAACGAACAGCGGATTGGCGTTCAGCGCCTGGACGATGGCGGCCCCGACGGTGCGGGCGGCCTCGCTCTCCTGCGGCAGCTGCTCGTTGGTCTTGGCCATGGCGGCCTGGAAGCCCGAGGTCAGGTTGCCATCGACCCACGGGCCGGCGTCCAAGATCGCCCGGCACTCGGCCACCTGCGCCTTGGTCAGCACCTGTGGAATCTGCAGCATCATGGATTAGCGCTCCTCTCGCGGGAGCCAGCCTAGCCGACCCCGCGCCCGTCACGTTTGATCCGGATCAGGCCGGAAAAGTAAAGCGCCCCGCTCCGCGGGTAAACGGCGAGGGGGACGGGCTAAAAGTCCTGGAAGGGGAGGAGCAGGAATTCCCGGCAAGGGGCAGGAGCGCCCGGGGGGGCCCCCCGGGGGGCG
>CAZRPD010000276.1:0-3909 GCA_964601775.1 uncultured Caulobacter sp. | reverse complement strand
GCCTACAGCGCGGCGGGGCTGACGCCTTAGCCGTGCTCCGCCTTGCCCCGCGCCGTCAGCCAGTACATCACCGGCGTCGCCACCCGGCTCAGCAGTGTCGAGGTGATCAGTCCCCCAATGATCGCGATGGCCAGCGGCGAGTAGAGGCCCGACCGTTCCAGGGCCAGCGGCAGCAGCCCGCCGATCGCCGTCACCGAGGTCAGCAGCACCGGCAGGAAGCGCACCTCGCCGGCCTTCTCGATGGCGTCGTGCAGGTTCATGCCTTCGCGGCGCAGCTGTTCGGTGAAGTCGACCAGCAGGATCGAGTTCTTGATCTCGATGCCGATCAGGGCGATCAGGCCGATTGTGGCCGTGAACGACAGCGAGTGACCGGTCACCGCCAAGGCCAGCACCGCTCCGAACAGGCCAAACGGGATGATGCCGGCCACCACGAGGGCGGTCTTGAACTTCTGGAACTCCAGAACGAGCACGGCGAGAATGCCAAACACCGCCACCAGCACCGCCGCGCCGAGGCCCGCGAAGCTCTCCTCCTGCGCCTCGGCCTGGCCGCCCAGCGACAGGCGGTAGCCGGGCGGCATCGGCACCTCGCGGGCCAGGCGCGCGACGGCGTCCTCGTTGACCTTGGCGGTCAGGAAGCCGGTGCGCACGAACGCGGCCACCGTCACGGTCCGCTCGCGGTCGAAGCGGTCGATGCGGGCGGGGCTGGACTTCAGGGTGGGCGAGGCGATCGCGCCCAGCGGGGCGGCCTCGCCGTCGGCGGTGGGGACATAGACGCCCTTCAATGCCGACATGGGATTGCGGGCTGCGCCGTCGGCCTGGGCCATCGGCAGGCGCACCCGTACGGCGTAGTCGTCGCCGTCGGGGTCGCGGAAGCGGGCGGTCTCCTCGCCCGACAGCGCCAAACGGGCCACGCGGCGGGCCGCGCCGGCCGACACGCCCAGGGCGGCGGCCTTGGCTTCGTCGACGCCCAGGTCCAGGTCGGTGCGGTCCAGGCGGACGGGATTGTTGACATCGCGCGTGCCGGGCGTGGCCTTCAGCACGCCTTCTGTCCGCGCCGCCAGGGCCTTGAGGACCTCCAGGTTCTGGCCGGTGATGCGGATGGCGATCGGCGCGTCGATCGGCGGGCCGTTCTCGAAGGCCACCACGCTGATCCGCGCGCCCGGATACTTGGCGAAGTCTCGGCGCAGGCCGTCCAGCATCGCCTCGCTGCGGCCCGGCCGCCACGCCCCCATGCTGGCATAGACCTCGGCATAGGTCGTAGCGCTCTCGCGCTGGCTCTGGTTGTAGAAGATCTGCGGATTGCCGCGACCCAGGTTGTCGGCGCGCCACAGGATGTCGGACTCCTTGGCCAGGCGGGCGTCGACGAAGCGCAGGGCCTGGTCGGTGCGGGCCAGGGACGAGCCGTCCGGCGTCTCGATGCGGACCAGGAACTCCGGCGTCTCGGCCGAGGGGAACAGCGACGAGCCGATCATCTTGGCCAGCGGCACGGTCGTGGCGCACAGGGCCAGCAGCAGGGCCAGGGTCAGCCAGGGCCGCGCCAGGGCCCGGTGCAGCACGGGGCTGTAGACGCGGTGGATGAAGCCGTTGACCGCCTGCAGCAGGGCGTTGCCCTCGGGATCGGAATGCTTGTCCAGGATACGGCTGGCTAGGAACGGGATGATGGTCAGCGACACGAACAGCGACGCGCCGACCGTGCACAGCACCGTCACCGGCAGCGACTTGATGTAGGCGCCCGAGCCGGCCGGCAGAGCCATCAGCGGCAGGAAGGCCAGCATCAGGGTGGCCGTGCAGCCGATCACCGCCAGGCCGATCTGCTGTGTTCCGTTGATGGCCGCGGCGGTGCGTTCCTCGCCCTCGCGGATGCGGCGGGCGATGTTCTCGGTGATGACGATGCTGTCGTCGACCAGCAGGCCCAGCGACAACACGAAGCCGGCGATCGACAGCTGGTTCAGGGTGAAGCCGAACGCCTGCAGCATCGTCAGCCCGATCAGCAAGGATAGCGGGATCGACACCATGACCACGATCCCCGCGCGCGGCCCCAGCGGCAGCAGGGTGATCAAAACAAGGACCAGCGCGATGCCGAAGTCGCGGAACAGGTTCTGCAGCCGATGATCGACATTGCGCGACTGATAGAAGGCTTTTTCCAGCTTCACCCCGGCCGGCAGGGTCTTGGCGTAGTCGTCCAGCACCTTGTCGACGGCCTGGGTGATCTTGCCGACGTCCTGGCCGTCCTTCTGATTGACGGTCAGGAACACGGCGCGGCGGCCGTTGAAGCGGGTCAAGTGGTTGGGCTCGGCCTGGGCCCAGGCCACGGTGGCGACGTCGCCGACCCGGGTGACCTGGCCGCCGATGGCCCGCACCGGGGTGTTCTTGACCGTCTCGATATCGCGGAAGGCCCCGCCGGACTTGACGTTGAAGCGTCTTTCTCCGGCTTGAACGGCGCCAATGGGCGCTTCGGCGCCGGCCTGGCGCAGAGCATCGGCGACAGCAGAGGCGGGCAGGCGCAGGGCGGCCAGACGGGCGAGATCCAGGGTCACCTGCACCTCGGACGCCGGCGCGCCCCAATAGCGGGCCTGGCGCACGCCGGGCACGCGGTCCAGCCGCTCGCGCAGGCGGTCGGCGACCTTCTCCAGGCGGCGCATCGGCAGGATGTCGCTGACCAGGGCGGCCTGGACGATCGACACCTCGGTGGTGCGCACCCGCTCGATCTCCAGCCGCTGGACGCCGGCCGGCAGGTTGCCGCGGATGGCGTTCACCTCGCGCACGACCTGGTCGAACTTGCGCTCGGTGTCGACGTCCCAGGTGAAGTGGATGCGGACGATCGCCGCCCCGTCGACGGCGGTGGACTCGACCTTGTCGATATCGTCCAGCCCGTCGACCGCATCCTCGATCGGGTCGATGATCAGTTGCTCGACTTCCGAGGGCTCCGCGCCTGGCAGCACGGCGCGGACCAGCACGATCGGCACGGGGAAGTGCGGATCCTCCGAGCGCGGCACGCTCTGGAAGGCGTTGACGCCCAGCATGACCAAGAGGCCGAAGGCGACCAGGGTGAACTGCCAGCGGCGGACGGCGAAAGCCGAGAGATCGAACTTCATGGCTTAGCGGCCGTTCGGAGCGGCCAGAGCCTTCGGGTCGATGACCCGCACGGCTTCGCCGTCGGCCACGAAGCCGGCCCCGGCGGTGATCACCCGCGTCCCGCCGGGCAGGCCCGAGACCAGGGCGTCGTCGCCGTCGAAGCCGCCGAAGGTCACGGCCGTACGCCGGGCCTTGCCGCCATCGAAGCGCAGCACGAAGGCGCGCTGACCGCTGGCTTCCAGCACCGCCTCGGCGGGGATGCGGGCAAAGGCCGTTCCAGCGTTGGGCGCGGCGCGCACCGCCAGGGTGGCGTGAGCGACCTGGCCGCTGCGCAGATTGGGCGGCGGGGCCGAGATCTCGATCTCGACATTGATCGCGCCAGTGCGGGTGTCGGCGGCCTGGCCGACGCGGGTGACGCGGGCCGAGAGCGCCTGGTCGCCCAGTTCCTCGACCGTCACCTGGGCGGCGTCGCCGACCTGCACGCGAGCGGCGTCGCGGGCGGGCAGGGGCAGGCGCAGGATCAGCGGGCTGGAGAGGTCGGCGACCCGCGCCACCACCTGGCCGGCGGCCACCACCTCGCCGGCCTGGGCCTGGCGGGTCAGCACCACGCCCGAGACCGGCGAGACCAGGCTGGCCCAGCGGCGGTCGAAGCGGGCGGCGTCGTAGGCGGCCTGCGCGGCCTTCAGCGCGCTGGTCCGGTCGTCGATGCGCTGGCGGGCGACGAAGCCCTTCTCGAACAGGGTCTTGTCGCGGTCGAGGTCGCGACGGGCGCGTTCCAGGTCGGCGACGGTCTGCTGCTGGCGGGCGTCGACCCCGGCCGGATCGATGGCGGCG
>CAZRPD010000275.1:0-3932 GCA_964601775.1 uncultured Caulobacter sp. | reverse complement strand
TCCGTCCCCGCCACCGCGGCGGGCCTGGCCCGGGGGGGCCGCCGTGGCCTGGGCCATGGCGAGGGCCGAACCGACATCGGGGCCACGCACCAGCGTGGGGCGGGCGATCGGCGTCGGCGGCGCCGGCTGGCTCTTGGCGCGCAGCATGGCCGCGCCCTCGGCCAGACGGTCGATTGGCGCATCCGCGTACAGGGCCTCGACGCCCGCATCGGCCCAGAAGGCCAGCAGGCTTTCGACGGCGCGTTGATCGACGGCGAGGCTCATGAGACCGTCTTAGCGCGGAACAACACCGGGCTCCACGCTGCGACGCAGCAAAAAAGCGAGATCAAATGCTTGACCGCCCACGCGTCACGTTCCGATAAGCTGTGATTCAAACAGTCATAAGACAGGCGGCCGAGCCTGACGGGAGACCTTATGAGCGAAGACCTCGAACGCGAGTCGATGGAATACGACGTCGTCATCGTCGGCGGCGGTCCCGCGGGGCTCTCGGCCGCGATCCGGCTCAAGCAGATGGCGGAGAAGAACGGGACCGAGATCTCGGTGGCCCTGCTGGAAAAGGGCTCTGAAGTCGGAGCGCACATCCTGTCGGGCGCGGTGATCGACCCCAAGGGCCTGGCCGAGCTGTTCCCGAACTGGAAGGACCTGGGCGCGCCGCTCGAGACGCCGGTCACCAAGGACCGCTTCAAGCTGCTGGGCCCGCAGGGCGAACTGTCCCTGCCGATGTTCGCCATGCCGCCGTTCATGCACAACCACGGCTGCTACATCGCCTCGCTGGCCAATCTGACCCGCTGGCTGGCCGGCAAGGCCGAGGAGCTGGGCGTCGAGATCTATCCGGGCTTCGCCGCCTCGGACCTCGTCTGGAACGACGACGGCTCGGTGAAGGGCGTCGTGGTCGGCGTCGTCGGCATCGGCAAGGACGGTCATCACAAGCCCGACTTCCAGCCGGGCATGGAGCTGCACGGCAAGTACGTGTTCATCGCCGAGGGCGTGCGCGGCTCGCTGGCCAAGCAGCTGATCGGCAAGTTCAAGCTGGACGAAGGCAAGTCGCCCCAGAAGTACGGCATCGGCATCAAGGAGCTGTGGCAGGTCCCGCCCGAGCAGCACCAGCCGGGCCTGGCCGAGCACACCACCGGCTGGCCGCTGGACAGCAAGACCGGCGGCGGCAGCTTCATGTACCACTTCGGGGACAACTACGTGGCCATCGGCTACGTCGTGCACCTGAACTACAAGAACCCCTGGCTGTCGCCGTTTGACGAGTTCCAGCGCTTCAAGCAGCATCCGGGCGTGAAGCCCTATCTGGAAGGCGGCAAGCGCATCGCCTACGGCGCGCGGGCCATCACCGAGGGCGGCTACCAGTCGGTGCCGAAGCTGACCTTCCCGGGCGGCGTGCTGATCGGTTGCTCGGCCGGCTTCGTCAACGTGCCGCGCATCAAGGGCAGCCACAACGCGATCAAGACCGGCATGATGGCCGCCGAGGCCGCCTATGACGCGGTGCAGGCTGGACGGACCAGCGACGAGCTGACCGCCTACCAGAAGGCTTATGACGTCTCGTGGGTGGCCAAGGAGCTGAAGGTCGTCCGCAACGCCAAGCCGCTGCTGGGCAAGTTCGGCACGGCGATCGGCGGCGCGTTCGGCATGCTCGACATGTGGACCAACCACCTGTTCGGCTTCTCGTTCTTCGGCACCCTGCAGCACGACAAGACCGACGCGGCCTCGACGGGTCTGGCCAAGGACTATCAGCCGATCGTCTATCCCAAGCCCGACGGGGTGATCAGCTTCGACAAGCTTTCGTCGGTGTTCCTGTCGGCCACCAACCACGAGGAAGACCAGCCGGCCCACCTGAAGCTGAAAGACCCGTCGATCCCGATCGCGGTCAATCTGCCCAAGTACGGCGAACCGGCGCGGCTGTACTGCCCGGCCGGCGTCTACGAGGTGCTCTATAACGAGCAGGGGCAGGACCCGCGTTTCCAGATCAACGCCCAAAACTGCGTCCACTGCAAAACCTGCGACATCAAGGATCCGTCGCAGAACATCGTCTGGACCACGCCCGAAGGCGGCGGCGGGCCGAACTATCCCAACATGTAAAAGACGAGAGCCTCCCGGCCGCGAACCGGGAGGCTTTTTCTTGCGGCGCGCGGCGAAAACTCCGAGGGTGGCCGGATGCGTATCAAAGTCCTCCTCGCCTGCGTTTCGCTCACTGTCCTGGCCGCTTGCGCTTCTGCGCCGCCCAGCCATGTGACGGTGCGGGGGCCGATGAGCTTGAACTCGCCACTGTTCGGGGCGCGCAGCTCATACGGCCAGTTTCTGGCCGGGCAGGCGGCGTTGCGCGATGGCCGCTCGTCCGAAGCAGCCGGCTATTTCGGCACGGCGGCGGTGCTGGGCGAGGACCCGGGGATCATCGGCGAGCGCTCGTTCACCGCGCTGCTGTTGGCGGGCGACATCACGCGTGCAGCGGCTGCAGCGCCAGCCGGGGAAGACACGGTCGAGGGCATCAAGCGCCTGGGCACGCTGACCCGCGTCGTGGAATTCCTGGCCGTGGGCAAGGGCAAGGACGCGCAGCTGCTGCTGACCACCCAGCCGCTCGGCTTCCCGCACCAGCAGGCCGCGGCGCTGCTGGGTCCTTGGACGGCGGCGGCAGCCGGGGACAAGGAGGGCGCAATCGTCCTGCCGACCCTGCGCAACGACAAGCTGGTGCAGTATTTCGGCCAGCAGGGCCAGGCGCGACTGTTCGAGCGCGCCAAGCGCTATGACGAGGCCGAGACCGACTACAAGGCCCTGACCTCCAACACCGCTACGGCCAGCATCTTCACGCTGGACTACGGCGCGTTCCTGGAGCGTCGCAAGCGTCACGCCGACGCCGTCGCGCTGTACGACATCGGGCTGCAATCCGCGCCGAACGATCTTGGCCTGCAACGCGCCCGGGCCCGCGCAGCATCGAAGGGGACGCCCCCGCCGATCCCGACCTTCCGTCAAGGCGCGGCCGAGGGACTGGTGGCCTGCGCCGCCGCCTTCGCCGGCGAGCGCCAGACGCAATTTGCTCTGGCCTATCTGCGTCTGGCCCTGCGCCTGGATCCGGCCCGTGACGAGGCCTGGGTGCTGATCGGCGACCTGCTGAACCAAAGCCAGGACCCGCGCGGCGCCATCGAGGCCTACGCCCATGTTCCGGCGGGTTCGCCTCAGTACGTCTCGGCCCAGAGCAAGTCGGCCTGGGCCTGGAACGACCTGGGCGACAAGGCCAAGGCGCTGGAGGTGGCGCGCGCCGCCGCGACCAGTTCGCCCAACGACCGCGACGCCCAGGTGGCGCTGGCCGACCTGTTGCGGGCTGGCGGCCAGTGGAGCGAGTCGGTGGCCGTGCTGGATCCGGTCATCGCCCGTGAAGGCGACGATCCCGATTGGCGCATGCTGTATCTGCGCGCCGCGGCCCTGGAGCAGGCCGGACGTTGGCCCGAGGCCGAACGCGACCTGCAGACGGCGCTGAAGATCAACCCGACCGAGCCCGAGCTGCTGAACTTCCTCGGCTACAGCTGGATCGACCGGGGCGAAAACCTGGCCCAGGCCTTGGGCATGGTCCAGAAGGCCGTCGCGGCCCGTCCGCAGTCGGGCGCGATGCTCGACTCGCTGGGCTGGGCCTATTACCGCCTGGGCGACTACAAGACCGCCGTCGAGAAACTGGAGGCCGCCGTCGAGATGGAGCCGGGCGATCCGGATGTGAACGGCCACCTGGGCGACGCCTACTGGAAGGCCGGGCGCAAGATCGAGGCCGAGTTCCAATGGCGGCGGGTGCTGACGCTGGAGCCGGAACCCAAGCAGAAGGCCGAGGCCGAAGCCAAGCTGAAGAACGGCCTGGGCCCCTCCGGCCCGGCGGTGTCGAAGTCGACCGCGGCGCGCAACTGAGCTATCGGGCTGGGTTCCGCTTCACCTGAGTAGTTCGC
>CAZRPD010000274.1:0-3969 GCA_964601775.1 uncultured Caulobacter sp. | reverse complement strand
AACAGGCCACCGGCCTGAACCAGGTCAATACGGCCGTGAACCAGATGGACCAGGTGGTCCAGCAGAACGCCGCCATGGTCGAGGAAGCCACCGCCGCCACCCACTCGCTGAAGGGCGAGGCGCGGTCGCTGATGGACATGGTCGGTCGTTTCCGGATCGCCCAGAACGCAGCGCCGGCCGCACGCCCGGTCATCGCTCAGCGTCCGGCTGCGCCGGCTCCGGCGCCGCGCGCAGCGTCGCGTCCGGTCGCGCGACCGGGCCGTGGCTCGGCCGCCGTGGCGGTCAGCGAGGACTGGGAAGAGTTCTGATCGCCCTGATCAGCTGAAGATCAAGCGGGCTCTCCGGGACACCGGTGAGCCCGTTTTTCATCAGCCCTTGTTCAGCGCCAGGGTCTCGAACGACGACTGGGTGGCTTGCGGCTTCTGATGGGTCGCGCCCGGCGTGGGCAGGGCCAGGCCGACGGCGGCGGCGAGCAGAAGAGCGACGGTGAAGAAGGCCTTGGCGGCCATGGTCATATCTCGGGTCTGGCGTTGGTGTTTGCGGTGATCGCGGCGCCGACGAGGCCTCAGATGGCCCGTCCCGCGCCGGGTTCAAGACCCGCGTTCGTCGAGAGCGCTGCATCCTGATCCAACAACAAAGGCCGGAAACCGCCTCTGCGGTTCCCGGCCTTATTTCAACAGCTCAGTGGAACGGTTTTAGAAGATCTCGAACAACCCAGCTGCGCCCATGCCACCGCCGATGCACATAGTCACCACGCCCAGCTTGGCCTTGCGGCGCTTGCCTTCCAGCAGGATGTGGCCGGCGCAGCGGGCGCCGGTCATGCCGAAGGGGTGGCCGATGGCGATCGAGCCGCCGTTGACGTTGTACTTCTCGGGATCGATGCCCAGGCGGTCGCGGCTGTAGAGGCACTGCGAGGCGAAGGCCTCGTTCAGCTCCCAGATGTCGATGTCGTCGACCTTCAGGCCGTGACGTTCCAGCAGGCGCGGCACGGCGAAGACCGGGCCGATGCCCATCTCGTCAGGCTCGCAGCCAGCCACGGCGAAACCGCGGAAGAGGCCCAGGGGCTCAAGGCCGCGCTTCTCGGCTTCCTTGCGCTCCATGACCACGACGGCGGCGGCGCCGTCCGACAGCTGCGACGCATTGCCAGCGGTGACGAAGTTGCCCGGACCCTTGACCGGCTCCAGCTTGGCCAGGCCTTCCAGCGTCGTCTCGGGACGATTGCACTCGTCCTTGGTGACCACGTAGTCGACCAGGCTCTCTTCCTTGGTCTCTTTGTTGACCACCTTCATCTTGGTGGCCATCGGCACGATCTCGTTGTCGAACAGGCCGGCGGCCTGGGCCGCGGCGATGCGCTGCTGGCTGCGCAGGGCGTATTCGTCCTGGTACTCGCGGGCGATATTGTAGCGCTTGGCGACGATGTCGGCGGTGTCGATCATCGCCATCCACAGGGCCGGATGGGTCTTCAGCAGCTTCTCTTCGGTGATGTGGTAGCGGTTCATGTGACCGCCGGCGTTGACCAGCGAGATCGACTCCACGCCGCCGCCGACCGCGACGTCCGCGCCGTCGTTGCGGACATAGTTGGCGGCCGTGGCGATCGCCTGCAGGCCCGACGAGCAGAAGCGGTTGACCGTCTGGCCCGAGGTGGTGACCGGCAGGCCGGCCCACATCGCCGCGTTGCGGGCGACGTTCATGCCGGTGGCGCCTTCGGGACCGCCGCAGCCCAGGACCACGTCCTCGACCTCGGCCCCTTCCAGGCCGGCGCGCGACACGGCGTGCTGGATGGCGTGGCCGGCCATGGCCGCGCCATGGGTGTTGTTGAAGCCACCTCGGACCGACTTGGCCAGGCCCGTGCGGGCGTAAGAGACGATGACCGCTTCGCGCATAAAGGCGCACTCCCCGTTAAACGTTAGTTTGAATTGGCCCCACCCTAGACCGGGATTTCCCGGCGCGAAAGATCACGCGAACGTAAAGGGCGAGGGGGCTCCCCACGGGGTCGCCGGCCGGCCGCTCGTCGCCCCTAAAGGTTGTATTTGTCATAAACTACACGCAACCTCGTCCTGGGTTAGGGGACGCGCCATGCAATTTCTCGATGATGACATCGTCGACCTTCGCCGCGACGACGGCAGCACCTGGCAATATTACTGGGGCGATCGGGTCGAGGTCCTGGAGGTGCAGGGCGCCCGACAGCGCGTGCGGATCCACGGCGCCAAGACGGTCGTGGACGAAGGCTTTATCCGCACTGACGCCAAGTTCCGCGACACCGGCGTGCTGCGCCTGTCGATGGTCGACGTCCAGCAGGGCGACGGCCTGATCCTGGAAACGCCGGAGGGCAAGGTCGTGTTCGTGGACGGCGGCGACAACCAGCTGTTCGCCCGGCACGCGGCGGCGCGCTTCGCCGGAACCTCGGCCGACGACCCGCTGATCGTCGATGCGGTGGTGGTCACCCACGGCGACGCCGACCATTTCGATGGGCTGAGCGAGATCCCCAAGTCCGAGACGCACGCCGAGGCGCGCAAGCGCCTGTTCATGACCGCGCGGCGGGTGTTCCACAACGGTCTGGCCAAGCGGCCGGGCAAGCGCGCCGACGATACCGAGCGGCGGGAGACCGAGATGCTGGGGGCGACGACCCTGCTGGGCGAGCGGCCTTACTGCACGGGCTTGGTCGACGATCCGCGTCAACTGCCGGCGTCCGAGCTGAACACGCCATTCCGTACCTGGGTGAGAACGCTGGATGGCTGGGAGGCTCGCCTGGATGCCGCGACCGGGGAGCAGATGCTGGTCCAACGGCTGGACCAGACCGCGACCGACGCGTTCGACTTCCTGGACGAGGAGGGCATCGCGGTCGAGATGCTGGGACCGATCGTCGAGCCCGTCGCGGGCGCGCCGGGCCTGGCCTTTCTCAGCAAGCCCAGCGACGACGCCGACCTGATGCTGGGCGTCAAGCCAGACAAGGCGCGGGGCGCCTGGTCGGCGTCGCACACGATCAACGGCCACTCGATCGCCCTGCGCCTGCGTTACGGTCATGTGCGCTTCCTGTTGACGGGCGACATGAACCAGGAGGCGATGGCCCGGCTGCGCGAGGCCCTGCCCGATGCGGGTCTGCGCGCCGAGATCCTGAAGACCCCGCACCACGGCTCGGCCGACTTCGACTTCGCTTTCCTGCAGGAAGTGTCGCCGGTGGTGTCGCTGATCTCGTCGGGCGACGAGAGCAAGGCCAAGGAATACATTCACCCGCGCGCGACCCTGATGGCGGCGCTGGGAAAGGCCTCGCGCCAGACCCCGGCAGTGATCTTCTGCACGGAGCTGGCGGCGTTCTTCAGCACGAAGGGCTATGTCACCGATCCCAAGACCGGGCGGTCGTTCTACGCCTTCGAGCGCACCAATTTCGGCATCGCCCACATCCGCACCGACGGCCAGCGCGTCCTGGCGTTCACCCATTCGGGCAAGCAGGGGATGAACGAGGCCTATCGCTTCAACGTCTCAGCCAGCGGCGAGGCGGTCTTTGCGCCCAAGGCGGTTAAGCGCTCAGCGCCGTAACCGCACCGCCGTCTTCCGGCTCCGCCAGCGGGTCGGCGTGGCGGTGGATCAGCTTCCAGGCGCCGTCCTCGTGGCGGAACAGCTCGGTGATCCGCAGGTGCATCTCGACCGGTTCGTCCTGGCCGGCCACCCGCACCTTGGCGTGCTGCAGGCCGGTCCAGTAGGCGAGGTCGCCGACCGAGTCGCTGTGCAGGATCTCCAGCGTGGTCTCGCCGCCCTCGGCGAAGGAGCGCGAGTCGCGGGCATAGACGTCCGCCACCCGATAAGCGCCTTCTTCACGCCCGCCGTGCGGCGGGAAGAAGCTGGCCGGGCAGGCCGTCGCGGCCATGCGGTCCAGGGGGCCGGCCTGGCCGTTCACATAGGCCTGGGCGGTGTGGCGGCGGAGCTCGTGGAAGGTGTCGAAGTCGGAAAGGGCGCGGCGATCCTCCTGCT
>CAZRPD010000273.1:0-4050 GCA_964601775.1 uncultured Caulobacter sp. | reverse complement strand
AGACGCCCCGCCCCTCCGGCCACACCGGCGACGGCGCCCATTCCTGCGGGTCGGAGACCGTGGAACCCTCGGCCCGCATGGCCGCGCCTTCGGCCAGATCGCTGGCGGTGTGGCCTAGCAACAGAACCTTGGCCCCGGCCTCGCGAGCCGCCTCCGCCAGCAAGGCATGGCGGGCGCGGCGAGCAGCGGCGGGAACCCCGGACTTCGGCTTGTCGCCGGTCCAAAGCAGGGATTGGGCCTCGGCGCCCAACGCCCGCGCCTTGGCGACGGCTTCGGCGGTCCAGAGGTCGCTGCCGGCCTGCAGCCCATGATCGACGACCAGCGCGAAGACCGGCCGGCCGAGAGGCCGCGCCCAGTCCAGCACCATCTTCAGCAGAAAGAGCGAATCCCCACCGCCGGAGAAGCCGACGGCGAGCGGCGCAGCGCTGGCCGGATCGAGCCGCCGATCGAGGGCGGCCCGGACAGCGTTTAGCCGCACTTGGCCGCGGTGCGGGTCGAGGCCGCGCGCGAGGTCACATTGGCCGGAGCCTTGGGATAGCGCCGGGCCAGTTCGTCCAGGGTGCGGCAGGCGTCCGGGGTCTTCTTCAGGGCCACCATCGAGCGGGCCAGCTTCAGGGTCGCGTCGGGCGCCCAGGTCGTCTGGGGCCAGCCGCGGATCGCGCCGATATAGGCGCCGGCCGCGTCGGTATAGGCCTCGCGCACGAACAGGGTCTCGCCCAGCCAGTAGCGGGCTTCCGGCGTGCGGGCGTTGTCGGGATAGTTGGTCACATAGGCCGAGAACGCCTGCTCGGCATTGCCATAGTCGCCGCCCAGCAAGAGATCCTTGGCCTGCTTGAAGGCCACGGCCGGATCGGCCGGTGGCGCGGGCGGCGGGGGGAAGCCGCCAGCGGCCGGCGCGGCGGCCTGGGTCTTCAGGTCGTTGAAGGCGTTCTCCAGCGCGACCAAGCGCTGCTCCAGCGCATCGGCGCGAGCCTTCTGGTCGACGGCGGCGCGGTTGGCCTTGGTCAGTTCGAAATTGGCCGTCTCGTTCTGACCGTTCAGGCGGGTCAGGGTCTGTTCCAGGTCGGCCAGCCGCTGGTTCAGCGAGGCGATCTGGGCGTCGGTCTCGGCCGGCTGCACGACGACGGGCTTACCGGTGTCGCGGCCCTGGAAGACGATCGAGCGCAGCTCGCGCACCACCTTCTCCATGCGCTCGACGCGCTTGGCCGAACGGTCGTCCAGCGGATCGGCGGGCGGTAGCGGCGTCTGGGCCACGGCAACGGCGGCGGTCGAGGACAGCAGGGCGGCGAGCAGGACGGATTTCAGCTTCATGACCGTGATCTATCGCTAGGGACCAGACAAAACTAGGGCGGCTTCCCGGAAAGGAAAGCCGCCCCGTTCTAGGCGATTTTAGCGAGCGCCGTCCGTGATGGCCGTGCGGCCGTTACGGTTCTTGGCCCAGGCTTCGTCGTTGGTGCCCGGATCCAGCGGACGTTCCTTGCCGAACGAGATCGTCTCGATGCGCGAGGCCGAGACGCCTTGGCCGATCAGGAAGTCGCGGACGGCGTTGGCGCGACGAGCGCCCAGGGCCAGGTTGTATTCGCGGGTGCCGCGTTCGTCGGCATTGCCTTCGATGCGGACGCGCACGCCCGGATAGCGGTTCAGCCACTGGGCCTGACCGGCCAGGACCGGCTGGGCGTCGGCGCGGACCGAATATTCGTCGGTGTCGAAATAGACGCGGTCGCCGACGTTGACGACGAAGTCCTGCACCGAACCCGGCAGGACGCCGCTTTCCACCGGCGGGGTCGGCGGCGGGGTGTAGGGGGTGCTCGGCGCGGCCGGAGCCGGCTCGGGCGTCGGCGCGACCGGCTGGGGCTTCGGACGCGAAGCGCAGGCAGCCAGCGAAGCGGCGGCGATACCGACGAGCGCCAGTCTAACGGCGCGCTGGGTGTCGAAGCTCATCCAGGATCTCCTCAAGTCTACAAAATCTGGACCTGATCCATACCTGCGGTGCGCTTGGAATGGACCCTCTAAATGTCTGACGATATCTCACAATGATGTCAGATAGCTGTCAGTCGATGCGGATTCACTTCCGACGCGAAACTGGCACGCGACGTCGGGCCCCGCTTCAACGCCCCCGCAAGGCTCAGGTTGCCGTAATCGCGTCCGATTGGAGAAAGTCGGGAGAAATTCCGTAGATTTCGCCCGACCTTGCTCAAGTCTTAGTCCAGCAAAGGCGACCAGGCCGGGTCGGAGCCCGAACCGGTATAGGCGGCCGGACGCAGGATGCGGCCGGTGATGTCCACCGTCCACAGGCGCGGATTGCCGCTGGTCCCCTCGCGGAAGAACATCAGCACCCGACCGTTCGGCGCCCAGGTCGGACCCTCGTCCAGATAGCTGGTGGTCAGCAGGCGTTCGTCGCTGCCGTCCGGACGCATGACGCCGATGTGGAACTGACCGCCGGTCTGTTTGGTGAAGGCGACGAAGTCGCCGCGCGGGCTCCAGACCGGGGTGGTGTAGCGACCGCCGCCGTACGAGATGCGGCGCACGCCCGAGCCGTCGGTGTTCATCACATAGATCTGGGCCTGGCCACCGCGGTCAGAGTTGAAGGCGATCTTCGTGCCGTCCGGCGAGAACGACGGCGAGGTGTCGATGGCCGGGTCGGTGGTGATGCGCGTGGAGTTCCGGCTGCGCAGGTCCATCAGATAGACGTCGCTGTTGCCGGCCCGCTCGACCGAGAAGGCCACCTTGGTGCCGTCGGGCGAGAAGCGCGGGGCGAACACCATGCCGGGGAACTTGCCGACCGTTTCCTGGCGGCTGGTCTCCAGGTTCAGCAGGTAGATCGACGACCCTGTCGGCCGCAGGGCCATGTAGGTCAGTTCCTGGCTGGTCGAGGAGAAGCGCGGCGTCATCACGATGTACGAGCCGTCGGTCAGGTACTGCGGGTTGGCGCCGTCCTGGTCCATGATCGCCAGGCGCTTGATGCGGTTCAGCTTGGGACCGCTCTCGGCGACGAAGGCCACGCGGGTGTCGAAATAGCCCTTCTCGCCGGTCAGCCGCTCATAGACGGCGTCGCTGATCTTGTGGGCCACGCGGCGCCAGTTGTCGGGCGTCGAGGAGAACTGCAGGCCCAGAAGCTGCTGCTGGCTGAACACGTCCCACAGGCGGAAGTCGACGCGCAGGCCGCCGTCGGGGCCGACCGTGACCTGGCCGTTGATCAGGGCCTGGGCGCCGGTGGCCTGCCAGTCGGGGAAGCGCGGCTGGACGTTGACGTCGGTCAGCTTGTCGGCGACGCCGCTGACGTTCAGCGGCTGGAACAGGCCCGAGCGCTCGAGATTGCCGGTGATGACCTGCGAGATCTCGGCGCCGCGCGCGCCGCCGCCCGAGAAGGCGGGCACGGCGATCGGCAGCGGCTTGACCGCGCCGGCGTTGATGTCGACCTCGATCTGCGCCGCGGCCGGGGTCACGAAGGCCGCGCCGCCCAGCAGGACGGCGGCCATGAGGACCAGAGCTTTCAGTCGCATCGGGGCTTCCCTTTTTCTCATTCCAAGCATCAACGCGAACAGGCCTGTTTGGCGTTGAAGTTCAGGGCGATTTTCTGACCGTACAGGTCGGACGGCAGGTAGGCGAACGGCGAGGCCGCGAACAACGCGCGGATGGCGCGGTCGGATGCGGTCTTGACCATGTTGTCCGGGGAACTGGTGCCCGGCGATTCCGGCTGACCCACGATCCGGCCGCCCGGGCCGATCACGAACACCACGCGCACATTGATGCCGGCGCCGGCCTCGACCTCGCAGTTGGGGTTCCAACGATCCTGGACCTCGCCCTGCAGACGGCCAAGCGCCGAGGCCGACAGGCCGGTCGCCGCGCCCAGCGCCGGACGAGCAGAAACCGAAGTTTCGGCGCGGGCCGGGCCCTTCGGCGCGTTGGCCTTTGGCTTGCCCGTCGCCTTCTGGGTCTTGGCGATCGAAGCTTCCATCGAGGCGAAGAAGTCGTTGTCGTTCTTCTTCGGCGCGGGCTTGGGTTGCGGCTTGGCCGGCGTCGGCTTGGGAGTCGGCGCGGGCTTGGGCG
>CAZRPD010000272.1:0-4157 GCA_964601775.1 uncultured Caulobacter sp. | reverse complement strand
GCTTGGGGGGGGCGGGCGGGGCGCCGCCGGGGCAGGGCAGGGCGGGGGCGCCCACCCCCCAAAGGCCTCCCGCCCCCTTTTGGGGGGGCGATCACGATCCGGCGTTAAGGCCTAGCCTCTTCAGGTCTGCGCTGAGTGGTTGGCGGACGTAGCCGGGATAAGCCTGTCAGTTATGAAAATGGAACTGGGAGACATCGCGGCCGCTAGGCGCTCTTTCCAGGAGAGCTGGACAGCGGGCGGTTCAGCGAGAAGTTTGAAAGCGGCCGGAAAAAGCCGGTTTATCTCTCAGTCCGATGGATGGGCGACAGACTTCAGTTTCGATTTCGTCGGGAAGGTCTTGGTCCACTGCCAAGGCTCGGTGAGCCTGCGGCATCGCGCCATCGATAAAATCATACACGCGGCCCTGAGCGAGAAATGGCCAGGAGTTTCAAGGCAAATCCCGGTTGCACTGGTCTCAATTCAAGTTCCTGTCGTCGATGACACTGAGCTGAGCCCTTCGATGCTCGGCGCCGCTGCGGCTTCCCGCGCCGCATCTTGGTGGACATTGGCGGACGCGGCGGAGGAGATGCTTCAGCTGCTGAAAGGTTCGCGGGAAGCCTACCTCGACTATCGGAAGCGCGAAGACGCTTGGGTCTTCAGCATCGAGCCTTCCGTAAGCTTTCTTCTGCTCCTAGGCGAAGATCCCGATGCAGCCTGGCGACGAGCAGCGAACCGCGCGGCAGATAGCGGAATGAACGCTACGTTCTTCGAATGGTGCGAGCGGAACAGCGAGGCGGCAACGAAAGCCGCCGCACAGATTTACCGCTAGCTACATTGCCCTGAGGAGGGTCCGACTAAGGTCGTAAGCCTACGCAAACTCCCCCGCCGTCGCTCTTAAGCCACCGCCGCCTTGCCCGTCGTCAGGCCCATCACCGCCGTCCGGAACGCTTCGCCGCGCGCTTCGAAATCGCTGAACTGGTCGAACGAGGCGCAGGCCGGTGAGAGCAGGACGATGGCCTCCTCGCCGCTGGCGGCCGCGTCGGCGTAGGCTTGCTGCACCGCCTTCTCCAGCGTGCCGCTCATCTTGACCTCGGCCTTGCCGGCCAGGGTCGTGGCGAAGGCGTCGGGGGGTTCGCCGATCCGGTAGGCGTCGGCCATGCGGGGGAAGAGGCCCTTCAGGTCGCCGATGCCGCCGGCTTCCGCCACGCCGCCGCCGATCCAGTAGAACTTGGGATAGCTGGCCATGGCCTGGCGGGCGGCGTCGGCGTTGGTGGCCTTGCTGTCGTTGACGAAGCGGACCTTGCCGATCTTGCCGACCGTCTCCATCCGGTGGGCCAGGCCCGGGAAGGTCATCAGGCCTTCGACGGCCTGCTGGATCGGGATGCCGATGGCGCGGGCGGCGGCGTAGGCGGCCGCGGCGTTCTGCCAGTTGTGGCGGCCCGGCAGGCTTCTTGCGCGCAGGAGGTCGGCGACCTCCACGACCCGCTCGCCGGTGGCGTCATAGAGCACGCCCTGCAGCGCATAGACGCCCCGGCCCATGGCCTTGCCGGCGCTGATCGGCCAGATGGTGCGGCGGTTGGCGGCGGTGATCTCGGTGCAGATCTGCTGGCACCAGGGATCGTCGACGCCGATGATGGCGGTGTCGCCCTTGCCCTGGTTCAGGAAGATGCGGCGTTTGGCGGTGATGTAGCCGTCCATGCCGCCATGGCGGTCCAGGTGGTCGGGCGAGATGTTCAGCAGCACGACCGCGTCGGGCTTCAGGCTGGACGTCAGGTCCAGTTGATAGCTCGACAGCTCCAGCACGTAGACCGCGCCGCCATGCATGTCTTCCAGACCCAGGACGCCCAGGCCGATATTGCCGCCGACGCGGGTGTCGCGGCCGGCCGAGGCGCACAGGTGGCCGACCAGGGCCGTCGTCGTCGACTTGCCGTTGGTGCCGGTGATGGCGATGATCTTGGGACGCTTGTGGACCGGCGCGGCGTTGACCGTGCGGGCGAAGAGCTCGACGTCGCCCAGCACCTCGACCCCGGCCGCCTTGGCCTTGGTCACCGTCCAGTGCGGCTTGGGATGGGTCAGGGGCACGCCCGGCGACAGCATCAGGGCCGCGAACTGCGACCAGTCGGCGGTCTCCAGGTCGACGACGGGGAAGCCCTCGGCGGCCGCGGCTTCGCGACTGGCGGGCTTCTCGTCCCATAGGGCGACCTTCGCCCCACCCGCGATCAAGGCGCGCGCGGCCGTCAGTCCGGTGCGGCCCAGGCCGAACACCGCGACGGTCTTGTCCTCGAATCCGCGGACGGGGATCATAGTTCGGGTGCTCCTAGCGCAGCTTCAGGGTGGCGAGGCCGACGAAGGACAGCATCATCGACACGATCCAGAACCGGATCACGACGGTGGATTCAGCCCAGCCCAGCTTCTCGAAATGGTGGTGGATCGGCGCCATCAGGAAGACCCGCTTGCCGGTCTTCTTGAAGTAGGCGACCTGGATGATCACCGAGAGCGCCTCGGCCACGAACAGGCCGCCGACGATGCCCAAGACGAGTTCGTGCTTGGCGCAGACGGCGATCGCGCCCAGCGCGCCGCCCAGGGCCAGCGACCCGGTGTCGCCCATGAAGATCTTGGCCGGCGGGGCGTTGTACCAGAGGAAGCCCATGCCCCCGCCGATGATCGCCGCGCAGACCACGGCCAGCTCGCCGACGCCCGGCGCGAAGTGCAGGTTCAGATAGTCGGCGAAGCGATAGTTGCCGACCAGGTAGGCGATCAGGCCGAAGGTCGAGGCCGCGAACATCACCGGCACGATGGCCAGCCCGTCCAGGCCGTCGGTCAGGTTCACCGCGTTGGAGAAGCCGGCGATCGTGACCGCCGCGAAGGCGATGTAGAACCAGCCCATATTGATCACCAGCGCCTTGAAGATCGGGAAGACCACGCTGGTCTCCATCCCCGGCGTCATCGGCGACTTGGGCGCGAACAGGATCAGGATCACGGTGGCGATGATCGCCACGATGAACTGGGCGACCAGCTTCTGACCGCTGGAGAGGCCGGCCGTGGTCTGCTTGGTAACCTTGGCGTAGTCGTCCATGAAGCCCAGCACACCGTAGCTGCCGGTGACCAGCAGCACGACCCAGACGTGGATGTTGCGCAGGTCCGCCCACAGCAGGGCGCCGACGAACAGGCCGGCCAGGATCATGAAGCCGCCCATGGTGGGCGTACCGGCTTTCTCGATGACGTGACGGGCGATGCCGTCGGTGCGGATCGGCTGGCCCTTGCCCTGCTTGGCCTTCATCCAGCGGATGAAGCGCGAGCCCATGGCCACGGCCACGATATAGGCGGTCAGCATCGCCATGCCCGACCGGAAGGTCAGGTATTTCAAGAGGTTCAGCAGCGGCACGTGCTCTTGGCCGCGCGCCAGCCATTCGTACAGAAAGTACAGCATCAGCCCTGTTCCCCAAGATCGAGCGCGGCCAGGGCCTGGGCGAGGACGCCGGCCTTGGATCCGTTCGACCCCTTCACCATCACCACGTCGCCGGGCTGGACAGCCCCCGCCAGCGACGCCGTTAACTTTTCAGTAACTTCCGCGTAACCGCCGCGCCGAGTCGGCGGAAGCGCCTCCCACAGCGATTTCATGTGGACGCCTGCGAGAAAAACCATGTCGACGTTTGCATGGCCGATCGGCTCTGCAAGCTCGGCGTGAAAGCGCGGGCTGTCCTCGCCCAGTTCGAGCATGTCAGTCAGGGCGATGACCCGGCGACCGGCGACCTTGCGCGCCCCCAGGGTCTTCAGCGCGGCCTGCATCGAGACCGGATTGGCGTTGTAGCTCTCGTCGACCAGGGTGAACGACCCACCGTCGATGCGGATGGTCTTCTCGGCCCCGCGCCCTTCGATCGGGGCGAAGGCGGCCAGGGCGGCCAAGGCGGTCTCGCGCGGCACGTCCAGGGCTTCCAGCATCAGCAGGACGCACAGGCTGTTGGGGCCCCAGTGGACGCCGGTCTGACGGATCGGGAAGTCGATGGCCTCGCCGCGCAGGGTCATGGAGACGGTCGCCCCCTCGCCTTCCACCGCGAAGCCGGTCAGGCGCGCGGTGGCGCCGGGGGCCTCGCCCGAGCCCCCCCCCCTCGCCCCGCCCCTTTCCCCCCGCCCCCTCACCCGCCCGACCCACCGGGTTGAGGCGGTCATGCCCGCCG
>CAZRPD010000271.1:0-4230 GCA_964601775.1 uncultured Caulobacter sp. | reverse complement strand
TTGGCTGGCGCCGCTTTGAGGGCATGAACATGGCCAAGCGGCGCCGTTCGGGCGGGCGTCCTGCTGACATCCGCTGTCAGCAGACGCACTCCCCACGCGCGCGACGTTTGTTCGCACCTTGTTCTTGTGTTAATTCGCGCCTCGAGCCCTACATATAGCCGCTGCGCCGCGACCAATGTCGCGGTCCAACGTTCCGGAAAACATGGCCGAGCAACTGAACTTCATCCGCGTTCGCGGCGCCCGTGAGCACAATCTCAAGGACGTCAACGTCGACATCCCGCGTGGCGAGCTGGTCGTGCTGACCGGCCTGTCCGGCTCGGGCAAGTCGTCGCTGGCCTTCGACACGATCTATGCCGAGGGTCAGCGTCGCTACGTGGAGAGCCTGTCGGCCTATGCCCGTCAGTTCCTGGAGCTGATGAGCAAGCCCGACGTCGACCTGATCGAGGGCCTGTCGCCGGCCATCTCGATCGAGCAGAAGACCACGTCGCGCAACCCGCGCTCGACCGTCGGCACCGTGACTGAGATCCACGACTACATGCGCCTGCTGTGGGCGCGGGTCGGGGTTCCGTATTCGCCCGCCACCGGCCTGCCGATCGAGAGCCAGACCATCAGCCAGATGGTCGACAAGATCACCGCCCTGCCCGAAGGCACGCGCCTCTATCTGCTGGCCCCCGTCGTTCGCGACCGCAAGGGCGAGTACAAGAAAGAGATCGCCGAGTGGCAGAAGGCCGGCTTCCAGCGGCTGAAGATCGACGGCGAGTACTATCCGATCGAGGACGCCCCGGCGCTCGACAAGAAGTTCAAGCACGACATCGACGTGGTCGTGGACCGCGTGGTCACCAAGCCCGAGATGGAGCAGCGCCTGGCTGACTCCATCGAGCAGGCCCTGCGCCTGGCCGATGGCCTGGCGGTCGCCGAGTTCGCCACTATCGAAGAGGGTGAGAAGGAGCCGAAGCGCATCCTGTTCTCGGAACGCTTCGCCTGCCCGGTCAGCGGCTTCACGATCGCCGAGATCGAGCCGCGGCTGTTCTCGTTCAACAATCCGGCGGGCGCCTGCCCGGCCTGCGACGGCCTGGGCGCCAAGCTGGCCTTCGACGCCGACCTGATCGTGCCCGATCGCGAACGCAGCCTGCACAAGGGCGCCGTCGCCCCTTGGGCGAAAGGTCCGTCGCCGCTCTACACCCAGACCCTGCAGGCCCTGGCCCGGCACTACGGCTTCTCGATGGACGAGCCCTGGTACAAGCTGCCGGCCGAGGCCCGCGACGTCGTGCTGCAAGGCTCGAAGGGCACGAAGATCAAGTTCGTCTATGACGACAACGCCCGCAAATACGAGGTCGAAAAGCCCTTCGAGGGCGTGCTGCCGAACCTGGAGCGCCGCTGGCGGGAGACCGACAGCAGCTGGGTCCGCGAGGAGCTGGGCCGCTACCAGTCCGACACGCCGTGCGAGGTCTGCCACGGCAAGCGCCTGAAGCCCGAAGCCCTGGCCGTTAAGATCGCCGCCATGGATATCGCCGAGGTGTCGATGCTGGCCATCCGTCCGGCGCGGGACTGGTTCGCTGGCCTGGAAGGCCAGCTGACCGACAAGCAGATGGAGATCGCTCGCCGGATCCTGAAGGAGATCAATGATCGCCTGCGCTTCCTGGTCGATGTCGGCCTGGACTACCTCAACCTCTCGCGCGGCTCGGGCACCCTGTCGGGCGGCGAGAGCCAGCGCATCCGCCTGGCCAGCCAGATCGGCTCGGGCCTGACCGGCGTGCTGTACGTGCTGGATGAGCCGTCGATCGGCCTGCACCAGCGCGACAACACCCGCCTGCTGCAATCGCTGCAAGGCCTGCGGGATCTCGGCAATTCGGTGCTGATCGTCGAGCACGACGAGGAGGCCATCCTCACCGCCGACTACGTCATCGACATGGGCCCCGCCGCCGGCGTGCATGGCGGCCAGATCATCGCCGAAGGCAAACCGGCCGAGGTGATGGCCAATCCCAACAGCATCACCGGCCAGTACCTGACCGGCGCGCGCGAGATCGAGGTGCCCGAGCAGCGCCGCCCGATCAGCAAGAAGAAGGTGCTGAAGGTCGTCGGCGCCACCGGCAACAACCTCAAGAATGTCACGGCCGAGATCCCGGTCGGGACCTTCACCTGCATCACCGGGGTGTCGGGCGGCGGCAAGTCGACCTTCACCATCGAGACCCTATACAAGGCCGCCGCGCGCCGCCTGAACAACGCCAGCGACGCCCCTGCCCCGCACGAGCGGATCGAGGGCCTGGAGCAGTTCGACAAGGTCATCGACATCGATCAATCGCCCATCGGCCGCACCCCGCGCTCGAACCCGGCGACCTATACCGGCGCCTTCGGTCCGATCCGCGACTGGTTCGCGCAGCTACCGGAAAGCAAGGCGCGCGGCTATGGCCCCGGCCGCTTCTCGTTCAACGTCAAGGGCGGCCGCTGCGAGGCCTGCCAGGGCGACGGCGTCATCAAGATCGAGATGCACTTCCTGCCCGACGTCTACGTCACCTGCGATATCTGCAAGGGCAAGCGTTACAACCGCGAGACCCTGGACGTGCTGTTCAAGGGCAAGACGATCGCCGACGTGCTGGACATGACCGTCGAGGAGGCCGCCGACTTCTTCAAGGCCGTGCCGCCGATCCGCGACAAGATGGAGACCCTCAAGCGGGTGGGCCTCAGCTACGTCAAGGTCGGCCAGCAGGCCACGACCCTGTCGGGCGGCGAGGCCCAGCGCGTGAAGCTGTCCAAGGAGCTGTCGCGCAAGGCCACCGGCCGCACGCTCTACATCCTCGACGAACCGACGACGGGCCTGCACTTCGAAGACACCAAGAAGCTGCTCGAAGTGCTGCACGAGCTGGTCGACCAGGGCAACACCGTGGTCGTCATCGAGCATAACCTGGACGTGGTGAAGACCGCCGACTGGCTGATCGACTTCGGTCCCGAGGGCGGCGACGGCGGCGGTCAGGTGGTGGCCGTCGGCTCGCCCCAGGACGTGGCCAAGGTCGAGGCCAGCTGGACCGGGCGCTATCTCAAGGAGCTGCTGGACCGCCACGAGGAGCGCCGCAAGGCGCGGGTGGCCGAGCTGAAGAAGGCCAAGCGAGCCTAAACAAAGAAGCCCCGGAGAGTGATCTCCGGGGCTTCTCTTTTGGAGGCTCTACCAGCCGCCGTTACCAGTCGCCGGCGATCCGCTCTCGCGCGCCTTGAGTTCCTTGTAGATCGACGGCGGCGGGGCGAAGACGATCAGGGTGGTCAGCACCTGGATCACGCCCGAGAACAGCGCCTGGACGATGCCGGCCGGCGTGAAATAGGCCGCAAGCGAGCTGGTGTCGGCTCGCATCATCTTGCCGGTGGCCGCGAAGTCGCCCGAGGCGATCAGGCCGACGGCCGAGACGATGGTCCAGATCAGCAGCACCACGATGATGCTCATCACCGCCGCCAGGAAATAAGCGCCCAGCAGCGGCCAGAAGAGACCCTTGGTGTAGGGCATCGACTTGAACAGCGTGATCTTGCCGGTGTCGAAGGTGACCGCCGGGGCGAACGACAGGCGCACGGCCAGCCAGACCATCCCGCACATCAGGCCGACCAGACCCAGCAAGGCCAGGAAAGCGCCGGTGGCCCCGCCCATCGCGCCCAGGAAACCTGACACCGCCGAACCCAGGAACAGGGTCCACATCAGCACCAGGCCGCTCAGCAGCCACACGGCCGCCTGCCGCAGCTCGTCCTTGCCCAGGCGCAGATAGGCATGGCGACCGTCTTCGGGACGCAGCACCAGCCGGTTCAGGGCGGCGAACACGACGCCGTTCTGGATCAGGCTCAGCGGCAGCATCCACAGGGTCAGCGGCGTCAGGGCCGAGGCCAGGCGGAAGAACTCGCTGGGATCGGGATTGTCGTTCTCGGACATGTAGCTGAGGAACGCCTCCAGCTGCGGCCCGAAGAACTGGATGGCGGCCACATTGGTCAGGATCGACACCGCCGTCATGACGGCCGCCCAGATGGCCACCGTCTTCAAGTTTTCCCGCACCAGCCGGAAACCGGAGAAGGCCGCGTCGGAGGCCGAGAACTTGGACATTTGGGGCTCTAGCAAGATAACGAATAGGCGTTTGACACCTAACAAGGTTCGGGTCGCTTAGACAGCGCGGGCAACGACTTTTCGCGCGCCGAAGCGGTCTCAGTCGTGCAGGCCCGCGTCGATCTCGTCCTGGTTCAGGTGGGCGAAGGCGCGGG
>CAZRPD010000270.1:0-4305 GCA_964601775.1 uncultured Caulobacter sp. | reverse complement strand
CGCGGCCCCCCCCGCGGCAGGCGCTTGGCCGCCCGGAGCGGTCGAGGCGGCGCTCGCCAGATTGGTCACCACGCTGGTCCCCGGAGCGGTCGTCGTCGACGCCGTGGCGGTCGGCGCCGTGGCCGACTGCTGGGCCTGGGTCGCAAGAGCGGTCTGAACCACCGGAGCCGTCGCGACGCCAGCCGCGACCTCACCGCCAGCCCGCGAGGCGACGGCGACGGCGAGACCGGCAGGGATCGTGCCCTGTTGAACGGCCGAAATCAGCGCGGCTTGGACAACGGCGGCGCTTGCGGGGTTCGCCGCCAGGACGGGCGCCGCAGCGGCCTCGAGCGCGGCAGCCTTTTGCGCGGCCGGCAGAGCCGCGAAGCCCGGCCTGGCCGCGGCGGTGCGCAGAGCAGTTTCGATCTTGCCCTTCAGGACCACAGCCTCTTGCTGGGTCTGGGCGGCGGTTTGAGCCAGGACGCTGCTAGCGCCCATCGGTGCGAGCGCAACGGCCAGGCTGACGGCGATAGCGCGGATGTGACGAGAAGCCATGACTGCTCCCTCCAATTGAAGGCGTCCCTTTAGGACAACGTAAACGTATGCTCCACCCCGGTTTACGCTTTTTCGTGGTTTTTCGAGCTGAACCGTACCCAGAAGAACACACCGCACTGCGGTTATCGCCCGCAAGAGCACGTAAACAGAGTGAATAGACTAGGATTGTGACGCGGAGGCCGCCGTGTCTGGAAAACTGAAACTTTTAATCGGCGGCTCAGTTAGCCCTAAAAACCACGCCGAACGCGTTCTGGCAACGGCGTTCGCTCAGATTCCATAGTAAATGCCGCGAATCCGATCGCTTTCGCTCAACACGCGATCACTGAGTTCGAATTAACCGCAACAGATCTGGTTAAGATCAGGCCGCCGAGACGGCCAAGGCCTGAACTTCCCGTCGCTGGACAAGACAACCGTACCAGCCAAGGCCCGTATAGGTCTCGTAACCGGGCGTCAGAGCATAACCCACAGTCATATCGCCGTCGGCATAACTACCCATCGCTCCGCCCGAAGTATCCAGCGGGAAGATTTCGCTCAGAACACCCCGACTGTCGGAAGAGGCCAGGACCCTGCCCTTCTGGTCCAGCAGCATCACCCGCGAGCGCTCGCGCTCCTCGGAAGTCAGGCGCACGCCATCGACCACGGCCTGGGCCTGGGGCCTCCAGTCGAAGTGAACGCCCAGAACGCCCAGCGCCCGGCCCTTGGCCTGGCCGCCCTCGCGGATCGCCGTGGCGTAGGTGGCGACCGGCGCGCCGCCCAGCAGGCGATTGGTCTCGATATCGCAGGCCACGAAGTCGTCGCCCGTCTCCGTCCGCATGCCGTCCTGGAACCAGCGCGCCTCGGCCACCGATTGCCCCACCACGCCGGGATAACGGCCCGGCCGGCCATTGGCGACCACGCGACCGCGCGCGTCGCAGATCCAGAGGTCGAGATAGACCGTATAGGCGTCCAGGATCACGCCCAGCCTTTCGCCGGCATGGCCTCGCGCGGCGTCCTCGGCGGCGCCCAGGCAGGCGACGACCGCCGAGTCGGTCGCCCACCACCGAACGTCGCAGGTGCGTTCGTAGAGATTGCGATCGACGATCTCGATGGCGTTCAAGGCCAGGTCGGCCAGCCGCTGGCCGCGCATATGGCCCAGGATCGCCCCACCGATGGCCGACAATTCATCGAGATCGGCGCGCACCTGGCTTTCCAGCGCCCCGGCCACCACGTCGATCTCGGTCGAGATCTTCTTGAACTCCTCGGCGACGATGGCGAAGCCCTTGCCGGCCTCGCCGGCGCGCGCCGCGACGATCAGGGCGTTGATCGCCAGCATCTTGGCGGCGCGATTGACCCGGGCGATCTCACCGATCTTGGCGCCGGCGACGCTGGAAAGGCGCTCGGAAAGATCCAGGATGCGTTCCGGACGAAGACTGGCGTCCTGTTCCATCAAAGGCGCGCCCCCACGCGAACTTTCGAGCGAATCGGCTCGGTTCACGCAAGATGACGCCCTCGTCATCACGGCGCGATGACATCCGCCGCCACAGCCAAGGCGCGAGCGCGGTTTAGCAAATGAAAAACGCCGGACGCCCGCGAAACGGGCGCCCGGCGCTCAAAGAACAATCGTTTGTAGGCGAAAGCTTTAGACGTCGACCTCGGCGTCCAGGGCGTTTTCCTGGATGAACTCGCGGCGCGGCTCGACCAGGTCGCCCATCAGGCGGCTGAACATGTCGTCAGCGTCGTCGGCGTGGTTCACCCGCACCTGCAGCAGGGTGCGGGCCTCGACGTCCAGCGTCGTTTCCCACAGCTGGTCGGGGTTCATCTCGCCCAGACCCTTGTAGCGCTGGATGGTCAGGCCCTTGCGGCCGGCGTCTAGCACCGCATTGACCAAGTCCAGCGGCCCGCGGACGGTGGTCGACTTGTCCTTGCGACGGAACACGGCTCTCCCTGAGAAGATCTCGGCCAGCTTGACGGCGCGCTCGGCCAGGCGGCGAGCGTCGGCGGCGTGCAGCAGCACGTCGTCCAGCACAACGCGCTCGGACACGCCGCGACGCACGCGACTGAACACGAAGCCCGTATCGCCGCGCTCGCCCGACCAGGGACCGTCGCCCTCTTCGGCATAGAGATCCAGGCGGGTGGCCGCTGCCGCAGGGTCAGGGGTCTCGCCCAGCAGACCGGCGAGAGCCGACTGCTCGATGGCCGAGGCCGGGGCGCGCGCCGCCAGACGGTCGATATTGCCCTTGGCCGAACGGCAGTTCTGCACCAGGGCCAGCAGGTCCTGGCCGGTCATGCGCTCGCCCGAGGCCAGGTCCAGCTCGGCCCCGTCGACGCCCTCGTCGACCAGGAACGCGTCCATCTCGCTGTCGTCCTTGAGGTAGCGCGAGGACTTGCCCTTGGAGGCCCTGTAGAGCGGCGGCTGGGCGATATAGATGTAGCCGCGCTCGATCAGCTGCGGCATCTGCCGGTAGAAGAACGTCAGCAGCAGCGTGCGGATGTGGGCGCCGTCGACGTCGGCGTCGGTCATCAGCACGATCTTGTGGTAGCGCACCTTGTCCGGGTTGAAGTCGTCACGGCCGATGCCGGCGCCCAGGGCCGTGATCAGCGTACCGATCTGGTCGGACGACAGCATCTTGTCGAAGCGCGCGCGTTCGACGTTCAGGATCTTGCCGCGCAGGGGCAGGACGGCCTGATTGTCGCGATTGCGGGCTTGCTTGGCCGAGCCGCCGGCCGAGTCCCCCTCGACGATGAAGATTTCGGACTTGGCCGGGTCGCGCTCGGAGCAGTCGGCCAGCTTGCCGGGCAGCGAGGTGATGTCGAGCGCGCTCTTGCGGCGGGTCAGCTCACGCGCCTTGCGGGCGGCTTCGCGGGCCGCGGCGGCCTCGGCGATCTTGCTGACGATCTGCTTGGCTTCGTTCGGGTGCTCCTCGAACCAGGTCGCCAGGCCTTCGGAGACCAGGTTTTCCACCGCCGGGCGCACCTCGGACGAGACCAGCTTGTCCTTGGTCTGCGAACTGAACTTCGGGTCGGGCACCTTGACCGACAGCACGCAGGTCAGGCCTTCGCGGGCGTCTTCGCCGCCCAGATTGACCTTTTCCTTTTTCATGATGCCGGAGCTCTCGGCATAGCCGGTGATGATCCGGGTCAAGGCCGCGCGGAAGGCCGACAAGTGCGTGCCGCCATCCCGCTGCGGGATGTTGTTGGTGAAGCACAGCATCTGCTCGTGGTAGCTGTCGTTCCACCACATCGCCAGGTCGATCTCGACCTTGTCCTTGACGCCGCGCACCGCGATCGGCGCCTTCAGCAGCGGGGTCTTGGCCTTGTCCAGGTGGCGGACGAACGCCTCGATGCCGCCCTCGTAGAACAGCTTTTCTTCCCACGGCTCGGCGTCGCGCAGATCGCGGAAATAGATCGTCACGCCCGAGTTCAGGAACGCCAGCTCGCGCAGGCGGTGCTCCAGGGTCTTCCGGTCGAATTCGATGAAGGCGAAGGTGTCGCGCGACGGGAAGAAGGTCACTTCCGTGCCCGACAGGGTCTCGCCGGCCTTGGGGCCATCCTCGCGCACCGGCGAGTCGCCCGTGACCGCCAGCGAGGTCACCGCATCGCCGCGCTCGAAGCGCATCTGGTGGACCTTGCCATTGCGGTGGATCAGCAGCTCCAGCCAATCCGACAGGGCGTTGACGACCGAGACGCCCACGCCGTGCAGGCCGCCCGAAACCTTGTAGCTGTTCTGGTCGAACTTACCGCCGGCGTGCAGCTGGGTCATGATGACCTCGGCCGCCGACACGCCCTCTTCGG
>CAZRPD010000269.1:0-4344 GCA_964601775.1 uncultured Caulobacter sp. | reverse complement strand
AGGACCAGCAGGGCCGAGCCGACGTCCAGGGCGTCCGGGGTCAAGGCGCGACGCACGGGACCGTAGTCGCCGGACTCGACGATCTCGGCCGCCCCGTCGGGGCCGCTGGGCAGGATGAGAAGGCGCTGTGGGATCATTCTTCCAGGGTCCAGCGGCGGGCGACGAGGCGGATGCGGTTGGCCGGTCCGGCCTCGAACAGCGAGGTCATGAAGGTGGCGCGGTCGGCCAGGCCGACGCGGCTCTCCAGCGAGAAATAGCGGGTGCGGAACTGCACCTGATTGCGGACGCCGTCGATCGGCGAGGCGGCGGCCAGGGCCTGCTGCCCCCAGAACGCCTCGACGTCCGACCAGCCCTGCGACGGGCGGGCCATCAGGGCGCGGCGGGCGTTCTCCGGCGATACGGTCCCCACGGTGATCGCAGACAGCACCACGGCCTTGCTCTCCGGCAGGGTGTTGACGTTGACCGGCGACAGATCCGTCGTCGGCAGGGCGCAGACATAGGGGCGCAGGCGCACGTAGAGCTCCGGCGTGAAGCCGCGCACGGCGCGCAGCTCGCTGACCTCGGCCAGCGGACCGCCGGCGGTGCGATAGGTGATGCCGCCCTCGGCATAGCCGTCGTCCTCGGTGCCGGGCGGGCCAACGTCGTTGCTGTCGGCCCATTGGGCCAGGCTCTCGGCCAGTTGCGGACCGTCCGGCGCGCCCAGCTGGGTCAGCAGGCTGGCGAACTGGCGCACGCCCAGCTCGCGGCGGCGGAACGGCTCGCCGGCATTGGCCTCGACCACGCTGTTGAGGTTGAAGCAGTCGGTGGCGTCACTGACCTTGGCCTGGATCACGCCGTCGTCGATCGGGAACTCCAACACCCGGCCGTTCCAGCCGCCCTCCAGCGAGGTCTTGTTCTGGTCGCGGCTCAGGAGTTGGTCGATGCGCGAGCGGGCCAGTTGCTCGCCGCCCAGGGCGAACCAGCGGGCCTGGTTCCCGACCTGGGCGTTGGTCGCGCGGCGGATGCCGAAGCGGATATCCTCCAGCACGCCGACCGCGATGATGCCGATCACGGCGACCATCAGCAGCACGGTCAGCAGCGCCGCGCCTTCCTCGTGAGGCCGCCTCATAGGCCCTCCCCCGAGGTCAGGAACAGCTGGTCGACCTGCCCCAGATCGGTCAGCCGCATATCCAGGCGCACCGCGGCGGGGATGTCGGTCTGCGGATTGCCCTTCCAGCTCGGGGTCCAGGCGCCGCCGAACAGGAAGGCCGGCGTGACGGCGCTGACGTCGCGCAGCAGCACCTGCGGCGGCCCCAGGCGTGCGCCGTCCAGGGCCGGGCGGGCGCGGCGCTCCAGCCGCCCCTCGACCAGGGCGTATTCGACATATTGCAGCGAGGCGCGCGCGGCTTGGTCGGGGTTCTCCCAGCCGCGACGCGTGAAGGCCAGGATCGGACCGCCCTCGCCCCACGGACTGCCGCCGGCGAAGGCGGTCAGGGCCGGCAGGCCGTCCTCGCCGCGCGTCCGCCGCGACGCCGCCTGCGAGAGATCGGCCTTGAGGATGGCGCGGGCCCGCTGCAGCTCGGCGTAACGGTCGACCTTGGCCCGCACGCGCTCCTGGTTGCTCAGGGTCGAGCCCATTACCGCCACGCCGGCCGCGCCGATCAGGGCGAAGATCAGCAGGGCGACCAGCATCTCGACCAGGGTGAAGCCGTTGCCCTTCATCGCGCGGCCCGGAACAGGGTCGCCCGCGCATAGGGCGTGCGGCCGCGCGGCGAGGAGACGGCGATGTCGACACGGACCAGGGCCGGGTCGGACGTGCGGTTGACCTGGCGCACCCAGGCCCAGGGACGGCCGGCGGCCATCTCGACCCCGGCGGTGCGGCCGATGGCCAGGGGCGCGGGGCTGGTCATCACCTCGACCGCGCGGTTGTCCAGCACCACCTCGGCCAGGGCGCGGTCGCCCAGGCGCGCGCCGGCGCGGGCGTTCTCGCCGGCCAGGTTCAGCAAGGCCAAAGCCGCCAGGCTGAAGATCGCCAGGGCGACCAGCAGCTCGATCAGGGTGAAGCCGGCTTCAGCGTGCGCGCGGGGCATCGAGCGTGACGTTCCCTGCGGTGTCGACCGTGACGGTCCGGTACGCGTCGCCGCGCGCGAAGGCCAGTTCGACCGGCGTGGCCTGGCCGGTGGCCTCGAAGACCACGCCGTTTTCAGAGGCGGTGACCTGGGTCTCGGCCGGCCAGGCGCCGGGCTTGAAGGGCGGCGTCTCCAGCGGCCGCCACGCGCGTTCGTCGCGCTGCTCGAAGCGGTAGCCGTCGGCGGCCAGCACCACGCGCACCTGATGATTGGCGAACACCGCCTCGTCGCGGGCGCGCAGCAACACGGCGCCGAAGCGCTCGGCCTGCTGCGGCAGGGTCATGCCCTCGCGCGGCAGGGCCACGACGACGGCGCTGGCCAGCAATCCCATGATCACCAGGGCGACCATGAGCTCGACGAGAGTGAAGCCCCCTCGCCGCTCTTTGCGGGTCTGGCGATCAGCTCCAGTTGCCAATGTCGGCGTCCTTGCCCTCGCCGCCCTCGCGGCCGTCGGCGCCGAACGAGAAGACGTCGATCGCGCCATGCTGGCCCGGCGCGCGGTACTGGTAGTCGGCGCCCCACGGATCCTTGGGCAGGCGACGGATATAGCCGCCCTCGCGGAAGCGGTCGGGCTGGGCCAGGCTGGCCGGCGGGGTCACCAGGGCCTGCAGGCCGTCCTCGGTGCGCGGGAAGGTGAAGGTGTCCAGGCGATAGCTCTCCAGCGCCTGCTCCAGCACCGAGACGTCGGCGCGGGCCTTTTCCTTCATGGCCTTGTCCTGGCTGGGCAGGACGTTGATCGCCACCACCGTGGCCAGCAGGCCCAGGATGACGATGACGACCATCATCTCGACCAGGGTGAAGCCGGCCTCGCGCGAACGACGGCGACGACGGCGCTGGGAAGTGTTGGGGGCGCTCATGTCGGGCTCCTAGTTCATGGCCAAGGTGTTGATCTGCAGGATGGGCAGCAGGATCGACAGCACGATCGTGGCCACCACGCCGCCAAGGACGACGATGATCGCCGGCTCCAGCAGGCTCAGCAGGGTGGCGGTGAAGGTGTCGAACTCGCGTTCCAGATATTCGGCGGCGCGGGTCAGCATGGCGTCGACGCGGCCGCTGCTCTCGCCGCTGGCGGTCATGTAGACCAGCACCGGCGGGAAGACCCCTGTGCGACGCATGGCGGTGGACAGCGCCCCGCCCTCGCGGATACCGGCGATCATCTCGTCCATGCCGCCGCGCAGGGCGGCGTTGCGGACGGTGCCCGCGGTCAGGACCAACCCCTCCAGCACCGGCAGGCCGCTGGCGATCATGGTCGCGAGCGTGCGAGCCAGCCTTGCGGCGTGGACGTTGCGGATCAGTTGGCCAACGAACGGCAAAGCGAGAAAGAACTGGTCGGCCTTGAGCTTGAAGGCCGGGTTGCGCAGCGCCCGCAGATAGGCCGCCACCAGCGCCGCCAGGACCAGCGCGATCAGCCAGCCGAACGACTGCAGGCCGTTGGAGACCCCGATGACGATGCGGGTCAGCAGCGGCAGCGTTTGCCCCATCGAGTCGAACTGCTCGACCACCTTGGGAATGACGAAGACCATCAGGATGGTGACGACCAGGAAGGCCACGGCGGCCAGCACGGCCGGATAGACGAGGGCCGCGGTGATCTTGGCGGCGACCTTCTGCTGCTGGTCCAACAGGTCGGCCAGGCGGTCCAGGATGGTCGGCAGGGCGCCGGACGCCTCACCGGCTGCGACCATGGCCCGGTACAGCGGCGGGAAGGCCCCGGCCGGTCGCGCCAGGGCGTCCGACAGGCGATAGCCTTCCAGCACGGCGGCGTGGACCTGCTCGACAATGCGCTTCAGCTTGGGCCGGTCGGCCTGCAGGGCGATGGTGCGCAGGGCCTCTTCCAGGGTCGAGACAGCCACCAGGGTCGCCAGCTGGCGGGTGAACAGCGAGCGGTCGCGACCGCCCAGGCGATCGCGCGTGACCCTGCCCTTGGCGGCCGGCGCCACATGGGCGGCGATCCTGACCGGCGCCAGGCGGCGGCGCTCCAGCTGGACACGGGCGTCGTCGGGGTCCTTGGCCTCTATCCGGCCCGAGCGCTGGGCGCCGGCCAGGTCGAGGGCGACATAGTCAAACCTCGCCATCGCGCGCCCCTGCCCCGGTGATGCGCAGCGCTTCCTCGACGGTGGTCAGGCCCTCCAGCACATAGCGGCGGGCCTCGTCCTTCAGGCCATGCTCCAGTCCGGCCTCGGCGATCTCCTGCTCCGAGGCGTTCTGGCCGATCAGGCGGCGCAGCGTGTCGTCCACG
>CAZRPD010000268.1:0-4399 GCA_964601775.1 uncultured Caulobacter sp. | reverse complement strand
AGCTTCCCTACGAAACCGCCGGCGGCCTTCCCGCCGGCTGGTCCTGGTCCGGCGCCTTCCGTTTTGAGAAGAGCATTAACCGTTATCTTTCCGCCTCCACCTTCCTGCAATTCCGGAAACGTGCCGGCCAGCGGCGCATACTGACGGCGAACCTCGAAATAAAGGCGTATTTCTGATGCGGCGCATACTGTACATAAGCATCCTTCTGCTCGCCGTTCTGCCGGCGGCACTGCTCCCTGCGGAGCCGGAATATTTCTGCGTCATCGAAGGGGACACTCTGCGGGCGAAGAACAGCGGGGATATCGAAGCCCTGCTCTCGGAACAGCTGCTGCGCTACGGGGATGCGGGACATCCTTTTGCGCAGCTGGTGCTGGACAGCTATATCAAAAAGGGGAATGCGGAATATTTTCACTACCGCCTGTCCAAAGGCGAGACCGTCTATATCGATACCGTCGTTTTCGGGGATTATTCGCCGCGGGAGATCTCCCTGCTTTCCCGTTATATCGATCTTCCGCGCTCCGGGAAGTTCCATTACGAACGTGTGCGGAACATGATCCGCGACCTCCGGGCCAATCCGCTGATCGAGACAGAGCAGCGGGCGGATATCTACAATAACGGACTGCGGCTCTATACGAAAGCGCGGCAGGACATCCGTTTCGATGCCGTCGCCGCCTACCGGGAAGAGAACGCCCGCAATGGCATTGTCGGCAATATCCGCTGTGAACTGATCAATCTGGGCGGTCTCGGACGGCTGGCGGAATTTCACTGGTCCCGCCCCTCCCTGGACGTGAACGCCTTCGATATTTCCTATACGGAGCCCTATATCTTCAATACGCCCCTTTCCCTCCGGGGCGCTTTCTCGCAGCGGTACCGGGACAGCCTGTACGTCAAGCGGGACCTGGACCTGGGGGTTATCTATCATATCGGCCGGCGATCCCGTTTCGGCTTCTCCTACCAGGACGAGCGCATCAGCACCCGGCCCGCCGCCGGGGACTCCGCCTTTGTCACCACGCGGCGTTCGGGTTCGGACCTCCGCTTCTTCTGGACGTCCCGCGCCGGGAATATATACGGACATATTGATATGCTGTCGGGGATCCGCCTGAATGCCGGGAACCTGCTCTCCCGCTCCACCCTGGACGCACAGCTTGCCCTGCGCGGATCACGCTGGGGCGCCAATTTCAAGCTGCTGGGCGGATATATCGCCTCCCGGGACCCGGTGGCGGTCTACGATAAATTCCGGCTCGGCGGGGCCGCCTTCCTCCCCCGCGCGACCAGAAGTCGAAGCGCGGGCCGATACCGTAGGTGGCCGGCGCCCCGACCAGACGGGCCGCGCCATTCAGCTCGGGGAAATAGACCTCGTCGGTGATGTTGCGGCCGTAGGCGTACAGCGTCCAGTTCGACGGGGTGGCCAGGTCCAGGCGGGCGTTGACCAGGGTATAGGCCTTGGCCGTGTTGCCCGCCGTCGCGTTCAGGCGGTTGGACTCCTCGCCATGGTGAGTGACGCCGACACGCGAGCGCAGCGACCAGCCTTCCTTCAGCGCGACCTCATGGGCCAGCGACGCGGTGGCCGAGACGTCCGGCGCGCCCGGCAGCGGGTCGCCGACCGTTTGCAGCACCTCGGCCACGCGGTTGGAGGTGAACGACAGCACCTCGGTGTCCAGCCAGGCGGCGTTGACGTCGAAGGTCAGCTGCTGGCGCTCGGTGCGCAGCAGCTGGGCGCTGAGCGCGACCTCGATCCCCTTGCTGCTGGCCTTGCCGACATTGGCGCGGCCGTTGGTGTCGTTGGCCAGGCGGGTCGTGGCCTGCAGCTCGCTGAAGCGGTAGTCGAAGGCGTCCAGCGACAGGCGCAGGCGCGGCGTGGTCCAGCGCAGGCCGGCCTCGTAGGCGCGCACGGTTTCCGAGGCGAACGGCTTGGTCTCGGCGATCGTGAAGATCGAGGTGCCGTCGAAGCCGCCGCCGCGATAGCCGGTGCCCGCCGACACGAAGACGTTCAGGCTGGGCGTGACGTCGTACTTCACGGTCAGGCGGCCCGAGACGTTGTCGTCCTCGAACTTTTCGTCCCACGCGAACGGGTTGGTGGTGGCGAAGGTCGTCGTGAAGGTGCTGATGCCCCACGGATTGTGGTCGACGTTGCGGCCGACGTAATGGGCGTCGTCGCGGGTGTAACGCAGACCGCCCGAGACCTGCAGGCGCTGCGTCAGGTGATAGTCGGCCTGGCCGAACAGGGCGAAGCTCTTGCGCTCCTGGCGGTGCAGGTTGTCGTACTGGGTCAGCGCCGAATAGCTGATCCAGTTGGTGTCGAACTTGACGTCGTCGGTGACGTAGAAGGCGCCGACGATCCAGTCGACCTTGCCGCCGGTGTCGTCGGCCAGGCGCAGTTCCAGCGACGATTGGCTGAGCTTCTCATTGGCGTCGAAATACGAGGCCGGATACGGCGAGCCGTCGCCATTGCCCTTCACCGAGCGCTTGCTGCCCTGCCAGCCGCCGACGGCGGTGAAGTTCAGGTTCTCGCGCACCTTGTGGGCGAAGGTGGCCGAGCCGCCATAGATGTCGATGCTGTGGGTCGGATAGCCCGTCGAGTAGAATTCGAACGGGTCGGCGTTCTCGCCGGCGTTGGCGACGGTGGCGTCCAGCGACCGGGCGATACGGTCATACTGGCGGGTGTCGCCGCGGTCACGGCTGCCGAACAGCTTGATTGTCAGGTCCGATTGCTCGGCCATCTGAACGTCGAAGGTGGCGCGGCCGGCGAACAGGTCCTTGTCGCCGAAGCCCTTGCGACGGCCGGGATCGGCCAGGGCCGGCACCTGGGTCTGGACGACGCCGCGCACCGACGGACGGAAGCCGGCCAGCAGGCCCGCCCCTGCCCCGTCCATGAAGCCGCCGCCGCTCTGGGCCAGCACGGCCAGGCGCACGCCGGCGGTGTCGCTGATCGGGCCGCCGACCGAGGCTTCCATCTCGGTGTAGTCGTAGCTGCCGTATTCGATGCGGCCCGAGCCTTCGACGGTCTTGCTGGGGCCGCGGGTGATGGCGTTGATCACGCCGGCCGTGGTGTTGCGGCCGTATAGCGTGCCTTGCGGACCTTTCAGCACCTCGATGCGGTCCAGGTCGAACAGCGGCATGCCCAGATAGGCGTTCGAGGTCTGGTAGACGCCGTCGATATGCATGGCGACCGAGGGGTTGCCGTTGGGCTTGTAGTCGTCGGCGCCGCCAATGCCGCGGATGCTGATCAGGCCATAGTTGGTGCCGCCGAACGCGTAGTTGACCGAGACGCCGGCCACCTGGTCGACCAGGTCGGTGACGCTGGTGATGCCGCGACGCTGGGCCTCGGCGCCGTCAACGACGGTCACGGCCAGCGGGACGTCCTCGATGCGGGCGATGCGCTTCTGGGCGGTGACGACGACTTCGTCGAGTTCGCTGACGACCGGATTTTCCTGCACCGAAATGAGGAAGGTGCGCGGGCCGGTGGCCGTGGCCTTCAGGCCCGAACCGGCCAGCAGGTCACGCAGGGCTTCGGCCGGCGCGCGCGTGCCCACCACGGCGTTGGCGCGCTTGCCCTTCACCAGATTGGACGCGTACAGCACCTGCACGTCGGCCTGCTTGGCGAAGGCCGGCAGGGCCAGTTCCAACGGCTGGGTCGGCAGCGAGAAGGCGGCCGGCGGCGCGCTGGCGTCCTGGGCCAGGGCCGGTGCGGCCGCGCTCAGAACGGCGATGGCGCAGCAGGCCATCAGGCCCTTGCGAAGACCCGCGGCGTGAGAAACTCGGTTCGTCATCGTGATGTCCTAGACATTCGCCGGCCCCCGTCGACCGATCATCCCCAGGAACTGACGCCCCGCCGAAAGCCTCACCTTGTCGTCAAAAATTCATCGAACGCCGGCCGTCAGACCCCGTCAGCCGGCGATTTCCCACGTCGTTTCATCCAGCTGGCGCACGCGCAGACCAAAGCCCGCGCGCAAGGCTTCTGCGAACTCGCGCGTGCCGTCATAGCGGAACGAGCCGGAGATCCGGATGCCGTCCAGCTGCGCGCTGGAGGCCAGGAACAGGCGGTCGCTAGAGTAGCGGTTGAACGCCGCGGCCACCTGCGGCAGCGGCGCGTCGCTGAACACCAGCCGGCCCTCGCGCCACGCCGTCAGCTCGTCCAGGTCGGCCGCCGCCACGCGCTGGGCGCCGGCGGGACCGGAGATCATCTGGCCGGTGGTCACCCCCCGCCGCGAATTGGCCGCCTCGACGTCCAGCGCGCCGTCCTCGATCAGGATCTGCGCCGTCTTGCCGATCCTGGTCACCTGGAAGCGACCGCCGCTGCCCTGGGCTTGCTGGTCGCCGACCACGATCTGGAACGGACGCTCGGGCGCCGAGCGGGCGTCGAAATAGGCCTGCCCCTCGACCAGGCGCACCCGGCGGC
>CAZRPD010000267.1:0-4402 GCA_964601775.1 uncultured Caulobacter sp. | reverse complement strand
GACCTGCCCACCTCGGGCGGAACCGACCCCACGGGCGGTTGGGACGCCTATCTTTCGGCCTTCGCCACCGACTCCGGCGGCCAGCCCAAGGCGCTGTTCACCCAGAAGTTCGGCACCACCGAGAACGACTCCGTCACCGACATCGTCGTCAACGGCGGGCAGGTGATCGTCGGCTCCAAGGAGAACGGCTCGGCCAAGCTGCGCAGCTTCGACGTCACGCCTGGCGTGGTGACCGAGAATGTCACCCGCCTGAACCAGTACGGCGCCTACGAGACCGTGCCGGTGACCTACACCAAGACCGCCGCCGTGACCGCGGGCGCGACGCGCGACCTCGGCTCGCTGAAGGGCGGCGATCTGGTCGGCCTGAAGATCGACGGCGGCCAGCTCTATGTCGGCGGCTACACCACCAATGGCGCGCTCTCGATCGCCGGAACCAAGACTGCGGCCTCGGGCGGCTCTGACGCCTTTGTCGGCCGGATGGCGCTGAACTTGTCCGACACCAGCGGCGACAGCCTGACCTATTACGGCGGCGCGGGCGACGACACCGTCACCGGCATGGCCATCTCGAACGGCCAAGCCTATCTGGTCGGCTCGGCCGGCGCCAACCTGGACGGCCAGACCACGGTCGGGACCAAGGACGGCTATGTCGCCCAGATCAACGTCGGCACCGGCGCGGTCGCCTGGAGCCAGCGCCTGACCGGCAAGGACGGTTTTGCGACCCCCACCAGCGTAGCGGTTTCGGGCGGCGGCGCGTCCAGCCTGGACCTGTTCGGCCTGCCCAGCGGCAAGATGGATTTCACCCAGTCCGACCGCCTCGTCTCGGCGACCACGGCCCGGGCCGGCGACACCTTCCAGATCCGCACCCGCGAGCGCGGCCCGCTGACCACGATCACCATCGAGGCCCAGGACACGCTGGAAACCCTGGCCGACAAGATCAAGAAGGCCTCGGGCTACCGCGCCAAGGTCGAGCTCACCAGCAACGGCAACAGCCGCGTGCTGAAGCTCAGCCCGGCCTCCAACACCTCGACCATCGAGATCGTCGCGGGCAAGGGCGGCACCGACGTGCTGGAATCGCTGGGCCTGCCCAGCGGCGTGGTGCGCGCCACCAGAACCGAGAGCGGCAAGACGGTCTCGGCCAATGGCGGCGGCCCGGTCTACGGCCTGCAGCTGTCGCCGGAGCTGGACCTGACGTCGGAAGCCGGCCGCAAGAACGCCACCATGGTCCTGACCCGGGCCATGTCCTCGGTCCGCAGCGCCTATCGCGAGATCGCCGACACGGCCATGGGCGTCAAGTCCGACACCAGCAAGTCCGCTGGCAAGACGGACGGCACGGTGCCGAAGTACCTGACCGCCCAGATCTCCAACTATCAGGCCGCCCTGAATCGCCTGACGGGCGGTTAAGGGCTCAATTCCGTCCCCGTCGCGCTTGAAAGCGTCATCGACGCGTCGTAGCCAGGGGGCATGGACTTTCTAAAAGATCGACGTGTGATCATCGCCGGCGGCGCCGGGCTGGCGCTCGTGGCGGGCCTGGGCATCGCCGTGGCCCTGATGACCGGCCATGACAAGAAGGCGCCCGAGGCGCCGCCCGCCTCGCGCGGCGGCCTGATCGTCGAGACCGGCCGCGACGACGACACCAAGCTGGATCCGGCCCGCCCGCTGCGCTGCTTCGTCGGCGGAGCCTTCGTCGGCGAGATCACCCTGGCCGAATGCGCCAAGAAGAACGGCGTCGCCACCGGCGCCCTGGACGTCGGCGTCGACGAGACCGGGGCCCTGGCCGCCGCCGACCAGGCCGGCACCGTGCTGACGCCGCTGCCGCCGACCCCGACCGTCACCGCACCGGCCGCGCCGCCGGTCGCCACGCCCAGCAGCACGCCGAGCGCCCCCAGCACGCCGCTGGCCGCCTGCTGGCGCTATGCGGGCAGCGAATGGCGCCGCCTGCCGGGCGAGATCACCCTGAACGCCTGCGCCCAGCAGCTGTTCGGCGGTCGCTGCGAGCGCCCGGGCGGCGCCACCTACGGCCGCTGGGGCGAGGAAACCCTGCGCCTGGTGCCGGGCCGGGTCGAGATCTCGTCGGACAACCGCAGCTTCCACACCGCGTTCGATCAGGGCTCCAACTGCTCTATCCCGAACGCCGGATAGGTTTATAAGTGTAATCCATGAAGACGCCCGTTCTCGCCGCCGCCGTCCTGCTGACCGTTTCGGGCTTCGCGCTCGCCGGTTGCGAAAAGCAGACCAAGCCGCCGTTCGAAAAGGGCGTCTGCTTCCACGTGGCGACCAACAAGGACGGCACGCTGCGCTACAACCCGGTGGCCCGCAACGTGCCGCAGATGGAAGAATGCGCCGCCACGCTGGAGGGCATGCGCGTGCGCTTCGTCCGCCTGGGCCAGTCCAACAGCAAGGGCATGGTCGGCGCCTTCCAGGGCTCGTTCCTCTTCCTGGAGAAGGAAGGGATCTATGTCGGCCAGACCTATGAGGGCGCGCGCTACATGTCGCTGGTCCGCACGGGCGATGGTCGTCTGGCCGTGCCCGGCGCCATCCGTCAGGTTCCGGCTCAATAATCTGGCTCAGTAATCGGCGGGGCAGGCGAGGACGGTTCGTCCGTCCACAGCCGTCTTGGGCGTCCGCAGTGTCGTCCACAAGAACGTATTGAGAACAAAACTTGCGCCCCCTTTGAGCTTTCGTTAACGTCTCGCTCCAGATTCCGGCGCGAGGGTCGCCGGGCGAGAGCGAGAACAAGTCATGGCGGGCAGCGTCAACAAGGTCATTCTGGTCGGCAATCTCGGCGCCGATCCCGAGATCCGCAGCCTGGGGTCGGGCGACCGCGTCGCCAACCTGCGCCTGGCCACCTCGGAAACCTGGCGCGATCGCAACAGCGGCGAGCGCAAGGAAAAGACCGAGTGGCACCGCGTGGTCATCTTCAACGACAACCTGGTGAAGGTCGCCGAGCAGTACCTGCGCAAGGGCTCGACCGTCTACATCGAGGGCGCGATCCAGACCCGCAAGTGGACCGACAACACCGGCGCCGAAAAGTACTCGACCGAGATCGTGCTGCAGAAGTTCCGCGGTGAGCTGACCATGCTGGGCGGCCGCGGCGACGGCGCTGGCGCGTCCTCGGGCGGCGGCGACGACAGCTACGGCGGCGGCTATTCGGGCGGCGGCGGCGGTTCCAGCTTCGGCGGTGGCGGCGGTCAGCGTAGCCAGCCCAGCGGCCCGCGCGAGAGCTTCTCGGCCGACCTGGACGACGAAATTCCGTTCTAGAGCGGAATAAGGCCCGAACTGTAAATAGCGGCCGGTTCTCCTTGGAGCCGGCCGCTTCTTATTGCACCTTCCTGAACGCTCGCTGGTCGACGTAGCCTGAAAAGGCCCACCTCGCCCGGAGCGTCCACATGGTCAGGCCTGTCGTCCGATTGCACGTCCGACCGTGTGGAGAGCGAGTACCGCTCCTGGTCGATCGCGACATTGGCGTTCCGCTGCTTTTGCCGACGATCTACGTGATGACGGCGCTCCGGTCGCGCGCAGCCAACACGATCGCCCAACACCTCGTTGGCGTGCAGATCCTTCTTTTGTGGTGTCACGCTGAAGGTATTTCCCTCGACGACCGCATCAATTCGGGGGCTCTGTTTCCAGTTCACGAGCTCGATGGGCTTTGGGATGCGACAGCTCGCCCGGTCGCCGATCTTGGCACGGTGATTTCAGCCTCTCTCCGCCCCTCGCGGAGGGTGGTGAAACTCGGCAAGAAACCGACGGGGCTCGCTCGAGAAACCGTGGGTAATCGACGTGGGGCGGTGCGTCGCTATTTGGCTTGGCTCAGCGAGCGGCGCCTATTCGCCTTGGGGCACCAGCCAGACGCTCAACAAGCATATCGTACAGCACGCGACGAACTGCTCCGCTCGCTTGAAGCCCGGTCGACTGGCCAAGGCTGGCGGGGCCAGATCCGCCATGGCCTGGATGATGACGAACGGTGCGCATTGCTCGATGCGATCAATCCCGCAAGCGAAGCAAATCCTTGGAGAGATCAAGCCGTTCGCCAGCGCAATCTGCTGATGATCACGCTCCTGCTGCAACTGGGTCTGCGCCGCGGTGAATTGCTCGCGTTACGCATCGAGGACGTTAATCTCCAGAAGGGGCAAATCCGGCTGATCCGTCGTCCCGACAACAGCAGAGATTCGAGGCGGCGTCAGCCAGTGCTGAAAACCCAGGGTAGGTTGCTGGATCTTCGATCGGATGTCATCGATCTGCTCTCGACCTATATTTTACAGGTCAGGGCCGAGGCACCATCGCGCGCGAGGCGGCATGGCTTTCTGTTCGTAAATCTGCGGACTGGTGTCGAGCTGTCGGCCTCCACAATGACGTGACCCCCATTTCTCATCCAGCCATAACGAGAGTCCTGGGTTGATTTGAG
>CAZRPD010000266.1:0-4425 GCA_964601775.1 uncultured Caulobacter sp. | reverse complement strand
TTATCCGCCGCAAGTGCGGTGCAGACCGAAGCTCTCACATACAAGCTGAACCATGGGTCCCGCGCATAAAGCGCGGGATGACGGTTGTGTGTGTGATCTACAGCGACAGCCACCGCCGCGGGTTCTTATCCCCCAACGCCCGCGCCTCGCCGGGCCTCAACCCCAGGTCGCGCATGCGGAAGGCGACGATCTCGCGCAAAGCCTCGACGGGTTCGTTGCCGCCCACGGGGCTGGACGCGACGGAGCCGGCGTTCATCGCCAGGTCCACCGCCGCCCACTCGGCCTGCGCGCGGTCGGCCTTGCCAATCGCGAAGTAGTGGCGGACGGGGACGCGTTCGCCAGGGACCTCGACCATCACGCCGATGACCCAGCCTTGAACGATCAGATCGGCGTCGGGGCGTTGGCGGAACATGGACGGGATGTAGTCCCGCCCCAGCCTTCAGGGAAGGGCCGTCCGCAAAGGGGCTCTAGCCGATCAGCTGGAACGCCGCCTGGCTGATCAGGCCCAGCGTCAGCCAGACCGAAAGTCCCAGGACCACCAGCGTGGTCCGCGATTGCCGCCGGCGGCGGTAAGTGGGGGACAGACGCATCGACGTCATCACAACCTCCCAGTGCCCAATTCTTGCCACATGGTTAACGTCGGCAGGCGGACAATGGATGCGTGCGGCGGGCACGAAAAAGGGCGGAGCCTTGCGGCCCCGCCCTGATCCGTTTTCAGCTGTTGAGCTGACGTGGACTTAGAAGTCCATGTCGCCCATGCCGCCCGGCATGCCGCCGCCGGCCGGGGCGCCGCCGCCCTTCTTGGGGGCTTCGACGATCGCGGCTTCCGTGGTGATCAGCAGGCCAGCCACCGAGGCGGCGTTCTGCAGAGCCGTGCGGACGACCTTGGCCGGGTCGATGACGCCGTCGACGACCAGGTCGACATACTGCTCGGTCTGGGCGTTGAAGCCGAACGAGCTGCTGTCGCTTTCCAGGATCTTGCCGACCACGATCGAACCTTCGACGCCGGCGTTCTCGGCGATCTGGCGGATCGGCGATTGCAGGGCGCGACGGACGATGGCGATGCCGGCCGTCTGGTCGTCGTTGTCGCCAGTCACGCCGGCCAGGGCCTTCGAAGCCTTCAGCAGAGCCGTGCCGCCGCCCGGGACGATGCCTTCATCGGCGGCCGCGCGGGTCGCGTTCAGGGCGTCGTCGACGCGGTCCTTCTTTTCCTTCACTTCGACTTCGGTCGAGCCGCCAACGCGGATGACCGCAACGCCGCCGGCCAGCTTGGCCAGACGCTCTTGCAGCTTTTCCTTGTCGTAGTCCGACGTGGTGTCTTCGATCTGGCGCTTGATCTGGGCGATACGGGCTTCGATCGCTTCCTTCTCGCCAATGCCGTCCACGATCGTGGTGTCGTCCTTGGTGATCGAGATCTTCTTGGCCTTGCCCAGCATGTCGAGCGAAACGTTCTCGAGCTTGATGCCGAGGTCTTCGCTGACGACTTGAGCGCCGGTCAGGATGGCGATGTCTTCCAGCATGGCCTTGCGGCGGTCGCCGAAGCCCGGAGCCTTGACGGCGGCGACGCGCAGGCCGCCACGCAGCTTGTTGACGACCAGCGTGGCCAGGGCCTCGCCTTCGACGTCTTCAGCGATGATGACCAGCGGACGGCCCGACTGGACGACGGCTTCCAGCACCGGCAGCAGCGGCTGCAGCGACGACAGCTTCTTTTCGAACAGGAGGATCAGCGGCTCTTCCAGCTGAACTTCCATCTTGTCGGCGTTGGTGATGAAGTACGGCGACAGGTAGCCGCGGTCGAACTGCATGCCTTCGACGACGTCGAGTTCGGTTTCGGCGGTCTTGGCTTCTTCGACGGTGATGACGCCTTCGTTGCCGACCTTGTCCATGGCGCGGGCGATCATCTCGCCAACTTCCTTGTCGCCGTTGGCCGAGATGGTACCGACCTGGGCGATTTCGGCGTTGGTCGTGACCTTCTTCGACGACGACTTGATGTCCTCAACGGCGATCAGGACGGCCTTGTCGATGCCGCGCTTCAGGTCCATCGGGTTCATGCCAGCGGCGACCGACTTGAGGCCTTCCTGGACGATGGCTTGGGCCAGGACTGTGGCGGTCGTGGTGCCGTCGCCGGCCTTGTCGTTGGTCTTCGAAGCCACTTCGCGGATCATCTGCGCGCCGAGGTTCTCGAACTTGTCAGCCAGTTCGATTTCCTTGGCGACCGAGACGCCGTCCTTGGTGGTGCGCGGGGCGCCGAACGACTTTTCGATGACGACGTTGCGGCCCTTGGGACCCAGGGTCACCTTGACGGCGTTGGCGAGGATGTTGACGCCGCGCAGCATCTTGTCGCGCGCGTCGGAACCGAAATAAACGTCTTTAGCGGCCATGGAGGGCGCCTTTCTGAATCTGGAATTCTTGGAGGGGAGAGCGTCTGGGGAGACGGGGAGGGATTAGCCCTCGACCACGCCCAGGACGTCGCTTTCCTTCATGATCAGGAGGTCCTGACCGTCGACCTTCACTTCCGTGCCCGACCACTTGCCGAACAGGATGCGGTCGCCAGCCTTGACGTCCAGAGCGACGACGTCGCCCTTGTCGTTACGCGCGCCGGGGCCGACGGCGACGACTTCGCCTTCCTGCGGCTTTTCCTTGGCGGTGTCGGGGATGATGATCCCGCCCTTGGTCTTGGTTTCTTCTTCGACGCGCTTCACGAGGACGCGGTCGCCCAGGGGACGAAATTTCATGGATGTTCTCCGTCGGAACGGTTTGAAATAAAGGCTTCGCTGGTCCGGGGGAGCGGTGCTGTTAGCAGTCGCTCCCATCGAGTGCCAACGTCGGGCGTGAGTTAGGCAGCCCCCTCTGGGGAGTCAAGAACGCCGGCCGCGAACTTTTCGCGAAGGGTTAATGAGGAGCGGGCTTCCGTGATCGATCATATGGGTGTGAGCGTCCGTGATCTCCAGGCGGCGAAGGCGTTTTATGACGCTGCGTTCGCGCCGCTGGGGATCGGTGTCGTGATGAGCGTCAGCGCTGAGGAGACGGGCGGCGCGGCCTTCTTCGGCTATGGTCCGACCTCGGATCGCCGCGACATCCAGGCCGGCAAGCCCAGTTTCTGGGTGTCGCAGAGCGCGAGCCCGACCGGTCCGATGCATGTGGCCTTCGTCGCCGCCGACCGCGCGCAGGTCGACGCCTTTCACGCCGCGGGTCTGGCGGCGGGCGGAACCGACAATGGGGCCCCGGGCGTGCGGCCTCATTATCATCCCAACTATTATGCGGCTTTCGTGCTTGACCCGGACGGCCGCAACGTCGAGGCCGTCTGTCACAAGCCCGCCTGAGGTCGCCCATGTCGAGTTACGTCCTGTCGCTGTTCCTGGCGGTCCTGGCCTGCGTGATCGGCGGGGTGCTGGGCGGGATGATCCTGGCGCGGCCGCAGGCGATGCTGGACCTGGCGGGCCTAGCCGACGAGACCACCCCGAAGCCGCCGCTGTTCGCCGAGGGGCGCGCCTTGGGCGGGGTGCTGATCGCCTCGCACGGGGTGGCTGCGCTCTATCTCGGCTATCAGCCGCGGATCGGCGCGGCCATGGCTCTGGCGCTGGGAATCGCCTGGCTGGGCGCGGGCCTGGGGCGGGCGGTGTCGCTGATGGTCGACGGCTCGGGGGCGAAATTCAACACGGGCGCAATGGTGTTCAACGCCCTGATCGGCGTCACCCTGTGCCTGCCGTTCTTCAACATCGGCCAGGTCGTGCTGCACGGGGCGCGGCTGGTCTAAAGCGCACCTTCGTGCGTGAGCAGCCAGCGTTTGCGGTCGATGCCGCCGCCGTAGCCGGTGAGCGCGCCGTTCATGCCGATGACGCGGTGGCAGGGCGCGACCAGGCTTAGCGGATTGGCGCCATTGGCGTGGCCGGCGGCGCGGACCGCGGCCGGGCGGCCGATGCGGCGGGCCAGCTCGGAATAGGTGATCGTCTGGCCGGCGGGGATCGAGCCTAGAGCTTTCCACACCGCCGTCTGGAAGTCGGTGCCGTTCGTATCCCAGGCCAGGGTGGAGAGCGCATCGGTCTGGCCGGCGAAATAGGCTGTCAGGGCGTCGCGCGTGGCGGCCGGCGCAGCGCCAGGCTCTGGCCGTAGCGGGCCGTAGTGGATCTTCAGCAGCCGATCCAGGCGGTGCTCGTAGTCGTGGAAATCCACCGCCCGCAGCATGCCGGTCTCGTCGGTGACGACCAGCAGCTCGCCGAGGGGCGAGGGGAGGCGGTCGAGGACAAGGCGGGCAGGGCGGGGCATGCGGCGGTTATCGCCTGGCGGCGTGAGCGTGTCCGCCCGGAAGTTGCGCCGGCGGCTTCACTTGCCCCCCCCCGGCCTGGGGGCCTCCTCCCCCCGGGGGGGGAGGCGGAACCTCGCTGGCCCCTCCCGGGGCGGACGGCCCCGGAGAGGGCCGGGGGG
>CAZRPD010000265.1:527-4493 GCA_964601775.1 uncultured Caulobacter sp. | reverse complement strand
CGCCGATGATGGTGTTGGCGATCGTCGCCGTGCCCGTGACCGTCAGGCCGCCGGTCAGGGCGTGCGCATCGATGGTCGTCGCGTGGATGGCGGTCTGATCGCCGCCGCCCGCGAAGCGCAGGTCCAGATTGGCCGAACCGCTGATATTGATCGTCGCCAGGCTGGCTTGGGTGGTGTTGGTGCCCAGCGTGATGCTGTTGGCGCCGCCATTGGAGACGATGTTCATCGTCTCGTACTCGTTTGCGTTCGGGTTGTGAGTCTGGACCCACACCGCCGCCGCCCCCGTCACCGTGTCGAGCTTGAGCGTGAAGACGTCGGACGCGCCGGCCAGGCCCGCCGTCGGCGTGACGAAGCTCGTCTGGGTGCTGGTGTTGCTGATCGTCAGCTGGCTGGTGGGCGCCGCGTAGGCGAAGATGAGGGTCGAGGTCGATGCGTCGTTGACGAGGTCGGTGAAGGCGGCGCTCGCAAGGTTCAGGGTCAGGCTCTGGGTGGTCGCCTTGACCTTGAGGGTCTCGATGCTGGTGAGATTGGCCGGCGCGAACGTGAAGTTCGAGGCGTCGCTGGTGAGCGACAGGGTGTCGATGCCGCCGCCCCCATTGAGGACATCCGCCCCGCCGAAGGTCGCGCCGGTTCCCAGCGTGCCCGTGAAGGTGTCCGCCAGGCTCCCGCCGGTGAAGGTGTCCGCGCCGGTCGTCAGGGTGAAGGCCTGGCTGGTCGGAGTCGATGGCTGGTTCGGCTGTTCCACAGGCGGCGCGACCGGCGTCGGGAAGCTGAAGTTCGGCGCGACCGCTTGGCCGCCGCCGCCGCCCAGCTGGCCTGCCGGCTTGGCGTAGGTGGCGGTCAGGTCCGTGCCATAGGTCGCATCGCCGGTGACCAGGGCGGCGGCGAAGTTGTTGGCGGCCGACGCATAGGCGCCGACATCGGCCTTGATCGCCTCGCCCAGCAGATAGCCGGCCGTGGCCGCCTTCAGGGCCAGATCGATCTGCGCGGCGGTCGCGTTCGGACCGATCATGCCGGCGCTGGCCGCGGTGGCCAGGATCGCATCCTTGCGCGCGACGATATCGGCGATCGCCGCCGTGACATTGACGCCGGCGGCCTGGGCGTAGGTGGCGCCGATGATCGTCTGATAGATCGAGGCGACATAGTCAGCGAAGCTCAGCGTCCCATACTTCGCCGCAAAGGCCGCAGCGCCCTCGCCCTGGACGCCCAGGTTGGCGGCGAAGTTGATGTAGCGGTTTTCCAGGTTGAACTTGGAATAGTACTGGTCGTGCAGATCGCTGGGATTGGCCGACGAATTGACCAGATACTCCAGCCCCGCCTTGGTCGGCGCCTTGCCGGTGAAGAACTGGTAGCTGAGCGCGGCCAGGGCCGTGCTGTTGTCGGCGCTGTTGACGATGTAGCTCATCGCCGCCGCGTCGGCGGGCTGGTGATTGGACAGCTGCGCGAAATATTGAAGTCGCGCCTGGGCCGTGGCGTCCGGCGCCACGCCGTTGTGAACGGCCTTGTAGGCGTTGATCAGCTGGTCCAGCGTCATGTCAGATCCCTTCAAAGCGCCCTGGCCGCACCCGCGACTCATCGGCAAATGAACCTAAATCGGGTTTGTTACACCTCTTAAAGGTTGATCATTCCTGAAAATACACCTGACATTGACTAGCCGCAGCCCTGGCGGATCAGGCCGTCCATCGCCTGCGCCAATCGCTCGCCCAGGACGCGCTGGCCGGCGGTCGTCAGATGCAGGGTGTCGGACTTCAGCGGCAGGCCCCGGGCCGAGACCATCGCCACGCATTTCGGCATCGCCCCAGCCTGGGCCGCCTGGATCGCCGCCCACGACGGATAGGTCTTGGGCGAGCTGACTTCGGGCGACGGCGGATCGGCCAGCTGGACGATGACGATCGGCAGGCGCTTGCCGCCCAGGTCGGCGCGAAAGCGGGCGACCAGGGTCTCGAAGGATGCGCGCCAGGCCTGCGCCGAGTCCGCCTGGCCAGCGTCGGTCTCGCCCTGGTACCAGAGGATCCCCTTCGGCTTGCCGCCCACCGCGCGGGCCCGGGCCAGGCACGACCCGTACAGGGTGTCGCGACCGCCGCCGGGCGCCCACTGGGCCATGGACGAGCCGCCCTTGGCGCAGGGGACCAAGAGGATCGGCCTTGGCCGCAGATCGCGGGTCGCGCGGGCGAAGAACAGCCCCGGTCCCACCGCAGCCAGGCCGGCGTCGGACGAAACGGTGTCGATCTGCCCGGTCGCATCGTCCAACGGGTCCAGCGCCGGACGGGTCCGCTCATCATTGCCATAGACCTGGATGGCCGGATCGGCGGTGCGCTCCTGCGGCGTCAGCTCTTCGACTAGGCCGCGCCCCGACATGTTGGACTGGCCGGTCAGCAGGTAGACGTCGGGCGCCGTCGTGAGGACCGCCCCAAGGGCCAGGGCCACGATCACTTGCGCGGCGCCAGCAGCGACAGCGGGATCGCCGCGGCCATGGCGCGATAGCCAGCCGGCGACGGGTGCAGTTGGTCGCCGCTGTCGTACTCGGCCTTCAGGCGCGCGGGGTTGGACGGGTCACGGGTGGCGGCGTCGAAGTCGATCACCGCGTCGAAGGCGCCCGAGGTGCGGATCCACTGGTTGACCGCCTGGCGGTCTGCGTCGGCGTCCGCGTCGGAGCGATAGACCTTGGTCCCACCAAACGGCAGGATCGTCGCGCCAATCACCCGGATGCCCAGGCCATGGGCCCGCTCGATCACCTGGCGGTAGCCGGCGATCAGGCCTTGGACGACGGCTTGGCGCTTCTCCAGCGTCACCGGGCCTTCGCGCGACAGATTGCCAATGTCATTGACGCCGATCAGCACGATCAGGGTCGTGACGCCCGGATGGACCAGCACGTCGCGGTCCAGGCGCGCCAGGCCGCTGGGACTGTTGCCGTCGGTCAGCAGGCGGTTGCCACCGATGCCGGCATTGATCACCGACAGGCCCTTGGTGCGCCGATCCGCCTGCAGGCGCTCGGCAAGGACATCGGGCCAGCGCTCGTCGCGGTCGACATTCGTCCCAGCCCCGTCGGTGATGGAATCGCCGAAGGTCGCGATGGCCGAGACCTTGGCGTTCTCGACCTCGATCCCGGCCAGTTGCAGCCACTGCACGGTCTTGGTCGCGTCCGGCAGGTCGGCGGCGTCGGGCGCCGCGCCGGCGGCCAGGTAGCTGGTGGTGCGCGAGGCGCGGTGCTGGGTCGCGAGGCTGGGCGGCGCCGGCAGTTGCAGGCTGACCGCCAGACGGTCCAGGGCCTTGGCGGGCAGGGCGATCGGGTCGGACAGATAGACAGCCCCCGCCGGGATCACGACGCTGTCGCGGCCGTCGAAGGTGGCCCTGCGATCACTGCCGACGACAATGGCGGCGCTGGCCGGCGCGACCGACAGCGCCACGTGGGCGGCGTCGATGCGCAGCGGCGCGGTCCCGAAGGCGTTGGACAGCCGCAAGCGCACGCGCGGCCCGCCGGCGGTCAGGCGCACCACCTGGCGCAGCACGAACGGGCCTTGCGGGAACGGCGGCGGCTTGTCGGGCTCGGCGGCGACCACCGCGGTCGACCAGGCGCTGACCCACGGCCCACGCCGCTCGGCCGCGCTGGGGCTCGCCGTCGCCAGCACCAGGACGCCCGCCAGCGCCAGAAGCCGCATCGCCTGTCTCATGAAAACTCCCCGACCATTTCGGCCGGGAGCTTAGGCGCCGCCCAACGAAAAAGGGAGCCGCTTTCACGGCTCCCTTTCGAACTTCAGCGATCGCGGAGGATCAGGCCTCTTCGGACTCCGACGGGGCCGGAGCGCCCTCGCCCGCCTCGAAGCTGCGCGGGGCGCGGCGGCGGCGCGGCTTCTTGACCTCTTCGCCACCGTCGGCGGCGGCCGGAGCCGGGGCCTCGGCGGCCGGAGCGGGTTCGGGGGGCGGGGCCGGGGCGGGCCCGGGGTTGGGGCCCCCGGGGGGCGGGGG
>CAZRPD010000265.1:0-517 GCA_964601775.1 uncultured Caulobacter sp. | reverse complement strand
CACGGGTCCATGGAGCCTCCATGCAGGAGCTGCTGCTGGCGGCGCTGGCCTTGGCCCCCCGCCGGCGGCGCCCGGAGCCGGCGCCCCGGCGCCCGGAGCGGCTTCGGCGGCCGGAGCCGCGGCGGCCCGGGTCTTGCGGCCCAGGAAGGCCGGGGCCTGGCTGACGTCGCCGTCCTGGCCGCGCAGCAGGGGCGAACCCTCGCTGGCGGAGGCGTCGTTCGAGGTCGGCAGCGGCGAAGCGTCCGGCTCGATCACGGCCAGCGGGTCACGCTCGCCGCGCGGCTGCCAGTCGCGATCACGATCGCGGTTACGCTCGCGGCGCGGGCGACGGCCCTCGCGGAACTCGCCCTCGGCCTGCGGCTGGTCGCCCTCGGCGGCCACGCGGTCTTCACGGGGACGCTCCTCACGGGGACGATCGTCGCGCGGGCGGTCGTCACGAGGACGGTCGTCCCGGTCGCGGAAGCGGTCCTCGCGAGGGCGGTCGTCGCGCGGGGGATCTTCACGGGGACGGTCCTCA
>CAZRPD010000264.1:0-4700 GCA_964601775.1 uncultured Caulobacter sp. | reverse complement strand
GCTACTTCACCAAAGGCGTGCAGACCATCGCCGCGCCGGTGTTTGACCGAACCGGCGATGTGGCCTTCAGCATCGTTGGGGTGATGCTGCTCGGCCAGTATGAAGACGCCGCGCTCGAAGAGATTGGCACTGCCCTGCGCGACGCTGGCCGGCGCCTGACCAGCGCCCTGACCTGATCGCCGCGTCATCAACGATCGCCTAGGCCGGCTCTGGTCTTCCAGTCCGGCGGCGGGGCATCATCGGCGGCGAAATCGAGCTCGACTTCGACGCCGTTCGGATCGAACAAAAACAGCTGCCAGAAGCTGAACGGGCGGGGCGTGCGGATCACCCGATAGGTTAGGCCCGCCGCGGCGATGCGCGCGGCGGCCGCCTGAAAGCCCTGCGCGAAGAAGGCCATGTGGTCCAATGCCCCTCGCCGCGGCTCGGGCATGCGCGTCGTCTCGACGATGTGCAAAAGCGGATGATCGCCGACATAGAGCCACGCTCCGCCGACGCCAAAATCGGGCCTTGGCCCCATCGTCAGCCCGAGCATGGCGTAGAAATCGAGAGTCTCGGTCAATCGGTCCGTCATGACGGTGAAGTGGTCCATGCGGACGATCATCGACTACCCCGCTTTTTTTGCCGCCATGCCGAGATGACGATGGCAGGTATTTTCTAGACACTTTTGCGATTTTTGTTATAGAAAGAAATTCTGAATGGCGGTGGCGGTCCAAAAGCCCTGCCCGGTTGAGAGGCGGCGACAAGCCGCCCTTTTGGAAGCGAGGAAAGCCAGATGACAGTCGATGACATGATCCTTGTGAGCGTGGACGACCACGTCATCGAGCCGCCGAATGCCTTTACGCCACACTGGCCGCAGCACCTGAAAGGCCGCGAGCCGCACATCGAAGAGCGCGACGGTCGCGACGTCTGGATGTTCGAGGAAAAGGCCTCCGGCTACATGGGCCTCAATTCCGTCGTCGGCCGCCCGAAGGAAGAGTACGGCATGGAGCCGCTCAACTACGCGCAGATGCGCCGCGGCACGTGGGACATCAAGGCGCGCGTTGAGGATATGGACGCCAACGGCATCCTGGGTTCGATCTGCTTCCCGACGTTCCCGGGGTTCGCCGGCGCTCGGTTCCAAACCGCCTCGAAGCAGGATCCCGAGGTCGCCCTGGCGGCGATCCGGGCCTACAATGACTGGCACTTCTATGACTGGGCCGGCGCCGCGCCCGGCCGTTTCATCCCGCTTATGCTGACGCCGTTCTGGGACATGCAGGCGGCCGTCGCCGAAGTGGAGCGAATGGCGAAGCTGGGCGTCCACGCCCTGTCGTTCTCGGACAACCCGGCGCTTGCGGGCTGGCCCTCGCTGCATGACGCCTATTGGGATCCGCTCTGGAAGGCCTGCGCCGACAATCAGGTGGTTATCTGCTGCCACATCGGCACGGGCTCGGCGGCCGCGCACGCGTCGGACCTGTCGCCCATCGACGCCTGGATCACCTCGATGCCGATCTCGATCGCCAACTCGGCGGCCGACTGGATCTGGGCGCCGATGTGGAAGAAGTACCCCACGCTGAAGATGGCCCTTTCCGAAGGCGGCATCGGTTGGATTCCCTACCTGCTGGAACGCGCCGATTTCACCCACGGCCACCACAATGCCTGGACCAATTCGAATTTCGGCCCCGGCGTGATGCCCAGCGACATCTACAAGAAGCACATCATCAGCTGCTTCATCGAAGACAAGTTCGGTCTGGCCAACCTCGACTACATCGGCGAGGACATGGTCATGTACGAATGCGACTATCCGCACTCGGACTCGGTCTGGCCGCACTCGGCCGAGAAGCTGTGGAACGACGTTCAGCACCTGTCGCGTGAGACGATCGACAAGATCACCCACATCAATGCGATGCGCGAATTCTCCTATGACCCGTTCTCGGTGCTGAAGAAGGAAGATTGCACCGTCGGCGCCCTGAAGGCGGCGGCTGCGGCCGTCCCGGTTCATACTGATCCGCTGCTCGGCCTCGGGGGCGCTGCGCCCAAGCGGGAAGCCGGCAAGCCGGTGACCTCGGGCGACATCAACCGGATGTTCGCGAACGCTTCTGCGGAATCGACGGTCTCGGGCCGCCGCTAGACGGCCCGGCCGGAGATCAAGGCGCCCGCCGGAACAGCCACCGGCGGGCGTTCTTATGTCCGCTTTCCCTCGATCCAGCGCCCCGCGCGCCCGAGCAAGCGCACGGCGTTGCCATGCAGGCGTTGGCCGATATCCATCGGGGCCTTGCCGGCGCAGGCCCGCGCGTAGCTGCCTTCCAGGATCAAGGCCAGCTTGTAGCAAGCAAACACCCGGTACCAATTCAGGTTCGACAGATCCGAACCCGTCAGCCGGCCATAGACCTCAACCAGTTCCTCGGACTCCGGAAAGCCCTCCCACGGCTCGACGGCGATCGTCGTCTGGCTCATGTCTCCGCCCGGACCCGGCCAGGTCGCCAGCAGCCAGCCGAGATCGACCAAGGGATCGCCGATCGTCGACAGCTCCCAGTCAATGATGGCTTCGATGACCGGCGCGTCCTGACGAAACAGCACGTTCTTGAGATGAAAGTCGCCATGCATCAGGCCGGGACGAAAGGTCCTGGGCCGATGGGCTTCCAACCAGTCGCCGATGGGGCCGACATCGGGCAGGCCGACGGCGCCGGGCCAGCCTGGGAACTCCGCGTAACTTTCAAGCTGCGTCAGCCATCGACGCGCCTGGCGTTCAAGGAAGCCATCCGGCTTGCCAAAATCAGCAAGCCCGACCGCCGCATAGTCGATGAGCGCGACGCGGGACAGGCCGTCAACAACCGACAGGCCCATCGCGCGCCGCGCCGCGGGCGACCCGGCGTGCAGGGGCGGCATGCCCACCGCGGCGTTGAATCCCTCAAGCGGTTCCATCAAGTAGAACGCCGCCCCGAGCACCGAGGCGTCGTCGCACGCGGCGATCAGGCCGGCGTGAGGCACGCCCGATCCCCTGAGCGCCTTGAGCACGCGCGCCTCGCGCCGCATCGTATCGCTGCCGTCATGGCGCGGATTGGCGGGCGGACGGCGCAGGACGTAGCCGCGACCGCTTCGGTTGAAGCGTAGCAGGACATTCTGCGAGCCGCCGGTTAATTGAACGACGTCGACGATGGGGCCCGAACCCAAACCTTCGCCATCCATCCACGCGGACAGGGAGTCGAGGTCGACCAACTCGAGACCGTGGGGACGATCGATGGTCATGCGACCGCCGCCCTCAGACCCGCCTCGCCGCCGGTCAGGCCAAGCTTGCTCAGCGCCGCCTGACGACGCGCGGGCAGATGGTAATCCGGAAAGAGACCCGGCGAACGCTTTCGGCCTCGCAGGAGCTGCTTGGCCAGGGTCACCTTGTGAATGTCGGTCGGTCCGTCTGCCAAACCGACCTGGAACGAGTCTAGCACCATCGCCGCCAACGGCGTCTCGTTCGACAGTCCCAGACAGCCGTGGACATAGACCGCGCGCGCGGCGATGTCGTGGAGCACCTTGGGCATGGCCGCCTTGACCGCCGAAATGTCGCCACGCACCTTGTTGTAGTCCTGCTCGCGATCGATCTTCCAGGCCGTGCGTAGGACCAGCAGGCGAAATTGCTCGAGTTCGATCCAGCTGTCGGCGATCTTCTCCTGAACCAGTTGCTTGTCGGCCAGCAGCTCGTTGCGCGTGATGCGCGACAGGGCGCGATCGCACAGCATGTCGAACGCTTGGCGGGCTTTTCCGATCGTTCTCATGGCGTGGTGAATACGACCGCCGCCCAATCGAACCTGGGCCACGACAAAGCCGTCGCCGCGGCCGCCCAGCATATGATCGAGCGGAACGGCGACATCGGTGAAGCGCAAATAGGCATGGGCCGGATCGCGATCGCCGTAGCCGACATTGCGAACGATCTCGAGCCCGGGCGCGCCCTTGGGAATGATGAAGACCGAAAGGCGTCGATGGGGAGGAGCGTCGGGCTCGGTAACGGCCATGACCAGGAAGAAACTCGCGTAGCGGGCGTTGGTGGCGAACCATTTCTCGCCGTTGAGCACCCATTGATCGCCCTTCAGGACCGCGCGGGTCGAAAAGGTCGTCGGGTCGGCGCCGCCCTGCGGTTCTGTCATCGAAAAGCAGGAGACGATGTCATTGGCGAGCAGGGGCTGGAGATAGCGCGCCTTCTGTTCGGCGGTGCCGTAGACCGCGAGAATTTCGGCGTTGCCGGAATCGGGCGCCTGGCAGCCAAAGACGGTCGGCGCGAAGATCGAGCGCCCCAGAATCTCGTTCATCAAGGCCAGCTTGACCTGGCCATAGCCAGGCCCTCCCAGCTCAGGGCCAAGGTGACAGGCCCAGAGACCCCGCGCCTTGACCTGTTGCTGCAGCGGACGAACGAAACGTTGGTTCAGGGGGTTGTCGACGTCGAATGGGCTTTGCAAGACGAGGTCGAGCGGCTCGACCTCATCGCGGACAAAGGCGTCGATCCAGGCCAACTGCTCGGCAAAATCGGGGTCGGTTTCGAAGTCCCAGGCCATTGGCCGCCTCCGTTCATACTTGATTGTCAGGACAGGGTGCGGCCGCCATCGACGACGATCGTCTCGCCCACGATGTAGGAGGCCAGCGGAGACGCCAGGAACAGCGCCACGCCCGCGACCTCCTTGGGAAGGCCCAGGCGCTTGAGGGGAATGCCCCTTAGGCGTTCCTGGAGGCGGTCG
>CAZRPD010000263.1:0-4822 GCA_964601775.1 uncultured Caulobacter sp. | reverse complement strand
CGCGACGGTCGGGGCGGCCCAGAGCGGCGGGGCGATGGGCGTGGCCAAGGCGGCCGGCGGCGCGGCCGTCAGCCCCCTTCGCCGCATGGCCCAATCCCTGGGTCAGCGGTTCGAATCCGCACGCCAGCACCAAGCTTCTCCCCGCGCCGCCCAGCCCCAACCCCAACAAGATGGCCAGCCTCCTGCCGGCGGTCCGCCGGCCTGGGCCAAGCGCATGGACCAGCGCCAAGCCGTCGCCCATGGCGCGGCGAGCGCCGGCCACGCCGCCTCGTCGAGCGAGTCCGGCGGCGGCGCCTCCGTCGACCTTTCCGAGGAGTCTTGATCGATGTTTCGACGGCCCGAGATCCGTTACGGGACGACGCCTGAACCCGACACGCCCTATCGTCGCGCCGAGCAGGCGTGGGACGATCGCGAAGGTCGTCTTGCCGTGACCGGCCGGCGCGCCTGGGCCGTCGCATTGGTCCAGGGCGGCGTCATCGTTGTCCTCGCCGCCGCCTTGGTCTGGCAGGGCGCCCGTGGCCACGTCGTGCCCTGGGTCGTGGAGGTGGATCGGTTCGGCGAGGCCCGAACGGTCGGCCCCGCCACGGCCGACTTCAAGCCCAGCGACTTCGTCATCGCCGCCCGCCTTGAGCGCTTCATCGAAGAGGTGCGGTCGGTGTCGTCCGACCCTGTGGTCGTCACCCGCAACTGGGTGGCGGCCTACCAGTTCACGACCGACAAGGGCGCGGCGGCCCTGACCGCCTACGGCAAGACCAACGATCCGCGCGAGCGCGTCGGCAAGGAACAGGTGTCGATCGACGTCACCAACGTCCTGCGCGCCTCGCCCACCAGCTTCCGGGTCGCCTGGATCGAGCGCCACTACCAGGACGGCGCCCTGGCTTCGACCGAGCGCTGGTCGGCGATCCTGACCCTGGTCGATCGCCCGACCAACAAGGTCGAGCGTCTGAAGGCCAACCCCCTCCACCTCTATGTCGACGCGATCGACCGAGCCGGCGAGATGGCGACAAGGTCTCGAACACCAGCAAAACAGTCGGCGCCTCCGAGCGATCCTTGACCACCTGAACATGGCGCGCCAACTCATCGGCCGTGGCGTTGGTCGCCGCGCGCAGCGCCATCAGCACACAAGGCCGATCGAAGATTTCGGTACGCCAAAGCGCGTATTGATCGGCTATGAAATAGGGTAGCGCGGCCGGAACATCTGGGGCGATCCAGACGGTCGCGCCGAAGCTCTCCCGGAGATAGGCCTCAGCCTTGTCCGCGAGCTGGTGCTCCCACTTGCTCTTCCATATCCGTAACATCGTGTGCGAACTTAACACCGCTAGTGTTATCTTCAAGTGTACTGTTAGCGAAGCGGGGTCTGACGGGGTGAACCGTCGCCCTATGGACACTCGAAGCCAGGAGCGCCCCCGTGGACGTGAACTTCTTCCTGAAGCAGCGAACGGCTTTTATACGTGGTTACTTCGACGCGGGGATCGAAGGATTCCAGGAGACGCAGCGCCGGATCGATCAACTCGAGCCGCCGTTCGACAATCCGCCCTACAGCGAAGACGGCGAACCGCCCTTCCTGACGGAATGGCTCGATGCGGCCACGAGGGCCGAATTGGTCGGCCAGGCTTGCGTGTCGCTGCTGTCCGATACCCTGAAGCTCTACTTCAATACCCTTCAGAAGGAGATCCACTTCGTACTCGACAAGCGGGAAAAGGCGCTCGCCAAAAAGAGCTTTGTGCGCGCCTACCAGGCGGCGCTTGGGGAGATTCTGGAAACCGATTGGTCCGACTGCCCGGTCCAGTTCGACGTTATCGAGCAGGTGATCCTGGCCCGGAACCTCAGCCAGCACAGCTCAGACCTCACCTCGTTCCGGATCACTCACGACGCACGTTCGTTGCGCCAACATCCCGAGCCGTTGTTCGCCAGCAAGGCCGAGTACAAGACCTGGGTGGACAGCGGCGGCGCGGAATTCTCGTTCCTTGTGCCCGCCGTCCACGTCACGCGCGAGGCGCTGTTCGCCGCTATCGAAGAAATCGACCAGCTCGGTGATTGGATCGACGGCCGAATGGACAAGGCCTTCGCGTGGCGGCGAAAGCAGGTCTCGCCAGATCCTGAAGCCGAGGTCTACGGACTGTCAGCGGCGGCTCGTTCTGCCTTGGATCTCTGCAAGGATGCCCTGTCGCTCTTCGAAGAGCGACAGCCCGAGATCATCGACCAGGGCGACACGCCAGGGCTGGTCATCGATGGCCGACGCCTGGAGCGCTCCAGCAATGGTCCATTGACCGCTCGGGGCTTGCTGGGCGCCCAGGCCTTTCTGTCCAACCTCGTCGTCGTCGAGAATTGCGTCGCCAAGCTCTCGACGCTTCCTGGCCTCACCTTGGAGGTCAAGAAACGGGCATCCGCCGCGCTGAAGGCGATCAAAAAGGTCGTGGATCGCCAGGTGCGCAACACCACCGAACACATCGACGATCGGGTCATTTCCCGCGCCGACCAGGGCTTAATCTCAAGCTCGATCTTCGAGCCCGATCTGCTGTGTTCGACCCGCCTGGACGGTTCGGTCGGGGCGGTTTCGATCAGTCAGGCGACGCTTGACGCGGTTGAAGCCGCCCTGGACTCGATCTTCTGGACGCCTGAACAGATCGCCGCCTTGACGGCCTCGCTCCGAGCTCGGCGATCGGAATGACACCTGCCGCCCATGCCTACAGCCCGTGCGGGGACGATTCCAAAGCAGAGTGGCCGGCGAAGAGCGGCGTAGCGCAGCGGGTTGTCGCGAAGAGGGAACCGGAGAAACGCGAAACCCCAGTGCAAAGCCCAGTGCAAATACAAAAACTGCACTGGGGCGACCAGTTTGCCCGAACGCAAGTTATTGATTTTCCTAGGAGAAAATGGCGCGCCCGGAACGATTCGAACGTCCGACCCTCAGATTCGTAGTCTGATGCTCTATCCAGCTGAGCTACGGGCGCGCACTGCCTTGCGGCGAGGCGGGGGAAATAGCCCGTACATTTCGGGGACGCAAGCCTGGTTTTTCGGAAAGTGTGGAAAACTTCGCGCAACACCGTTCGATCATGGAGCAACCCGCCGCGGTTAAGCCGTCTTCAGAGGATCTGAGCGTGACAGCTCCGCATGATTGGTGTCCATGAACCCTCTCTTTTATGGAGCGGCGGGCAGGTCGTTCCGTCGTGCGCGAGGATTCCGTATGCGTCGTCTGCTGTCGCCTTCCCTGATCGCCTTGGCCCTGCTGGCGCCGGTCGCCGCGGGCGCCGAGTCGATCCCGTTGGCCCCGGCGCCCGCCAAGCCGGCCGTCGCCTCGACCACCGCCAAGGGCATGGTCGCCGCGGCCAATCCGCTGGCGGTCGAGGCGGGTCTGCGGGTGCTGCGCGACGGCGGTTCGGCGGTCGATGCGGCGGTGGCGATCCAGGCGGTGCTGAGCCTGGTCGAGCCGCAGAGCTCGGGCCTGGGCGGCGGCGCGTTCATGGTGTTCTACGACGCCAAGACCGGCAAGGTGACCGCCTATGACGGCCGCGAGAAGGCGCCCAGCGGCGCGGGGCCGGACATGTTCATGGGCGCGGACGGCAAGCCGCTGCCGTTCGTGACCGCCCTGCTCTCGGGTCGCTCGACCGGCGTGCCCGGCGCGGTGGCCATGCTGGCCCACGCCCAGAAGGCGCACGGCAAGTCGCCGTGGAGCACGCTCTTCAAGGACGCCGAGACCCTGGCCGAGGGCGGCTTCACGGTCAGCCCGCGCCTGGCCGGCATGATCAACGGTCGCTCGCCCCAGGCCGGCGCGCCCGACGCGGTCAAGTACTTCACCAAGCCGGACGGGACCCGCTACCAGGCCGGCGACCTGCTGAAGAACCCGGCCTATGCGCAAACGGTGCGCCGGATCGCGGCCGAAGGTCCTTCGGCGCTGTACGAAGGCCCGCTCGCCCAGGCGATCGTCGATCGCGTGCACGAGGGCGAGCTGCCCGGCAGCATCAGCCTGGCCGACCTTAAGAGCTACACGCCGCGCGAGGCCGCCGCCCTGTGCCGGCCGTGGAAGGTCTATCAGGTCTGCGTGCCCAATCCGCAGTCGTCGGGCCTGGCGGTGATCCAGGCGCTGCAGATGCTGGAGCACACCGACATCGGCAAGCGCGGCCCGACCGATCCGGTCGCCTGGACCCAGCTGGCCCAGGCCGAGCGCGTCATGTACGCCGACCGCGACCGCTATGTCGGCGATCCGGACTTCGTCACCGTGCCGGTCGCCGGCCTGCTGGATCCGAAGTACGTCGCCCAGCGGGCCAAGCTGATCACCGACACCGCCGGCGCCCCGCCGCCGTTCGGCCACCCCAAGGGCGCGCCCAAGGTCGGGGTCGATCTGACCCGGGAGCCGGGCGGCACCACCCACCTGGTCGTGGCTGATCCGCAGGGCAATGTCGTGTCGATGACCACGACCGTGGAGAGCGTGTTCGGCAACGGCCGAATGGTCGGCGGCTTCTTCCTCAACAACCAGCTGACCGACTTCTCGTTCTCGCCGAAGGAGAAGGACGGCGCGCCGGCCGCCAACGCCATCGCGCCGGGCAAGCGCCCGCGCTCGTCGATGTCCCCGATCATCGTGCTGGACAAGAAGGGCAAGTTCCTGGCCGCGGTCGGCTCGCCGGGCGGCAACGCCATCCTGTCCTATAACCTGAAGGCCATGGTCGGGCTGTTCTACTGGAACCTGAACATGCAGGAGGCCGTGTCGCTGCCGAACGTCGTGGCGCGGGGCGACACTTATTCCGGCGACGCTCAGTGGTTCGGACCCGCGATGCTGTCGGCGCTGAACGCGCGCGGCGTCAACATCAAGGTCGGCCAGGTCGAG
>CAZRPD010000262.1:0-4894 GCA_964601775.1 uncultured Caulobacter sp. | reverse complement strand
GTCTGCGCAAGAAGCTGGGCGCCGACCGCATCGAGACCGTCCGCGGCCTGGGCTATCGCCTGACGCCGCTGGCGGGTGAAGCCGCTGGCTAATCCCTTGCTGGACCTGCGCCGCCGTTCGCTGGTCCGCCGCCTGGTCCTGATCGCCGGGGTCTGGACCCTGGTGGTGATGCTGGCCGCCGGCGTGTTCCTGACCTCGCGGTTCAAGGCCGTGGCCATCCGCCGCTTCGACCAGTCGCTGGCGGTGCTGACCGACGACCTCTATGCCGGCTCGACCATCGAGGACGGGGTGCTGCGCGCGCCGGTGCTGACCGATATCCGCGCCACCCGCGCCTATTCGGGCCGCTACTGGGCGATCCTGGACAAGTCGGCGGACGGCGCGCTGCGGCCGCTGGAGCGCTCGCGCTCGCTGTTCGACAGCGACCTGATGCTGTCCTCGGCCCAGATCGACCAGCTGGACGCCGCGCCGGGCAAGACCCAGTATTTCGACCTGCGCGGGCCGCAGGACAAGCCGCTGCGCGCGCCCCCCACCCTGGCGCGCCTGCCGGGCTACGGCGATCCGCTGGTGTTCATGCCCGCCGAGGATCGCTCGCCGATCGACGCCGACGCCAGCCAGTTCGGCCGCATCACCATCTTCGCCCTGTCGATCCTGGGCGTGGGCCTGATCCTGTGGGTGGTGGTGCAGGTCCTCTTTGGCCTGCACCTGCTGATTTGCCTGCGCCGCGAGGCTGCAGCCGTCCCCCGCGGCAAGGCCGAGCGGCTGGACGGCATCTATCCGGTCGAACTGGAGCCGCTGGCCGCCGAGCTGAACGCCCTGCTGGCCCACAACCAGGAAGTCGTCGAGCGCCAGCGCACCCATGTCGGCAACCTTGCCCACGCCTTGAAGACTCCGCTGTCGGTGATGCTGACCGAGGCTTCCCAGCAGCCGGGGCAGCTGGCCGAGGTGGTCGAGCGCCAGGCCCAGACCATGCGCGAGCAGGTCGACCACCATCTGCGCCGGGCCCGCGCCGCAGCGCGCTCGCAGACCAGCGGCGAGCGCACGCCCGTCGAGCCGATCCTGGACGAACTGGCCGTGACCCTGGAGCGGATCTTCCAGGACAAGTCGGACGGGCGGGGGATCGAGATCGACTGGCGCTGTCCCGAGGACCTGGCCTTCCAGGGCGAGAAGCAGGACTTCATGGAGCTGGCCGGCAACCTGATGGAAAACGCCGGCAAGTGGTGTCGCGGCAAGATCCGCGTCGAGGCCGTTCCGCACGGCGAGGCCCGCATGCTGCTGACCGTCGACGACGACGGGCCGGGCCTAACGCCCGAGGAACGCGGCCAGGCGCTGAAGCGGGGCCAGCGGCTGGACGAGAAGGCGCCGGGCTCTGGCCTGGGCCTGTCGATCGTCGACGAATTAGCCCGCGCCTATCGCGGCTCGGTGCAGCTTGGTGAATCACCTCTGGGCGGCCTGCGAGTCACCTTGGACCTGCCGCGCGCCGAAGGGTAACTCCAGGTTGCGTCATGACGTCGCGGAACGGTCTGGCTGCGCGGAACGCGTTCATCGGCTAAACTTCTGGTAGGCAACGGCTTTTTCTGCGGTTCAGAACGTCGCGATACGACTGGATTTTTGACTCGTTTCGGAAATCCTTAACCCGTCGCGAACATGGTTGACGCTGTCGGCCGTGGGAGTCCGACACGAGGACCTATGGCCGCCATCGCCGCGCAAAAACTGCAGCTGATCCGAACGCTGGTGGAAACCGCGCCGGACGCCGCCCTGCGCAGCCTGGAACTGGCCCTGGCCGGCGCGGGCGCGCAGGGCTCGCTGGCCACCGTGCGCGGGCTGGTCGAGGACGAGGCCGCCAACCGCTACGTCCGCAACAACATCCTGGGTCCGATCGTCCCGCTGTGCGCCCATCGCGGCGACAACTGCGTGGCCTTCCCGCCGGTCACCCTGTCACGCCTGTGGCGCGCCCTGAAGGCCGTCGCGCCGCAGCAGGTGCAGGACGCCGCCGCCAAGTGCAATCCGTGGGATCTGGAGAACGGCGCCCCGCCGGTGTTCGACGAGCTGTGCAAGGTGGCTGCCGCCGGCCTGCGCGACACCGGCAATGAGGCCTTCGACAGCATCCGCTCGATCTGCGATCCCGAGCAACTGGCCATGTGCCTGCAGCTGTCCAGCATCACCCGCTCGTGCCTGCCCAAGCTGTCGGAATGGGTCAGCCGGATGTCGGACGAGCGCGCCGCCGCCGCCCGCCTGGCCTATCGTGACGCCTGCCGGATCAGCGAGGATTCCGGCGCCCTGCTGCTGGATATCCTGTCGGCGCACCTGCCCGACGAGTGGCGCATCCTGCGCGTGATCTCCGCCGTCATGGACCGCCCCAGCGACCGCTACCTGGCCTCGTCCGAGGTCAGCGGCTTCGGCGAGCGGGTGCTGGCCGATATCGGCGCGGCCCTGGCCCGCATCGAGACCTTCGACTTCGGCGGTGGCGAGAAGGCCGGCCGCGCGGCGGGCCTCGACGCCCAGCGCGTGCAGCTGCAGATCCTGGAGTTCCAGCAGTCGATCGAGGTGGCCAAGGACGGTCCCTGGGGCAAGCGCCTGTTCCGCTTCAAGCAGCAGATGGCCAAGGTCTGCGAAGCGCGCATGGACCAGGCCGACAAGGAACTGGACAAGGCCCTGCCGACCCGTCCGATCTCGATGCTGGCCAAGAAGGGCAGTCGCGGCGTCGCCAAGCTGACCGACGAGCCGGACGAGGCGATGATCCGCCGGGCCAAGGGCGCCCTGACCTTCATCGCCGAGCTGCGCGCCTGCGCCGACAAGGCCGGCTATGGCAGCTCGCGCAACAAGGTCCTGGAAAAGCTCAACGCCCGCCTGGACCCCTATATCGAAGACGTGCTGCACGTGGCCCGTACGGGCGAGGGCGGCGACTCCGGCCTGGCCGTGAAGTACCTGGACGTCGCCGGCCGCTTCATCGCCTTCACCCGCGACGACAAGACCGCCGGGCTCGGGGGGCGCCGCGCGGCGGCGGCGATCGCGGCCTAGGGCCTACAGGGCGGCGGCGATATAGACTGACGTCAGGTCTGTGAGGTCGCCGAAGGTCATTTCGTCGACCTCAAGCTGAAGTCCCTGACATAGTCCGGGAAGCGCGGCCTCGAACGCCTCGAATTCACGCGCCATGACGCGGCCGCCGGGTACGGTCTTGGAGCGGCTCTGCACCCGCAGCCAGGTTGCGACGGCCTCGATGCAGAGCGCTGGATCGTTCTGGTGTTCGTGGATGTCCTGGCCGGCGAGGTCGGAAATGAAGCGCTGATAGCGATAGCGCTCGGTGTCGAGAACCAGGCATCGCTTGCGCTTCTGGACATCGTCGCCGAAGCGCTTGGCGCCAAGAAACAGACCCAGCTCCAGCGGCATGTTGAAGCGGGGCAGGGGCGGATCGCCGTCGAGCTGGGTGCGGGAGATGTCGTGGATGCCATACCGACACTGATCGACGATGTCGGAGATCAGCGACCAGCGGTTCTGGCTGGCGTCATCGACCTGGAGCGCGCAGCGGGCGCGGAAGCCGGATCGGGTGATGGCGAAGACGATCGCCCGGAACATCACTTGGTAGGCTGGATCGAACGGACAGTTGATGAAAACGTCCCGAGCGAGCGCCGCCATTACTTCTTGCGCAGTCCGAGCTTGCTGATCGCTGTTCTGGCTTGGCTCGTCGTGAAGTGCGTCGGAGGGGTCGAGGGCTGCAGCACTGTCACCCCGTCTGACGTCCGCCCCACGGTCGCATAGCGGGCCGTCACGGCGTTACCCGTCACGGCGTTTCGCCCGACTTTCGCGCTCTGCGTGGAGGATGACTTCGTCATGATCGGAAGATCATGCATGCAGAGACGTTTCGCAAGATGCGACAGCGCCGCTAGAGCTTCGGCGCGAAGCTATCATCGCCACAGTCTTCCTTAAGCGCTTTTTTCGCTAACTTCTCGCGCGGTTACGGGCTAACACGCGGCCATGATCGCATTCTGGATCGCTGCGGCAGGGCTGTCGGCCGCGACGGCGGGGCTGGTGTTGCGCGGCGCGGCCCGCGCCCGGCCGGTCGACGACGCCCAGACCCGCCTTGAACCCCATCGCCGCCGCCTGGCCGAGGTCGAGCGCCTGGCCATCGACGGCCTGTTGGCGCAGGACGAGTTGAAGGCCGCCCGCGCCGAGGCCGGCCGGGGGCTGCTGGCCGCCGCCGACCAGTCCGAAAGCTGGGGCCGCAGCGGCAAGGCCGCCCGCATCGGCGTGGTGTCTGCGATCGGCGCGGTCTGCGCCGGCGCTCTGGGCCTCTATGTCTATGTCGGCAAGCCGGGCCTGGACGATCAGCCTTATCTGCAGCGCGTGGCCGAGTGGAAGGCCAGCGACCCCTCCACCCTGGACCCGGCCCGCATCGCCGCAGTGCTGGAGAGCGTCGTCGCCGAGCGTCCGAAGGACGTCGAGCCGCTGGTGTTCCTGGCCAAGGCCCGCGCCGCCGCCGGCGACCTGCCGGGCGCGGAAGCCGCCCTGCGCCGCGCCGTCCGCGTCGCCCCCAAGCGCGCCGACATCTGGAGCCTGCTGGGCGAGACCTTCGTGATGGAAGCGAAAGGTGAGGTCGGCGCTGACGCCAAGCTCGCCTTCCGTGAGGCGCTGAAGGTCGAGCCCAATGAGCTGCGCTCGCGTTATTACCTGGCGCGTGGCCGCATCGCCGAGGGCGATCTGGCCGGCGGCCTGGCCGACTGGCGCTCTCTGCGCGACGGCATGCCCGCCACCGATCCGTCCCGCTTGGCCCTGACCCGCGAGATCGACCAGACCCAGGCCGCCGGCGGCCTGCCCGGCGGGCCCGTCGCCCACGAAAACCCCGCAGTCCAGAAGACGGTCGCCGGCATCCGCCAGGGCCTCGTCGCGCGCCTGGCCC
>CAZRPD010000261.1:0-4929 GCA_964601775.1 uncultured Caulobacter sp. | reverse complement strand
CCCGGGTCGCTGGCCCAGCCGCGCCTCTCGGCGGCCTCCACCTGTTCCCAGTAGTCCTCGAAGGTCAGGGGTGTCTGCCAACGCAGAGCCTTGAACGCGGTCTTCAGGTCCTTTCGCGTCCAGCCCAGGTGCGGCGCCATGATCCGGCCCGTCGAGGCCATGAGCACAGGCAGTCGCTGGCCTTCGGCCATTTCAATGCGAACGTTCGCCGGGCTCGGCACGCTCTTGACCAGAATGATCTTGTCGGGCCCCAGTCGCTTCCACAGGGTCACGGTGATGTTGAAGCGATCGGCCAGGTCGCGCATCTGCGGCGTGGCGGTCGCCACACGTTGACCCTCGGTCAACAGATTGCCCATCAGCGTCGTCAAACCAACGCCCACGGTATAGGTCTTGGTGAGCGGATCGAACTCGACGACATCCTCCAGCACCAGAGTGCGAAGGATGTTGAAGCAGGTGCTGGCGTTGAGCCCAAGGCTCCGCGAGATGGTCACCGACCGTGTCGGCCCGCCCGATTCGACCAGGAATTTCAGGATACGGATCGCATTGGCCGCGGGTTTGACGATTACCGTCTTTTCGGAAAGGTCGCTCCCCCCTCCGTCAAGGCTCTCCCCATCGTCGCGGGAGACCGTGCCCACTGCTGATCGCGCCATGCGCACTCCATCTTCGACGAACACCGCCAAATTCAAGCAATTCACTATCAGAATCATACTGAAAGCGAAACATCAGCGCTGCGGCGGGACGCTTCCATACATTCTGATATTCAAATGACGTTTCGCATAGCGCGATCCGAAAACCTTTGGAAGGGTAAGCCTTGGTTGATGAACGCATCGCGCTCTGCAGGGGCTGCCGGGTCGGGGACAGAAGCTGCCGGTTCGGGGCCGACCTATTTAACGCCACGTCTCCCGAAGAGGGCGTGGCATTCGTACAATGTCCCGCCGATTTCGACGGCGGTCCGGAAGTTGCGCACGGCGGCTGGATCGCCGGCGTTTTCGACGATGTCCTGGGCCGTTTTCTGACCCATCGCGGCGTCAAGAGTGTGACCGCCACGCTCTCGGTCAGCTTCCTCATGCCCGTCCCGGTTGCGCGGCCGCTCGTCCTAAGGACGCGGGTCCTGTCGCGTGAGGGACGGCGTATCACCATGGCGGGCGCGTTGCGCCTCGAGGACGAGCACCAAGATCGGGCCACGGCCGAAGGGGTCTGGGTCGAGAGGCGACCGGATCATTTCGAGCGGCATCGCGCTCAGATGTCCGCGGATCGTCCCGACCCGCCCTGACGGTTTGTCGATCGAAGGCGATCGGCGCCCTAGAAGGCGTCGCGGAGGGCGTCTTCCATGGCTTGCGGCGGACGCCCAGCAAGTCTTTCGATATCGCCGGTGACAATGTCGAAACCGCCATCGACGAAGCCTTGCCGAATGGACAGCGCGACCTCGACAACATGCGGCGGAAGACCGCTCTGGCTCAGGCCGGCGCGCAACGCCTCGGGGGTCAGCACTGTTGAGGCCAACGGCCTTCCGCTGAGCCTGACGATCAGGTCCAGACGCTCGGCGACCGACCATGTCCGCGGGCCGGTCCCGGTGTAGATGGCGCCCTCGTGTCCGGCCCCTGCCAGGAGTCCGGCCGCGGCGGCGGCAAGGTCCGCGCGCGAGACAAAGGCGACCCTACTTTCACCAAGCCCGACGAGGGCGCCCTGGTCGAACGCGCGCCGCGCCTCGTCCGCGAAGGATTCGATATAGTAGTTCATTCGCAGAACGCTCCAGCGCGCCGCGGTGCGCATCAGATGCTGCTCGGTGGCGAAGTACGAAGCCCAGACGTCCGGCTCGGGCCTGGCCCTCGCGCCGGACGAGGACATGAAGGCGATATGCGCGACACCGGCTCGGTTCGCCGCGTCGATCGCCGCGATATTCTGCCTGGCGCGTTGGCCAGGCGCGAGCGCTGTCGTTGGAATGATCAGCAGACGGTCAAGGCCGGCATAGGCGGCTGTAAGGCTTTCCGGCTGATCATAGTCGCCGAACCGCGTTTCGGGCGCGGAGAGGTTCGACGGCGTGCGCGATATGCCCACGACGTCATGGCCGCCGCGGCGCAGAAGCTCATCCACGACGCCGGCCCCGAGCTTGCCGCCCGCGCCGCTGATCCCGATCTTCATGTGATGGCTCTCCCCACGCATCGCGACGCCGATGCGAGAATTCGATTCTAATATAAGAATTCTATTCCGGCCGAAGCCGAGCTTTCAAGCGCCGGGCGCGGGTGGCGCTAGACTTCTTTGATTGGGATCGAGACGTCAGCCAGGCGAGCGGGATCCACCTCGCGACGCGACGCCAGCCATTGGCGCCCGACCATGAATTCCGGCGGGCTGTTGATCGCCTCCACCGCCTGGACACGACCCTTGGAGAGGTGAAACAGCGAGAACTTGCGCGCCGCCGGATCGCCGCGCAAAACTACCGCGTCGACGTCGAACGGCATGCCGCCGATCTGCAGCTTGATGTCGTATTGATCGGACCAGAACCACGGCGTCTCGGGCTTTGGCTCGGGCGCGCCGACGATGGCGGCGGCGGCTTGGCGCGCCTGTTCCAGCGCATTGGGCACGCTCTCCAGACGCAAGGTCCTGTCGTAGAACGTCATGGGCCGACGCGTCACGTCACCGATGGCGAAGACGCGCGAATCCGAGGTCCGCGCTCGGCCATCCACGATCACGCCATCATCACACGCCAAGCCCGCAGCCACCGCCAAGTCATCGTTTGGAACGGCGCCGACGCCAACCAACACCGCATCGCAATGGAGCGGCGGCCGACCTGAAAGCCTCACCCCCGACACGTGCCCATCCAGCCCCTCGTATCCTTCGACCGCAACGCCAAAGTGAAAACGGACGCCATTCTGCTCGTGAACGTCGCGAAAGAACGACGACATCACCGGCCCCGCGACCCGGGCCAAAAGGCGGTCTTCACGCTCGAGCACGTCGACCTCGGCGCCCAGCTGGCGCGCTGAGGCCGCGACCTCCAGGCCGACATAGCCGCCGCCGATGATCGCAAGCCGAAAGCCCGGACGGAACCAGGCCTTGATGGCTTCGGCGTCCTCGATCGTGCGCAGTTCTAGGAAGCCCTTCAGATCGCTGCCGGGCAACACCAGCTTTCGCGCCCGCGAGCCCGTCGCCAGGATCAAAGTGTCGTAGGAGAGGGTGTCGTCGGTCGACATCGTCAGCTGTCGCGCCTGGCGATCGATGTTCACCACGCGGGTCGAGGTTCGCAGCTCGACTTGATTTTCGGCGTACCACGCGCGGGGCCGAAGCAGCAGACCATCCTCGCCAACCTCGCCCTTAAGCCACCCTTTCGAAAGCGGCGGGCGCTGATAGGGCGGGTGAGGCTCCTCACCGATCAGAATGATGGGCTGGTCATGGCCGAGCTGTCGAAGAACGGCGGCGGCGGCGCCTCCCGCATGACCCGCCCCGATGATAACCGTGCTCATGACTCGCCTTTCATAGTTTGCGCCGCCATCGCGCCGGCGGACGCAAGCGCCCGCGGCGTCTTCGGCGTCCCGACCGGCACGGCGCCTGCTGATGTTCCGAGACGCCTATCTGGACCCATCCTCACGCCTCGCCAAGAAGACGTAGGGCCTGTTTGAGATGAGGCGCATCCAACATGCGTCCGTTCCATTGCACCGCGCCGGCGCCAGGCGTCTCGGCAAAAGCCGCGACAACCGATCGGGCTTGATCAAGCGCCTCGGCGGTCGGCGTGAACGCCAGGTTTATGGCTTCGACCTGAGACGGATGGATCGCCATCATGCCCGAGAAGCCATCGAAAGCGCCCCTTGCGGCGTAGGCGGCCAGGCCGTCCAGATCGCGGATATTTGGATAGACCGTTTCGATCGCCAGGGTTTTGGCGGCGTGGGCGGCGAACAAGCTGAGCGTGCGGACCAATTGGTAGGGCGCGGTGAGCAGCCCCGCGGCGTCGCGGCTTCCAGCAGCCCCTATGGCGGCGGGCAGGTCCTCGGCCCCCCAGGTCAGCCCGAGCAGACGATCGGCGAAGCGGACGTACTCGGCCATTCGGAACACGGCCAAAGGGGTTTCCGTCGCGATCGGCAGGATCGGCGGCAGCGACAGATCCTTTGCGGCCGCATCCAGGCGGTCAAAGGTCTCAACGCCTTCGGCCTTGGGCAGGACCAGTCCCTGGCTTGCCGCCGCGGTTTGCAGGTCGGCTCGGAGCCATGGGCTGTCCACCGGATTGATGCGGACTAAGTGAACGACACCACCGACGGCCGCGGCCAAATAGTCGGCGACCGCCTGCCGGGCGAAGGCCTTTCGCGCCGGCGCCACGGCGTCCTCAAGATCAAGGATGATCGCATCGGCGCCGGAGGCGGCGGCTTTGTCGAAGCGCTCCGGCCGGTCGCCGGGGACGAATAGGAGTGATCGCAATTTCATGGGCGTCGAGCCACGAGAGCCGTGCGCTGGCACGAACAAACGACCTCGTCACGCTGGTTCAGCAGCTTGTGCGCGAAGGTCACCAGACCGGCGAGGGGTCGCGATCGACTGTCCTTGAGCCCCACGACCTCCGTCTCGGCGCGCAGGGTGTCGCCGATGAACACCGGCGCGGGCATGACCAGCGTGTCGTATCCGAGGTTGGCGACAAGCGTCCCCAGCGTCGTGTCGCCCACAGAAAGGCCGACCATCAGGGCGAAGGTGAAGGTGCCGTTGACGAGGATACGGCCAAATTCGCTCGCCCTGGCCGCCTCGGCGTCCAGATGCAACGGTTGCGGATTGTGGGTCATGACCGAAAACAGGAGGTTGTCCGTCTCGGTCACGGTGCGGCGGATGTCATGCGCCATGCGGTCGCCGATGGTCCAGTCCTCGAAGTGGCGCCCAGCCATCAGTCCGCCCCCGTCTCGATGCGCGCCAGCAGCGCCCCCTCCCCCACCTGGTCGCCGGCCTTGGCCACCAGCG
>CAZRPD010000260.1:0-4938 GCA_964601775.1 uncultured Caulobacter sp. | reverse complement strand
CCGCCCTTGGCCGCGGCGATGTCGGCGACGATGGTCGCGGGACCGGCGGTGACGAAGGTCTGCAGACCGCCGTGGCCGCTGTCGTCGGCGGTGGCTGAAGGACGGGTGGCGGGGGTCTCGGTCATGGCGGGGCCTTTCGAACAACTGGCCGGAAGCTGACGCTTCACGCCGCGCGGTTCAAGGGCGTCAATGCAAACGCCGGCTCGTGGTCCGGCCCCAGGGTGATCGAGGCCTTGGGCAGGACGGGCCGATCGCTCGCCAGTCCGATCTCGACCCGCGCCAGCAGGCTGGCCAGGATGATTTGCGCCTCGGCCAGGGCGAAGCCGGCCCCGATGCAGACGCGCGGCCCGGCCCCGAACGGCAGGAAGGCTTCGAGACTCCACGGATTGGCCTGGCCCAGGAAGCGCTCGGGCCGGAAGGCGGTGGGCGCGTCCCAGAGCTTGCGGTGCCGGTGGATCAGCCACGGGCTGATGGTGATCATGCAGCCTGGAACGACGTCGCAGCCCAGCACCGTGTCGGCCTCGATGGCTTCGCGGGCGATCAACGGCGCGGCCGGATAGAGCCGCAGGGTCTCGAACAGCACCGCCCGCAGCCGCGGCCAGGCCTTCAGGTCGTCCAGGCTGGTCACGCCCTCGGCGGGGAACGCCTCGACCTCGGCGCGGACGCGACCCTGCGTCTCCGGATCCAACGCCAGCAGATAGGCGGCCCAGAACAGCAGGCGCGAGGTGGTTTCGAATCCCGCCGCCAGCATCGAACTGCACTGGTCGCGGATTTCCCGGTCGGGCAGGGGCGCGCCGTCCTCGTCGTGGGCGGCCAGCAAACGGTCGAGCATGTCCCTCACGTCAGGATGCGGGTGAGCCCGGCGCTCAGCGATCAGGGCGTCGACCGTCTTCAGCCAGCGCCGGCCCAGCGCCCGCCGGTCGCCGTCCAGAAAGGTCAGGTCGTCGGCGCCGCGGCTGGCGAAGTCGAGGAACTTGAAGTGGGCAGGCCCCTCCATGTAGCGGCGGGCCAGATCGGCCAGCAGCGCGCCTTCGGCGTCGGCGCGGCGTGAGAACAGGGCGCGCAGCACCGCGTCCAGGGTGGCGCGGTGGAAGGCCTGGGCCAGGTTGGCGCGGCTCTCGCCCTTCAAGGTCTCGACCAGACCCGCGCCGGCGGCGACGAGGGGAGGCAGCAGGCCGCCGGTCGCCGCGGGGGTGAACACCGGCGCCAGGCTCTTGCGCTGCCGCCGCCAGGTCTCGCCCTCGCTGAGCAGCAGGCCTTCGCCGACCAGGGGCTTGAGCGGTCGGCTGGCCTTCACCGGTCGCCGGTACTTGGGCGAGGTCAGGACCTGGCGCGCGGCGGTGGGGTCGCTGACCACCAGGCCCGGGCTGCCCATGAAGACATAGGGCGTGACGAGGTTGTCGAAGTCTTCCTCGCAATAGGCCCCAACCAGGTTGCGACCCATCTCCCAGGCGATGCGCAGCTCGCCGAACGCGGCGTAGCCGAGCGGCGATGGATGGACCTTGGGAGCGGGTGGTATCAGCGGCGCGAGGACGAGGGGGTCCATGAAGCGGCCTTCCGGTGCGCGACGCCCGTTTTGGGCGCCGTCCGGACACGAACGCTACAGCCGCTCAGGTTGCGGCGCAATAATTCATCGCGCGCAGAATATGCGACTTACGCCGCCACCGCGTGCTGGGCCGAGACGTCGAACACCCGCTGCGAACCGCGCCACACTTCCACGAAGTCGCAGCGGTTATGCATGTCCAGAAGCTCGAAGGCGCGCACGCGAGCGGCCTTGTCGTCCGCGCAGGGCGTGACGTCGAAACGCGGGACCGAACCATCGGCCTCGACACAGAAAAAGGTGAACACCTGCATGGGAACGCTTTGCTCTCATCAGGCGGGTCCGAGCCACATTCGATGGGCGGGGGCCGCGGGCGCAAGTCGTCTTCCGCGACCTGCTACAAAGCAACATAGGACTCTATGTCGCGATTCACCAGACCAGAGAGTCTCGATTCGAGACTCACCTGGGGATCCACTGTTGGGACCCTGTGGATAAAACCCGGCGGATTCGGGGCGGTTCCCTGCCGGAATCTCGCCTCTTTCCCTCGAGGGATTCCGCCACTAGGTTCGCACCCTTTCATCCACGGCGACGTTAAAGGTCAATGGCCGCTCATTATCTCGATTTCGAACGCCCAATCGCTGACCTGGAAAGCAAAATCGAAGAGCTGAGCAAGCTCTCCGAGACGGCTGGACCGGGCGCGTTCGACCTCGAGATCCAGGCCCTGCGCGACCGCGCCCAGGCCATGCGAACCGAGGCCTATTCCAAACTCGACGCCTGGCAGAAGACCATGGTCGCGCGGCACCCGCAGCGGCCCCACCTGCGCGATTATGTCGCGGGCCTGATCGACGAGTTCGTCGAGCTGCGCGGCGATCGCAAGTTCGCCGACGACCAGGCCATCGTCGGCGGCCTGGGCCGGTTCCGCGGCCAGCCGGTCGTGGTCATGGGCCACGAGAAGGGCCACGACACCACCACCCGCCTGAAGCACAACTTCGGCATGGCCCGCCCGGAAGGCTACCGCAAGGCCGTGCGCCTGATGGACATGGCCGAGCGCTTCAGCCTGCCGGTCATCACGTTCGTCGACACCGCCGGCGCCTATCCGGGTTTGGGGGCGGAGGAACGCGGCCAGGCCGAGGCCATCGCTCGCTCGACCGAGCGCTGCCTGACCCTGGGCACCCCGATGGTCGCCACGATCGTCGGCGAAGGCGGTAGCGGCGGGGCCATCGCCCTGGCCGGCGCCAACCGCGTGCTGATCCTGGAACACTCGATCTATTCGGTGATCTCGCCGGAAGGCGCGGCCTCGATCCTGTGGCGTGACGGCGCCCGGGCCAAGGACGCGGCCACCAACATGCGCATCACCGCCCAGGACCTGATCAAGCTGGGCATCGTCGATCGCATCGTCGAGGAACCGACCGGTGGCGCTCACTCGAACGCCGACGTGGCGATCCAGGCGGTCGGCGACGCGGTCGAGGAAGAGCTGAAGGCCATGAGCGCCATGAGCGCGGCCGAGCTGAAGAAGCAGCGTTCGGAGCGTTTCTACGCCATCGGCCGCACCGGTCTTCAGTAGCCACGCTTTCTTACAAAACTTCACGGAACGGGCGGCGGTCCCGGAAGCTTAGTTTCATGTCGGCGCGCTAGAGCTCTTTCGCTGATCCATTCGGATCGGGAATTGCTCCGGGCGGCGACGTGGAGCATCCGATGATCCCGTTGTTCGCCGCGACCCTGATGCTGAGAGCCCCCGCCGTCCCGCATCGGCGGGCGCCGGCGACACCCGCAAAAACGACGTTCTCTGGAATTCGATCGCAAACACGCTAAGGTGGAGCCCTCTCGGGGGAGGGTTTCCATGTTTGTCCGTGTTTCGGCCGTCGGGCTGTTGGTTCTGGGCCTCGCCGTCGGGCCGAGCGCCGTGGCTCAGGCGCAAGGACGCGCGCCACGATCCGCCGACGATTGCCTGAATGAGCGCCGCTATCCTGACCCCATGCAGGCGCGGATTTGCGTCAATGCGGCCTACGACGTCGAGGATGCGCGCCTCAACCGCGCCTACAAGGCCGCCATGGCGCGGATGCCGACGGCGCAGCGCCGCATCGCCCTGCGCGACGCCCAGCGCGCCTGGATCAAGGCGCGAGACGCCGAGTGCTATGACGACTGGCCGGGGTCGGGCGCAAAGCTGGAGATGGCGTCCTGCTATTACGACCGCGCCAGTCTCCGGGCCGACGCGCTTGAGCGGATGGCGCGTCGCTAAAGCCCTCTTGCCTGACCTAACGGCCGCCCGTCCATGATCCTCGCAAAATCAGAGGGAGGCGTGACGCCATGGCCATCAAGACCCGTTTCACCGAGCTGTTCGGCGTCGAGCATCCGATCGCCCAGGGCGGCATGCAGTGGGTCGGCAAGGCGGGACTGGTCGCCGCCGTCGCCGAGGCCGGCGGGCTGGGCTTTCTCACCGCCCTGACCCAGCCCTCGCCGGAAGCGCTGGCGAAAGAGATCGCCCGCACCCGCGACCTGACCGACAAGCCGTTCGGGGTGAACCTGACCATCCTGCCGGCCATGACCCCGCCGCCCTATGCCGAGTACCGCGCCGCGATCATCGAGAGCGGCATCAAGGTGGTCGAGACCGCCGGCTACAAGCCGCAGGAGCATGTCGACCACTTCAAGGCCAACGGCGTGAAGGTTATCCACAAGTGCACCGCCGTCCGCCACGCCCTGTCGGCCGAGCGGATGGGCGTCGACGCCATCTCGATCGACGGCTTCGAATGCGCCGGCCATCCGGGCGAGGACGACATCCCGGGCCTGATCCTGATCCCGGCCGCCGCCGACAAGGTGAAGATCCCGATGATCGCTTCGGGCGGCTTCGGCGACGCCCGCGGCCTGGTCGCGGCCCTGGCCCTGGGCGCGGACGGCGTCAACATGGGCACCCGCTTCTGCGCCACGGTCGAGGCCCCGATCCACGAGAACTTCAAGCAGGCCATGGTCGCCAACGACGAGCGCGCGACGGACCTGATCTTCCGCACCCTGCACAACACCGCCCGCGTGGCGCGGAACGCCATCAGCCAGCAAGTGGTGGCCATCGAACGGGCGGGCGGGGCCAAGTTCGAGGACGTCGCCGACCTGGTGAAGGGCGCGCGCGGGCGTGAGGGCCTGGAGACGGGCGATACGGATCACGGCGTCTGGACGGCGGGCATGGTCCAGGGCCTGATCCACGACGTGCCGACGGTGAAGGACCTGATCGACCGGATCATGAGCGAGGCCGAGGCGCTGATCCGCCAGCGGCTGGCGGGGATGGTGGGGTAGGGCAAAGCGCCCCCTCCGTCCGCTTCGCGGCCACCTCCCCCGGATTAACGAGAAAGGGAGGGGGGGTCCCCCCCACCCCGGCAACCAGCGGGGGGGAGGGGTGGGGAAACGGC
>CAZRPD010000259.1:0-4968 GCA_964601775.1 uncultured Caulobacter sp. | reverse complement strand
GTTAGCCCCCTCCGGCCCTCTGGGCCACCTCCCCCGCATCGCGGGGGAGGATCTACCGCCCTCAAGAAAGCGGCGCGGAGGGTGCCCTCCGCGCCGAGTTGCGCTTTACCAAAGTCCGGCGCATTGCGGGCAACGCGCCACGCTCGCGGATCCACCGGCTTCGAAACACAGGAACGCGTGCAAGTCGCGTCCGAAGCCGCCGCGAACGCCCTCCCCAGCACGGATCATTCTTGTCGGATTTCAGGCAAATGCGGCGCGAAAACGGTCGCGGCCTGGCATTCGCATCCACGGACGATCTCGGCTGAAACTACAATTTCGAATTTGGAGTATGGATATTGTCCCGTCAACGGCGGGCGCCTGAAAAGGCGGCGCCGTCAGGGAGGTCTGGACATCTTCGCCGGACCGTGCAGGCTTCTCTCAAACAATCGTTCAAACGAAACTTGAGGGTGGAAGCCGCCATGGCCGCGATCAACGACGTCACCGATCTTACTGTCGAAGGCGACATCGGCGTCGTCACGCTGGACAGTCCTCCGGTCAACGCGCTGTCGGCCAAGGTCCGCGAAGGGCTGAAGGGCGCGTTCGAGGGCGCGATCGCCGATCCGGCCGTCAAGGCCATCGTGCTGATCTGCGCGGGCAAGACCTTCATCGCCGGCGCCGACATCACCGAGTTCGGCAGGGCCATGACCGGCCCGTCCCTGCAGGACGTGCAGGCGATCATCGAGAACTCGCCCAAGCCGGTCGTCGCGGCGATCCACGGCACGGTGCTGGGCGGCGGGCTGGAGGTGGCGCTGGTGGCGCACTACCGCGTCGCCGTGCCTTCCGCCAAGGCCGGCCTGCCGGAAGTGAACATCGGCCTGCTGCCGGGGGCCGGTGGCACCCAGCGCCTGCCGCGCATCGTCGGCGTCGAGAAGGCGCTGGAGATGGTGACCAGCGGCCAGCACGTGCCGGCGAAAGCTGCTCTTGCGATGGGCCTGTTCGACTCGGTCGTCGAGGAAGGCGCTCTGCGCGACGGGGCCATCGCCTTCGCCCGCGTGGCGCTGGCCGAGGACCGGCCGCTGAACAAGGTCCGTGAGCTGAACGACAAGGTCGAGGCCGCCCGCGGCAAGCCCGAGATCTTCGAGAACTTCCGCAAGGCCAACGCCAAGAAGTTCCGCGGCTTCCTGGCCCCCGAGAACAACATCAAGTGCATTGAGGCGGCGGTGAACCTGCCGTTCGAGGAGGGGCTGGCCGAGGAGCGCCGGCTGTTCGTCGAACTGATGAGCGGCAGCCAGTCGGCCGCCCAGCGCTATGTGTTCTTCGCCGAGCGCCAGGCCGCCAAGATCCCCGACGTGCCGGACGACACTCCGACGATCCCCGTCAAGAAGGTCGGCGTGATCGGCGCCGGCACCATGGGCGGCGGCATCTCGATGAACTTCCTCAACGCCGGCATCCCGGTGACGATCATCGAGGCCAAACAGGAGAACCTGGAGCGCGGCGTCGGGGTCATCCGCAAGAACTACGAGAACACCGCCAAGAAGGGCCGGCTGACCCAGGACGACGTCGAAAAGCGCATGGGCCTGCTGACGCCGTCGATGAACCTGGAGGACCTGGCCGACTGCGACCTGATCATCGAGGCCGTGTTCGAGCTGATGGAGATCAAGAAGGAGGTCTTCGGCAAGCTGGACAAGATCGCCAAGCCGGGCGCGATCCTGGCCTCGAACACCTCGTACCTGGACATCGACGTCATCGCCGCCAGCACCAGCCGGCCGGAAAGCGTGATCGGTCTCCACTTCTTCTCGCCGGCCAATGTCATGCGCCTGCTGGAGATCGTGCGCGGCGAGAAGACCGACAAGTCGGTGATCGCCACGTCGATGCAGATCGGCAAGAAGATCGGCAAGGTCGCCGTGCTGGTCGGCAACTGCCACGGCTTCGTCGGCAACCGCATGCTGGCCCAGCGCCAGCGCGAGGCCCAGAAGCTGATCCTGGAAGGCGCCATGCCCTGGGACGTCGACCGGGTGCTGTACGACTTTGGCCTGCCCATGGGGCCGTTCGCCATGAGCGACCTGGCCGGTCTCGACATCGGCTGGGACCCGGCCAAGACCTCGTCCTCGACCGTGCGCGAAGTGCTCTGCGAGATGGACCGCCGCGGCCAGAAGAACGGCAAGGGCTTCTACGACTACGACGAGAACCGCAACGCCAAGCCGTCGGCAGAGGTCGAGGGCGTGATCCGCGACTTCGCCGAGAAGCGCCAGATCCAGCGCCGCGAAATCAGCGACCAGGAGATCCTGGAGCGCTGCCTGTACCCGATGGTCAACGAGGGCGCGAAGATCCTGGAAGAGGGCAAGGCCATCCGGGCGTCCGACATCGATATCGTCTGGATCAACGGCTACGGCTGGCCGGTCTATCGCGGCGGCCCGATGTTCTGGGGCGAGCTGGTCGGCCTCGACAAGATCCTGGCCAAGATGAAGGAATTCCACGCCGCGCACGGGGATGACTTCAAGCCGTCGGCGCTGCTGGAACGGCTGGTGGCCGAGGGCAAGGGGTTCAAGGACGCCTGACGCCTGCGCTAGCCCCCTCAGTCGCTTCGCGACAGCTCCCCCGCATCGCGGGAGAGCATCTGGGCGCCGCGATCCTCCCCCGCGATGCGGGGGAGGTGGCCCAGAGGGCCGGAGGGGGCCCTCACCGACCGTTCAGTAGGAGTCTCCCATGACCACCATCGCCGCCATGATGTCCGCCGACTACGGCACGCTGGGCGACATCCTCCGCGTCCGCGCGCAGGAGGGGCCCAACCATCCGGCCATCGTCATGGAGACCGGCGAGGCGGTGAGCTACGCCCAGTTCGACGCCCTGGCCGACCGGGTCGCCGCCGCCCTGCAGCGCGACGGGATCGCGCCCGGCGAGGCGGTGGCCGTCTGCGCCCTGTCGTCTATTCCGTACACGGCGCTGTTCCTGGGCGCCCTGCGCACTGGCGTCGCGGTCGCGCCGATCGCGCCCTCGTCCACGCCCGAGGCCATCGCCGGCATGGTCGCCGACTGCGGGGCGCGGCTGTTCTTCCTCGACGCCGGGGTGGCGCAGGCGCAGGAGCCCGCGCCGATCCCCGTCCGCCAGATCGATCTGGACCGCGACTTTAACGCCTGGCTGGCCCCGGAAGGCGCCACGCCCCGGCCGGTCGACATCGCTCCCGACCAGCCGTTCAACATCATCTATTCCAGCGGCACGACCGGTACGCCCAAGGGCATCGTCCAGTCGCACGGCATGCGCTGGAAGCACGTCTTCCGTGGCGACGCCGTCGGCTATGGCCCCGAGGCGGTCACCGTGCTGTCGACGCCGCTCTATTCCAACACCACCCTGGTCTGCTTCTTCCCCACCCTCGCCGGCGGCGGGACCGTGGTGCTGATGAAGAAGTTCGACGCCGGCAAGTATCTGGACCTGGCTCAGCAGCACCGCATGACCCACACCATGCTGGTGCCGGTGCAGTACCGCCGCCTGATGGAGCGGCCCGACTTTTCCGACTACGACCTGTCGTCCACCCACCTGAAGTTCTGCACCAGCGCGCCGTTCGCGGCGGAACTGAAAGAGCAGGTGCTGCAGCGCTGGCCCGGCGGTCTCGTCGAGTATTTCGGCATGACCGAGGGCGGCGGCACCTGCATCCTCATCGCCCACGAGCATCCCGACAAGCTGCACACGGTGGGCCGCCCCGCGCCCGGCCACGACATCCGCCTGATCGACGAGGACGGCGTCCAGGTCGGCCCCGGCGTGGTCGGCGAGATCGTCGGCCGTTCGGCCGCGACCATGAACGGCTATCACGGCCGCCCGGACAAGACCGCCGAGGCGATCTGGACCTCGCCCGAGGGCTGGACCTTCATCCGCACCGGCGACGTCGGGCGCTTCGACGAGGAAGGGTTCCTGACCCTGATGGACCGCAAGAAGGACATGGTCATCTCCGGGGGCTTCAACATCTACCCCTCCGACCTGGAAGCGGTGCTGGTGCAGCATCCCGCCGTGCTGGAGGCGGCGGTGGTCGGCGTGCCGTCCAAGGAATGGGGCGAGACCCCGGTGGCCTTCGTGGCGCTGAAGGGCCCATTCAAGGACAAGGACTTCGGCGAGGCCGCCGACATCAAGGCCTTCGTCAATGGCCAGGTCGGCAAGACCCAGAGGCTGGCCGACGTGCAGATCGTCGACAGCCTGCCGCGCAGCCACATCGGCAAGGTCCTGAAGCGCGAATTGCGCGACAGCTGGCAGATTCAGCCTAGCTGAAGGACATTTCTGCCGCGTCGGCGCGCCACATTAGGCCAGATGGAATCAGCGAATACGGTTGCTTAACCATATGGTGCGGCCATGCAGGTCGCCCGCTTTCGTCGTGGAATGCGTCCGAAATGCTGCCGAAGCCCGCTGCCGCCGCTCAGAACATCTTCCTGCAAGGGAAGGCCTTCGTCCGCGCTACCAATGGTCATGGGGCCGCGCCGATCGACTTCGACGCCGTCGCCGAAGCCCTGGGCTACGCCGGTTCAGCGTCCAGTCTCGAAAGCCGTCTGGCCGCCCGCTTCGCCCGTCCGGTCGCCGCCCGCGCCTTCGCCGACCGCGTCGAGGCCACGGCCGCGGCGCTGAAGGCCCTGGGCGTGCGCGAAGGCGGCGTCTGCGTCGTCTCGGCCCTGGCCGATCCGGAAACCCTGGCCGGCGTCGCCGCCGCGGGCCTCAAGGCCTGGCTGGTCGACGTCGACCCGTTCAGCGCCATGTTCGACACCGGCCATCTGCGCAATCGCCTGCCCGACGCCCCCGGGCCGCTGGAGGCCATCGTGCCGGCCGCCGCCCACGGCCGCGCGCCTGACATGCGCGCCTGGGCGTCGTTCCGCGCCGAGACCGGCCTGCCGATCCTGATCGACGCCGCCGGCGCCTTCGACGTCGTCATCGAGGCGCCGGTGCCGGTGCTGGTCGGCCTGCCGGGCGGGGAGGGCGGGGTCGGCGCCTGCGGGGGGGCCCCCCCCATCA
>CAZRPD010000258.1:0-5064 GCA_964601775.1 uncultured Caulobacter sp. | reverse complement strand
GGCGAAGGCCGGGGCCCAGATCCATCCGGAACGGCTGGGGATGATCCGAGATACGGCCGGGCCGGACGACAGGCGCTCTGGGTTCGATCTGGGCCCCGGCCTTCGCCGGGGAAGCGGGACGTGGTGGGCCGCTTGATATCCCGCCGATCTTCGTCTATACGGCGCGCCTCTTCGACGGACTCCGGTCCGCTGAAGAACCTGTTTGAGAACTACGGGGCGTGGGGTCACCAACGCCGTAATCGAGGAAGAGCCCTTCCTCGCCGTCGGGAGACAGGGATAGAGACGCCAAGTCTTCCTGCTTGCGACTTAACAGTCCGAGACCGGAACGCGGCCGACTTTCCTTGAAACAGGCATATGCGACTCGCACGCGGGAGCCATTCCGCATGGGACCGCATCTGGCTGCCGGAATGGTCCGGCCGCTGTTATTGAGTAGGAGACCGCAATGGACCGCGCTCAAAAGCAGGAATCGATCGAGTCGCTGAAAAGCGTCTTCGCCGATGCCGGCGCTGTCGTCGTGACCCACTACATGGGTCTGACCGTTGCGGAAATGACCGACCTTCGTCTTCGCCTCCGCAAGGAAGGCGCCGCGATCAAGGTTGTGAAGAACACCCTGGCCCTCAAGGCTCTGGACGGCAAGCTTGGCGATACGGGCTCTGCCCTGTTCACCGGCCCGGTCGCCATCGCCTACGGCCCGGACGCCGTCTCGGCCGCGAAGATCGCGGTGCAGTTCGCCAAAGAAAACGACAAGCTCAAGATTGTCGGTGGCGTTCTGGACCAGACCAACGTGCTCGACGAAGCCGGCGTGCGTGCTCTGGCGACCCTGCCGTCGCTGGACGAACTGCGTGGCAAGCTTATCGGCCTCATCCAGGCTCCGGCGACCAAGATCGCTGGCGTCCTGCAGGCCCCGGCTGCCCAGCTGGCTCGCGTTTTCAACGCCTACGCGACCAAAGACGCCGCGTAACGGTCATCCCCGCATATCTATCCCAATCTCTCTAAGGAACTGACACATGTCGAAGCTCGAAAAGCTGGTCGAAGAACTGTCCACCCTGTCGGTGCTGGAAGCCGCTGAACTGTCGAAGCTGCTGGAAGAAAAGTGGGGCGTCTCGGCCGCCGCTCCGGTCGCCGTCGCCGCTGCCGGTGGCGCTGCCGCCCCGGTTGAAGCTGCTGAAGAGCAAACCGAGTTCACCGTTGTCCTGGTCGACGGCGGCGACAAGAAGATCAACGTGATCAAGGAAGTCCGCGGCGTCCGTCCGGACCTCGGCCTGAAGGAAGCCAAGGACCTGGTCGAAGGCGCTCCGCAGAACGTCGTCGAAAACGTCTCGAAGGCCCAAGCCGACGAAGTCGCGAAGAAGCTCACGGAAGCCGGCGCCAAGATCCAAATCAAGTAATCTGGCCCCAGCGTCAGCTGGGATCAGGTTCCTGATGGAACTGCCGAGCGGCCTCGGAGGGAAACCTCCGGGGCCGCTTTCGTTTGGGCGATGGGGGCGACGCATTGCGGGCGGCTTTGCCAATTTTTGCCAACCGTGAGAGGCTCTTCGGACGACGACGATGAACATCTCCCTGCCGGCGCCGTTGAAAGCCTTCGTCGATGAGCAGGTGTCGGGGCGAGGCTACGGCACGAGCAGCGAGTATGTGCGGGAGCTGATCCGGAAGGACCAGGACCGCCAGCGCCTGCGGGGCCTGCTGCTGGACGGCGCGGCCTCGCCGGCGGGCGCTCCGGCGGATGCGCGCTACTTCGAAGCGCTGCGAGCGGGCCTTTAACGAACCTCTCTCCCTATGGGAAAGGGAGCCGCCCGCGCTGCCCCTTGCATTGTAGTCTACTCAGCGCGACTCATGGGCTTTGAGCACGAGGCGAGCCTCATCTTGAACCGTAGAGATTTCATCGCCGCCGGCGCCATCACGCTGGTCGCCGCGCCCGCCTTCGCGCAGGACGGCCTTGCCGAGGGTGTGGGCGGGATCCGCATTCCAGCCTCGGCCTGCGAGAGCGAGCTGCGGGGCCTCTCGCCGACCGGGGGGAAGGACTACTGGGCGTCGGGGTCCAAGGGCTGGCTGGTGCGGGGCAAGGGCGAGCGCCAGGACGCCATGCGGATCGTCGGGGCCGAGGGGCTGGACTTTCGGGGGCTGCACGCCTTCAGCGACAGCCACGTGCTGGCCATGAGCGCCGGGCCCGGCGACGCCTCGCAGCTGTGGCGCACGCGCGATGGCGGCAAAAAGTGGGTCCAGGTGACGACCAACCAGGATCCGGACGGCTTCTGGGACTCGATCGCCTTCGTCGACGGCCGGCGCGGCTTCATCCTGGGCGATCCGACCCAGGGGCGGTTCACCGTGCTCTACACCGCCGACGGCGGGGAGACCTGGAACCGGCTCAAGCCCGAGGGCGTGCCGCCGGCCGCCGACGGGGAGGGCGCCTTCGCCGCCAGCAACGGCTGCGTCGCCATCGGCCGGCGCGGGCAGGTGGCGTTCTGCACCGGCGGGGCGGGCAAGGCGCGGGTCTATCTGTCGCGCGGGGGCGGCGGGGTGTTCGTGGCCCTGGACACGCCGATCCTGGCCGACGCCTCGTCCAAGGGCGCGTTCGCCTGCGCCTTCGCCAAGGACGGGACGCTGTGGGTGGCCGGCGGCGACTACAAGAACCCGACCGCCGAGGGCGTGAACCTGGCCCGGCTGGATCCGGGCCGGATCGACTTCGAGGCGGTGGCGGCGCCGGCGGGCTATCTGTCGGGCCTGGACGTCGATGGCGACACGGTGATGGCCACGGGCCTGGCCGGCACGATCGTCAGCCGTAAAGGCGCGCCGTTCCAGCGCCTGTCGCCCGCGCCGATGAACAGCGTGCGGCTGACGGGCAAGACATCCGGCGTGCTGTGCGGGCCGAAGGGAACGGTGGGGTTGTGGAAGGCTTAAGGGCGGAACCTCTCCGCCCAAGCTACGTTTCCCCCGCATGCTCAAGCTCGCTGGTGTCCTGCTCGTCCTGATGATCCTGTTTGGGGTCCTGGGTTTCGTCGTCGATGTTGCGGGAGCGCTGACCAAGGTCGCGTTCTTCGTCTGTCTGATCGCGTTTGGGGTGTCCCTGGCGATGAAGGCCCTGAAGAAGGGCTAGGGGGCCAAAGCGCCCCCTCCGTCTCGTCGCGTATTCGCGCCGATCCACCTCCCCCGCAGGCGGGGGAGGATGATGTATCTTCTCCTCACCCGTGAAACGGGGGAGGTGGCGCGCGGCGCAGCCGCGTGACGGAGGGGGCGCTTGCCGCTTCCGTCAAATTCCCCCTTCCCATCCTTATCCACATCCCCTATATCCCCGCGTTCACGAAGATATTCGGCGGAGCGCTTTGGCGCGTCCGTATTACGCCCCGAGGCGCGATCAACAGCCCTCCGATCGCGCGAAGGGGCGCCCTCAGGCTTCCGGTCCCGGTCGCCTGACAGGGGAATTCCAGCGTCCGCAGCTCCCTCTAGCAGGCGAGCGGCGAGGGTGGACGCTACGGACATTCGAATTCACGCGCGGATTCCGTCCGCGCCGCAGGGAAAAAACATGGCGCAATCCTTCACCGGCAAGAAGCGTATCCGGAAGTCGTTCGGTCGCATCCCCGAGGCCGTGCAGATGCCGAACCTGATCGAGGTTCAGCGCTCCTCCTACGAACAGTTCCTGCAGCGCGAGGTCCGTCCGGGCCAACGCCGCGACGAGGGCGTGGAAGCGGTCTTCAAGTCGGTGTTCCCGATCAAGGACTTCAACGAACGCGCCGTCCTGGAATACGTTTCGTACGAGTTCGAAGAGCCCAAGTACGACGTTGAAGAATGCATTCAGCGCGACATGACCTTCGCCGCGCCGCTGAAGGTCAAGCTGCGCCTGATCGTGTTCGAAACGGAAGAAGAAACCGGCGCCCGCTCGGTCAAGGACATCAAGGAGCAGGACGTCTACATGGGCGATATCCCGCTCATGACGGACAAGGGCACCTTCATCGTCAACGGCACCGAGCGCGTCATCGTCTCGCAGATGCACCGCTCGCCGGGCGTGTTCTTCGACCACGACAAGGGCAAGACCCACGCCTCGGGCAAGCTGCTGTTCGCCGCCCGCGTGATCCCGTACCGCGGCTCGTGGCTGGACTTCGAGTTCGACGCCAAGGACATCGTCTACGTCCGCATCGACCGTCGCCGCAAGCTGCCGGCCACGACCTTCCTCTATGCCCTGGGCATGGACGGCGAAGAGATCCTGACCACGTTCTACGACGTCGTCCCGTTCGAGAAGCGTTCGGGCGGCTGGGCCACCCCGTACAAGCCCGAGCGCTGGCGCGGCGTGAAGCCGGAGTTCCCCCTGGTCGACGCCGACACGGGTGAGGAAGTCGCTCCGGCCGGCACCAAGATCACCGCCCGCCAGGCCAAGAAGTTCGCCGACGGCGGCCTGAAGACCCTGCTGCTGGCGCCCGAGGCCCTGACCGGCCGCTACCTGGCCCGCGACGCCGTCAACTTCGAGACCGGCGAGATCTATTCGGAAGCCGGCGACGAGCTGGATGTTCCGGCGATCCAGGCCCTGGCCGACCAAGGCTTCGACACCATCGACGTGCTGGACATCGACCACGTCACGGTCGGCGCCTACATGCGCAACACCCTGCGCGTGGACAAGAACGCCGTCCGTGAAGACGCGCTGTTCGACATCTATCGCGTCATGCGTCCGGGCGAGCCGCCGACGGTGGAAGCCGCCGAGGCGATGTTCAAGTCGCTGTTCTTCGACGCCGAGCGCTACGACCTGTCGTCGGTGGGCCGCGTGAAGATGAACATGCGCCTGGAGCAGGACGTGTCGGACGAAGTCCGCATCCTGCGCAAGGAAGACGTCCTGGCCGTGCTGAAGGTCCTGGTGGGCCTGCGCGACGGTCGCGGCGAAATCGACGACATCGACAACCTGGGCAACCGTCGCGTTCGCTCGGTCGGTGAGCTGCTGGAAAACCAGTACCGCGTCGGCCTGCTGCGCATGGAACGCGCCATCAAGGAACGCATGTCGTCGGTCGACATCGACACCGTGATGCCGCACGACCTGATCAACGCCAAGCCCGCCGCGGGCGCCGTGCGTGAATTCTTCGG
>CAZRPD010000257.1:0-5096 GCA_964601775.1 uncultured Caulobacter sp. | reverse complement strand
TCCAGCACGTACAGCACCGGCGGCGCGGCCGGGTCGCGCGGCGGGGCCGGCGTCCAGTCGATGACGCCGCCTGCGCCCTGGGTCGCCTGGACCGGGACCAGGGTCGCGCGCGGCGTCTCGTCCAGGTCCAGGCGCGCCACCCGCCACGCCGCGCCGTCGAAGGCCAGCCGGTCGCCGGCTTCCAGCCGCAGGGCGGCCGACGGCGCCAGGCGGACGATCCGCGCGCGGCGGGCGGCCTCGTCGGCGGCCAGCATCCGGCGGGCCACGGCCTGAGCCTCCGGCGCCGTGAGCACGATCGGGGCGTCTGCGTCGCGGGTCCCCTGCCCCGCCTCGCGCCGGACGATCAGCGCTCCGACCTGATAGTCGCGGGCGGCGTCCAGGAAACGCAGGCGCAGGGCCTCGACGGCGGGGTCCAGGGTGCGGGTCTGCGTCTCGCCGGGACCGTCGTCGGGCAGAACCAGATCGTCCTCTGCCAGCGCCCCGACGGTCCGCCCGCCGCGCGCCGCCATCTTCACGTGATCGCCGCGCTCGACGGGGTCCAGGGCGAAGGCCTCGGTCAGGGGCGAGAGGGCGTCGCGCAGCCGCATCGGCCGGTCGACGACATAGCCGCCGACAGCCCCGCCCGCCTCGCCGGGATCGATCCGCACCCCGGCTCGCGCCCCCAGGGCCTGGATCAGTTCGGGCAGCGGCGCGATCCCCGTCCGCCCGGTCAGCCAGTGCCCCAGCGCCCAGTTGCCGCCGTCGGCCCAGACGTCCGAGCGCGCCGGAAAGTCGGGAAACGGCCGCGCGTCCCAGCACCAGGCGCTGGCCGCCGCGATCATCGGCCCACCATACAGTGGCGAAACGGGATTGGCCTGCGGCTCGTCCAGCCAGGCCAGCACGGTTTCCAGATAGCGCCGCTGGCCGAAGTCGTCGCGTTCGCCGGTCGAATAAGGCGGCAAGAGACTCTCCGAGCTCTTCGGGTCGATGAACAGGTTGGGCGCATTGCTCCCCTTGTCGACGGCCGGGCAGCCGAACTCGATCAGGCGGATGGGCTTGGACTTGGGGACCCAGGCCGTGGGCGTCGTCGAACGCACGCCGCCGGGCCGGTCGTGGTGGGGGTTGCTCCACCACGACAGCAGGTCCTTGGACCGCCAGATCCACGGCTCGCCATGGGCGCCGTCGGTGATCGGGGTGCGGGCCTGCGCGTCGCGGGCGGCGGCGGAGGCATAGTACCAGTCGAAATTCTCGCCGCCGGTCAGGCCGGCGCGCAGATAGGCCGGATCGCTGGTCCCGAACGCGCCGGCCTGGGCGTCCAGATGCGCCTCGCCCTCGCGCCAGTCGGTGACCGGCGGATACCAGTCCACCCCGACGAAATCGATGTTCGGATCGGCCCACAGCGGGTCGAGATGGAAGACGGCATGGCCCCCGCCCGGCTGGTGGCCGAAATATTCCGACCAGTCGGCGGCATAGCCCAGCTTCGTGTCTGCGCCCACGACGCCGCGCACCTCGGCGGCCAGGCTCTTCAGCTTGGCGACCGCCGGATAGCTCCCGCCCGCGCCGCGCACGGTGGTCAGGCCGCGCAGCTCCGAGCCGATCAGGAAGCCGTCGACGCCGCCGGCCTGCGCGGCCAGAGCCGCCTGGTGCAGCACCATGCGGCGCAGCCCCCAGGTCCCGTCGAAGAAGGCGTTGACCTGGGTCGTTGCGGCGGTCGTCCCGTCCGCGCCCGCCTCGCAGGTGATCCGCCCACGCCAGGGATAGGCCGCCTGGCCGGCCGGGGGATCCATCAGGATGAACGGATACAGCACCACCCGCAGCCCCCGCCGCTTCAGTTCGGCGATGGCCTGCAAGACCACCGCGTCGGCCGGCGTGCCGCCATAGGCCGGAACCCCGGCCTTCAGCGAGATCAGGTGCGCGCCGGTGCGGTCGACGCCCGCGACGGTCCACGCGAACGGCAGGGTGTCCTTGGCCGCCTGCTCGACGCCCGGCCGGATCTGGCACTGGCCGCAGCGCAGGTCGGTCCCGAACCACGAGACGACCAGGGTCACCTCCTCGACCGCCGGCAGCTGAGCCTGCAGCTGGTCCAGGGCCACGACCAGATCGGGTCGCCCCTCGGCGTTGTGGACGCTCTCGGACGCCGTGCGGGTCAGGCCTTCGCGGCGCAGCACGGCCTGCGTCGCATAGACGAACTCGCCCGCCCCAGGGATCAGGCAGACCCCCTTCAGTCGCTCTTCGAGGCCGACGGTCCCGGGCGCGCGCGGCCGGCGGAAGACCTCGAACGACAGTTGCGGCGGGCGGTTGCCGTAGGGCGCCAGCGGCAGGTCTTCGAACACCACATAGGCAACGCCGCGATAGGCCGGCGCGTCGCTTTCGATGGCGGCGATCAGCGGGTCGGGCGCCTGGTCCTCGGTCCCGCGATGCAGGCGCATCGTGACGCCGGTCATGTCCATGACCTTGCCGTCGGCCCAGATCCGGCCCAGGCCGTCGATCGGGCCCTCGGCCACGGCGACGGCGAACGACAGGCTGTAGGCATAGGCGGTCGTCTTCTGGCCCTTGCCGCCGCCGACCCGGCCCTCGACGCGTTTCTCGCGAAAGCGCGCCGCCCAGATCACCTGGCCGCCCACCCGGGCGCGGCCGAAGACGCACGGCAACGGCGCGCCCTCGGCCGCTCCGGTCAGGCGCAGTTCGGGAATGCGCGGACCGACCTGGCGGGCGGGACTCAGGGCGTTGACCACCGCCTGGTCGGCCATCGCCCCCAGCGCTGCGCCGGCCACCGCGCCGAGCGGCCCGCCGATCGCCGCGCCGACGCTGGACAGGATCATCTGGGCCATCGCAGGCTCCTTTCAGGGAAAACGGAAGACGGCCACGCACCGCTCTCGCCACCAGCGGCCCAGGGCGCTTTCGACGCAGGCTCGGCCCCAGTAGGCGTGGATGATGCGGTCGGGCCCGGACTGGATCGCGCAGTGCTTGACGACCGCGTTCGGGGCCATGCGGAAGACCAGGACGTCGCCGGGTCTCGCGGCGGCCGGCGAAACGGGCAGCAGCCAGCGGGCGAAGGCGTCCAGCAGCAGTTCCTTCCCGCCGGTCTCGGCCCAGTCGGGACGGTAGGGCGGCGGCGGTTCGGGCTCGACGCCGTGGATCGCGCGCCAGACGCCGCGGACCAGGCCCAGGCAGTCGCAGCCGGCGTGGAGAGTCGAGGCCTGGTGGCGGTAGGGCGTGCCGAGCCAACGGCGGGCTTCGGCGAGGATGGCGGCGGAAGCCCCCTCCACCGCCATTCGGCGGTTCCCCTCCCCCAAAGGGGGAGGACGGAGATTATCCGTCTGCCCCCTTCGGGGGCGGACGACCGCGCGCTGGCGCGCGGTCAGGTGGGGGCTCACCGCCGCCCCCCGTCGTTCCGCTCGCCCTCGGCCGGGTACAGCGTCAGGAAGTCCTCGCCCGGCGACGTCGGGAATCCCCGGAAGTTCACGCCGTTGGCAAACACGCCGACGCAACTTGCCCAGCGCTTGTCGCAAACCGCGCCCGCCGGCGGCGTGATCCCGCAGCGAGCGTCGCCCAGCCGCGCGTCGCACAGCCGGGTGAAGGTCCGTCCCGCCACCCGCTCCAGGTCGGCCGCTGGACCGGCCAGGGTCGCCTTGAACGCCTCGCCTTCGCGGCTCACCGCGGCGATGGTGGCCGTCCAGAGGCGCACCACGCGATACGGCGCGCTCCAGTCGACGCGCAGCGCCGCCACGCGGGCGCCGTCATAGAGGCCGGCTGCGAGGTCCCCCTCGCTGATCCCCGCATCGTCCAGCACGCCCAGCGCCGCCGCCTGCCCCGGTGCGTAGCCGGCGGCGGTGTCGGTCGCGCCCGGGCTCCAGCCGCCGCCAGCCCGGCAGGTCACGCCGTCCACCACCAGGTCGCGGTCGTGGTCGGTGAAACCCCGCCGCTGGCCATCGACGCGCACGACGATCCACGCCCAGGCCAGGCGGTCCGTATCCAGCCCCTCAGGCAGCGCGCGCATCAGACCCGCACCTCGACCAGGGCGCAGGCCGTGACCCGGGCGGCCGCAAAGCCCTCCAGGGTCACGTCCAGCCGGTCCGTGTCGAACCGCGCCGGCGCATCGAACTCGAAGCCGGCCTTGACCGTCGCGCCCACGACCGGCGCCGTGACCAGGGTCACCAGGCCGGTCGCCGCATCGACGTTGAAGGCGCTGGCGGCCAGGGCCGCGCCTGCCACCGAGATCTTGACCGTTCCGGCTACCGGCTTGGCGATCGTTCGCGTCACCGTCCCATAGGCCTTGACCAGTTGGAACGTCTTCTTCGCGCCGTCGCCGGTCCCGAGCGCCTGGTCGGTCGCCGCCGTCACGCCCGAAGGCACGCACGACTTGAAGTCGGCCGGATCGCGAAACCGGAAGCCCGCCAGCCGTCCGCCCCGCGCCTCGAAGAAGGCCAGCAACTCGGCGACCTCGTCCAGCGGCCGGGCGGCGGTGGCGATCAGCCAGCGGCGGCGGCCCTGGCTCCAGGGACTGGTGCGGCGCTCGAAACCCGACGCCAGGGTGACAACCTCGGTGCGCCGCTCGATCCCGCCGGTGCAGCCGAACGCCAGGCGCGCGGGCAGGCGCGCCTCGTGGAACTCGCTCATGGCGGTTCCTCCTCTGCGGTTCACGAAAAGGTTTGCAGAAAATTTGACGCCAAGCGGAGCTGTCGCAGGCGTATGCGATTAAGTCTGCGTCATGACCCGCTTTTCACTTCATCGGCGGGTCTTCGGCCCCTACCTATGGGGTCGAGATTGGAGAACACGATGGATTGGAAGACCCTGTTCCTGTCGCCCGAGGGCCGCATTGGCCGCCAGGCGTTCTGGATCGGCTGGCTCGTCCTGCTGGGCGTCAACGTCGTCGCCGGCTGGCTGCCGCTGATCGGCTGGGCCATCTCGCTGGCCACGATCTACGCCAGCGTCTGCATCCACGCCAAGCGCCTGCACGACATGGGTCAGACCGGCTGGTGGCAGGTGCTGCCGTGGGTGCTGGGCCCGGTGCTGGTGTTCGGTTCGGTCGCCTCGATCGGCCTCTCGGCCCTGGGGTCGGCCTTCAACGGCGGCGAGCCCAGCATGGCCATGCTGGCCAGCCTGGGCGGGCTGCT
>CAZRPD010000256.1:0-5129 GCA_964601775.1 uncultured Caulobacter sp. | reverse complement strand
CCGGAAGCCTATGCTGCCGGTGGGGTGGAGAGCCGTCCACAGCATCATGAGCCGATGACCCGCGCCCAGAGCGAATGGCATCGCAACACCGACAAGGGCGTCACCGGCGGCCGCTGGGACTACGAGACCAACGGCGACAACCTGCGGGCCTTCTGGCGCGGCGGCATCGCGCGCATGATGTCGAAGGGCGACGGCAAACCCTACGAAAGCCTGGTGACGGTCGGCATGCGCGGCGACGGCGACGAGCCGATGGCCGAGGGCGCAGCCACCGCGCTGCTTGAAAAGGTGGTCTCCGACCAGCGGGCGATCATCGCCGAGGTGACGGGCAAGCCGCCAGAGAAGACCCCGCAGGTCTGGGCGCTCTACAAGGAGGTCCAGGATTACTACGACCACGGGATGCGCGTGCCGGACGACGTCACCCTGCTGTTCGCCGACGATAACTGGGGCCAGATCCGCCGCCTGCCGGTCCCCGGCCAGGACCCGCTGGATCGCGCCGGCGGCTACGGGGTCTACTACCACTTCGACTATGTCGGCGGACCCCGGAACTACAAGTGGATCAACACCGTCCAGGTCGCCAAGACCTGGCAGCAGATGAACCTGGCCTATGAGCGCGGCGCGCGGGCCCTGTGGATCGTCAATGTCGGCGACATCAAGCCGCTGGAGTATCCGCTCGACTTCTTCATGCGCATGGCCTGGAATCCCGAGGCGATGACGCCCAAGGCGCTGGAGGACTTCCCTCGGCGCTGGGCCGGCCAGACCTTCGGCCCCGAACTGGCCGGCGAGATCGGCGAGATCATGGCCGCCTACGGGACCCTGGCCTCGCGTCGCAAACCCGAGCTGATCGACCAGGACAGCTTTGCGATCGGCGTCGAAACCGGGCCGGTGCTGGACGGCGGCGACTTCGGGACCAAGGTCGCGGCCTGGCGGGCGCTGGTCGCCAAGGTCGAGGCGATCAAGCCGCGCCTGGCGCCCGACCAGCACGACGCCTTCTTCCAGCTGGTCGAGCATCCGGTCATGGCCTTGGCCAATCTCTACGAGATGTACTATGCCACGGCCTGGAACCGGCGCCTGGCGTCGCGCAACGATGCGCGCGCCAACGTCTTCGCCGACCAGGTCGAGACGGCCTTCCAGCGCGACGCGGCCCTGACCCAGCGCTACCACGCGCTGAACGACGGCAAGTGGGCCGGCATGATGAACCAGGTCCACATGAACTATGTGATCTGGAACGACCCCACCCAGCAGAGCATGCCCAGCATCACCCGGGTCGCGGCCGACACCCCGCCCGACCGCCTGGCCGCCAAGGTGCGGTTCGGCCCGCCCAAGCCCGCCGATCCCCACCATATCGCGCGCGAGGCCGGAAGCTTCGATCGCGCGATCGGCGGCAAGGGCCTTGCCTGGACGAAGGTTTCGAACCTGGGACGCGGCCAGGCCGCCCTGGCCCTGCCCCAGGGACGTCCCGCGACCAGTCTCGCGGACGGCGTGCGGCTGGAATACGACATCGCCACGCCGCGCGCGGGCGACGCCCGCGTGGTCCTGCGCCTGTCGCCGACCCTGGACGTCTCGGGCGGAGCCGGCGTGCGGATCGGCGTTTCGGTCGACGATGGCGCGCCGCAGATCCTGACCGCCAGCTTGGTCCCCACGCCCGGCTCGGCGTCGACGCCGCAGCAGGTCGCCTGGGTCGCCGCCGTCAAGGACAACGTCCACACGGTGGAAGCGCGCTTCGACGCCTTGAGCGCCGGCCGCCACGTCATCAAGATCTGGCGCCTGGACGACAACGCCGTGCTCGAGGCGATCCTCGTCGCGGTCGATTAGCCTTTGATTCCGGGAGCGCTCGATGATCCTTCGCCCTGCCCTGCTGGCGCTGGCCCTGCTGGGATGCCAGACGGCCCAAGCCCAGACCCGACCGCCGACGGCGGCCTTCGACGGGTTCGACTACGAAGGCGCCGACGCCTCGGACGCGGCCTTCCGGCCCGGCCCTGGCCAGTACGCCAATCCGATCCTCAAGGGAGCCTATCCAGACCCAGCGGTCATGCGCGTGGGGCAGGACTTCTATCTGGTCTCCTCGACCTTCGGCTGGTTCCCCGGCATCCCGGTGTTCCATTCGACCGACCTGGTCCACTGGCGGCAGATCGCCAACGCCATCGATCGGCCCGGCATGCTGGACTTCAAGCGGCTGGGCCTGTCGCGTGGGGTGTTCGCCCCGACCCTGAGCCACCGCGCCGGGGTGTTCTACATCCTCAACACCTGCGTGGACTGCGGCGGCAACTTCCTGATCACCGCCAAGGACCCCAAGGGGCCGTGGTCGGATCCAGTCTGGCTGCCGGCGGTGCAAGGCATCGACCCTTATCTGTTCTTCGACGACGATGGCCAGGCCGTGATCGTCTACAACGGCGCGCCGCCGGGTCCGGCCGAGTACGAGGGCCACCGGGCGATCTGGGCCATCGCCTACGATCCCAAGACGCAGCAGACCGTCGGCCAGCCTCGACTGCTGCTCGACAAGGGCGTCGATCCGGCTAGCAAGCCGATCTGGCCCGAGGGCCCGCACATCCTGAAGAAGGACGGCTGGTACTATCTGGTGGCGGCCGAAGGCGGCACGGCCGAGGGCCACAGCCAGGTGGTGTTGCGCGCCCGGAACGCCTGGGGGCCTTACACGCCCTACCCCGGCAACCCGATCCTGACCCAGCGCGACCTGCCCAGGGATCGGCCTCTTCCGATCACCTCGGCCGGCCACGCCAATCTGGTCGACACCCCCGACGGCCGGTGGTGGGCCACTTTCCTGGCCGTGCGCCCCTATGGCGAGGACCTCTACAACACCGGCCGCGAGACCTTCCTGCTGCCGGTCGAGTGGAAGGACGGCTGGCCGGTCATTCTGGAGCGGGGCAAGCCCATTCCCTATGCGGCGAAGCGGCCCGACCTGCCGGCGCCCCGTCCGGCGCCGCCGCCCACCGCCGGCGCCTTCCAGGCGCGCGAGACCTTCGATGGCCAGGCCTTGCCGCTGGATTGGGTGACCCTGCGGGTTCCGCGCGAGCGCTGGTGGCGGCTGGAGAACGGCCGGTTGATCCTGGAAGCGCGCCCCGACGCCCTCGGCGGCAAGGCACAGCCGTCCTTCTGGGGCCGCCGCCAGCAGCATCTCAACGCAAGCGCCTCGACGGTGGTGCGGTTCTCACCGGTCGGCCCCGGCGACCGGGCCGGCATGGTCGCCCTGCAGAACGACGACTACTTCTTCTTCCTGGGCCTGCGCCGCGACCAGGACGGCCAGAAGCTGGTGCTGGAACGCCGCGCCGGCCCGGACCAGCCTGCGGCGGGGATAGAGGTCACCAGCGTCTCCGTCGACCTGCCGCCCGGCGCGCCGGTGGGACTGAGGATCATCGCCCGCGGCGGCCGCTACGACTTCGACTACGCCTTGAACGAAGGCGACTGGCGCAGGCTCAAGGGCGACGAGGATGGATCCATCCTGTCGACCAAGGTCGCCGGCGGCTTCGTCGGCGCGCTGCTGGGCGTCTACGCCCAGGCGGGGCGCTAGCGCCTCCCCCGCCCAGCGAGCAGCGATAGCGGGATCGCCTTGGCCATGGCCTCGTAACCGGCGATGTTGGGATGCAGGCCGTCGTTATCGTAGGCGGGCGCCAGGTGGGTGGGCCGGGCCGGATCGCGCAAGGTCGCGTCCCAGTCGACGACCGCATCGAAGTTTCCGGGCGTGCGGATCCAGGCGTTCAGCGCCTGCCGCGCCGCTTCGCTCTGCGGCGTGGCGTGGTAGTAGCCCGATCCCCCGAACGGCGGGATGGTCGCGCCGATCGCCTTGACGCCCCGGCCGCGCGCCCGCTCGACCATCTGCCGATAGGCCCCGATCAGCTGGTCGCCGAGGGCGAGATAGGCGTCAGCCGATGCGGGCGGGCTCTGGCGGGTGAGGACGCCCAGGTCGTTGACCCCCTCCAGCAGCAACAGATGCGTCACGCCCGGCTGGGACAGCACGTCGCGCTCGGAGCGGGCCAGGCCGCCTGGACCCAGGCCGTCGGCCAGGACGCGGTTGCCGCCGATGCCCAGGTTCAGGGCGGCCACGCCCCGCCCTTCCAGACGCTGCGCCAGGAAGTCGGTCCAGCGCTGGTTGCTGTCGGCCTTGACGCCATAGCCGTCGGTGATGCTGTCACCGAAGGCGGCCAGCACGGCGAGCCTGGCGGGGTTGAGCACCTCGACGGCCGCAATCTGCTGCCAGCGCTCGATGGTTCTGGCGCCGGGCAGGTCCGGCGCGGCCAGGTGATCGCCGGCCAGCAGGTAGGTGGTCGCCCGCGCCCCCGGATGCCCCGTCTGCGCCGCGGGCGCCTCGGCATAGCGCAGGCTGATCGCCACGCTGGTCAGGGCCTTCACGTCCAGACGTACCGGATCGGACCAGTAGTCCGCTCCCTTGGGAATGACGACGTCAGGACGTCCAGCGAAGGTCAGGGCGCGATCGGAGGCGGGATCGATCCGGGCGCTGCCCGGCCCGGTCGAGACGGCGATGTGGGCGGCCCTGATCTTCAGCGCCTCGGCGCCGAAGGCGTTGGAGAGGCGCACCCGCACCTGATGGCCGTCCGCGCTCAGCCGCACGACCTGGCGCAGCGTGGCGTCCTGGTAGTCGCTTGGCGCCAGCTGGTCCTTGGCCTCGGGCGCCAGATTGGCCGTCGCCCACGCCGCGGCCCAGCGGGCAGGCTCGGCCGCCTGGGCCTGTCCGGCCAGCATGGCCAAGGCGAGCAGAACGCCGCCGGCCTTTGCACGCCACCCTCGGCTCCGGCCTGTCGCGAGCATGCGATCGCGGCCAACATTCTTGGTCATGACTTTCCCCTCCCTGGGCGTCATCGCAATGTACGATGAGACCGGTACCATGTTTTTGCTTGAGTGGTCAGACAACCAAATCCATAGTGATCTGACAAGACGGTCCCAGAGCCGTCACGCCTTGGGAAACGCCATGACCACCACCCTCACCCGCCGCCTGTTTGGCGCCAGCCTCGTCGCGCTTTCGGCCGCGGCCGCGCCGAACCTCGCCTTGGCCCGCGCCGCCCAGCCCCGCACCGCCGGCGGCCGGCCGCTGTACAAGGACCCCGCCCAGCCCACCGACGCCCGGGTCCAGGACCTGGTCGCGCGGATGACGCTGGAGG
>CAZRPD010000255.1:0-5224 GCA_964601775.1 uncultured Caulobacter sp. | reverse complement strand
GGGGGGCGGGGGGGGGGGGGGGGGGGGGGGCCGGGGGCGGCGGGGGGGGGGCGGGGCGGGGTCCTTGGCCCGTGCGGCCCGGGCCCGGCGGGGACCCGCCGGCTCCATCCGCCCGGCCAGGCCAAGCCGGTGGACCTTGCCGATCACGGCGTTGCGAGTCACCCCGCCCAGGGCCTTGGCGATCTCGGCGGCGGACCGGCCCGCCAGCCACAGGGTCTTCAGAGCGGTGACGCGCTCGGCGCTCCAGGAGGAAGAAGACATGGGACAACCTCGTCTGCACGCGCCCGATCGGCGCGCAGACGGATCCCTCCCTTTGCCTTTCCCCAGGCTGGGCGGGTCTCGGCCCACCCTTGAGATTCTCCGGTATTGGCAGGCGCGTCGGCGCCGCCTAAACCTCGGCGCTTCCGATCCTGGCCCCGCCCCATCGGGGCTCGCCCGGGAGGCCAGCGTTATGTCCAGGCTTCGGCTAAAGACGCTGGCGGGTGTCTATCAAGCGCCTTCTCAACTCCCGGAGCGGCCTGTCGCAAGTCCACGCCGACGTAAAGGCCTTGTCCGGCCTTGGCCGCTCGGCGAGACTCAACGGCGATGAAATCGAATCTCGACTACATGCCCGACCGCCAGCACCGGGAGCTGGACAAGATCGTCGGCCACCTGCTGGCCGGTTTCGAGCAGGCCGTGGCCGGCGGCACCCAGGCCTGGCGGCGCGGGGCCAAGATCTACAAGATCATCCTGTTTGGCAGCTATGCGCGCGGCGACTTCGTCGACGAACCCCACAACGGCTACCTTTCGGACTTCGACATCCTGGTGGTGGTCAGCGACGAGAAGCTGACCGACACGGCCGACTATTGGTACGAGACCGAGGAGAAGATCGCCCACGACCCGTCGATTGGACGGATCGTCAACCTGATCATCCACGACCTCTCGGAGATCAACGCCGCCCTCGACGCGGGCCAGTACTTTTTTCGGGAGGTCATCGAGCAGGGCGTCGTCCTTTACGAGGTGCCCGGCCATGCCTTCCACCCGCCCAAGCCCCTGACGCCCCAGGCCGAACTGGACCTGGGCGAAAAATACTATCGCAAGATCTTCGACACGATCGAGACGCGGATCGAGACCGCTTCTTTTGCGATGTCAAAGGGCGATACGAAGGATTGGCCTCACAACGCGGCGTTCAACCTGCACCAGACCGTCGAGGCCGCCTATATCGCGGTGCTCCTGATGACCGGCTTCTACGCGCCGCGCTCGCACAACATCCTGTTCCTGCGCTCCCAGGCCGAGGCCAAGGCGCCGTCGCTCATCCCGGTCTGGCCGCGCGACACCCGCGCGGCACGCAAGCCGTTCGGCAAGCTCAAGCGGGCCTATGTCGACGCCCGGTACAACCAGGACAGCTTCCACATCACCCAGGCCGAACTGGAGGGCCTGAAGGCCAGCGCCGAGCAGCTGATCGGCCTGGTGCGGGCGGTCTGCGAGGCGCGGCTGGGCGACCTGCGTCGCGCCGCCGGCGTCGCGCCGCCTCCCTGACACCGGCCGGACCGCCACCCCGCGTCAGGGATCGCAACCCGAAGGGCCGAGACCCGCCCCACCTCGTGGGAAGGGGCTCGGGGCGGCGCGCCGCCTAGAGCCCGGCCGCCGCAGGCGGGACGCCACGGTTGCCTCGCCGAGCCAATCGCCCCCATGATCGGCCGCACGCCCCGGGCGGATCGGCGGCGTCAGTCCGTGGGTCCAGCGTGTCGGTTTCGTCCCTGTACAGACAAAACAAGAAGCGAGACCTGCGGGAGAAGCATCAGAACGCCCCCGCCTGGCGGCAATTCACCGACAGGATCTGCCAGTCCCTCGCGGTCAAACGGGCCCTGCACGAACGCCAAGCCGGACGCTGCCCCGCCTGCAAGGTCGACATCACCAGCCCCACCCTGGACGACTGCACCGTCCACCACGTCTCCTATGATCACCGCTGCACGTTTGGCGGCAACGCCACCCTCCGGGTCGACTGCGGCGCCTGCCTCCTGGCCGCGCCGCGCAAGGCCGCCGCATGCCTGGCGCTCCTCGCCCTCCTGCACACGACCTGCCACGACGCCCTGCACCGGGCCGAACAGCGGGACCCGGCGTGGCGACGCGCCATGGGCCTGAACGATGACGCCTAGCCGACCCGTCCGACAGCCTGGCGACGCCAAGCCCGACGCGGCCACGGGCGCGCCATCCCCAAACCCTCAGGCGAGGTCGAGTGCGCAGGATCACGGGGGGTGCGGCGCGCCTGCGAAGATGACAGCCCGGCGGATTTGGCCTTAAGATCACCGACAAGCCCGCCCGGCGGACGATTTTTCGCGGCCACCCCAGGGCGCCCACGCCTCCCGGGGAAGACCCGAGCGTCGCCCGCCCCCCAGGCGGCATCGCCCCCCAGGCGGCATCGCCTCCCCGGCGGGAGACCCCCACGCCCGACCAAGCAGATTGCCGCCATGCTGCATCCCGTTGGAGCTGCATGCCCTGTCGCTCATTCCCAGATTCCCGTAACCGGGCGACGCCCGTGCCTCCCCCTCGAAGTTGCGCCGGACCCGGTCCGGGCTCATATCGGTTTCACCAACCGGAGCCGAAGCGATGAGCGCCAAGGAAAAGGGCAAGGCCGCCGACGCGGACCTGCGCACGAGCGAGAAGAAGTGGTCCAAGCCGCTGATCGAGGCGGGCTACACGGTGTTCCCCACCGTGATCATCGAGAACCAGCGCCAGCTGGGCCTCGACGCCGTCGACGTCAACATTCTGATGCACCTGGCGTCGAAGTGGTGGAAGGCCGAGGGCAAGCCCTATCCGTCCAAGGGCACGATCGCCCAGGCCATGAACCTGGACCCGCGCACGGTGCAGCGGCGGATCGCCGCGCTGGAGAAGGCCGGCTATGTCCGTCGCGAAGAGCGGCGTGAGACGCCGACCGGCAGCAAGACCAATGTCTATCACCTGGACGGCCTGATCGCCGCGGCCAAGCCCTTCGCCGAGGAGAAGATCGCCGACATCGCCGAGCGTGTGGCCATCAACAAGGCCAAGGCCGCCCGCAAGGGCGCCCCCAAGCCCAAGCTCACCCTCGTGGCGACCGAGGAGGATTAGAGCCTAATCCTCCTCCCTGACGCGGCGTAGCTCAGCCAGGATAGAGCCCCTGTTTTCGACATAGGCTGGCGGTGACACTCCAGACTATGGGCAGGGCGGTCGCGGGTTCAAGTCCCGCCGCCGCGTCCCCTTCCTTTCTCTCCAAGACTGGAGCCTCGTCGATGGCCCGTGATCCGCATCCCGCCCCCGCCGCGCCAGAAGACGGCATGCTGGAATGGATGAAGGCGGCCCGGATCATCGCCAAGATCCCGTACCCGCCGGTCTCGGCCTGGGAATTTGGCCAGTTGAAGACCGAACGCGCCGTCCGCGACCGCCTCAAGGGCGCGACGGTCTACATCATCGCCCAACGACCGATCCTGTGGTTCGACCAGGTCCGCGTCGAGGACGGGCAGATCCGCTTGGACATCAACGACGGGCAGGGCCCGCCCGTGAAGGCGATCGTCGACCCCTACGACCTGGGGATCTTCGCGACCGACGAGCCGATGATGGTGGAGTGCGGATTTCACCATGACGCCACGGATCAGCCGCCGCCTTGGGACCGGGCGGCCAGCCTCAAGCTCTATGACCGCGACAAGACCCTGCGGGTCTGGTGGAGTCCCCAGAAGCTGCTCTTCGAAGCCTTCGCCCTCGATCGCCGGATCCCGCTCGCCGGCGATCCCGAGCGGTTCATGGACTTCGAGATCCACTATATCGGCAAGGCCTACGACCAGCGGCTTTGGAAGCGGCTGGAGGAGCATCGACGTCTTCTCGACATCCTGACCTACGAGAGGGTCCGCGGCGTCGACCACACCCAACCGTCCCTGGAGATCACGATCTTCGCCCTGGAGGTCCTCGAGCTGGAAGAGCTTCACGGCGTGCGCGACGGTCCGGAGGACGGCCTGGCCGATCCGCCGGGGATGACGATCTTCCGCCATCCTGACGATCCAGCCGATCCGCGCTGGAGCGCTTTCCGCCGCCGCTGGGCGCAGGCTCACGAGCCGGCTGTCACGACGGAACTGGAAGCGGCGCTGATCGATCTCTTCAAGCCGGCGCACAACAAGATCAAGGTGAAGGTCTATCCTAAGATCGCAGGCGGCCTCCACGCCTTGGGCTATAGCGACACCCTGCTGCGCTTGAAGAACTGCCCCTACATCTTCCGAACCGAGGCGGGCGGCACGCCGCTGGAAGGCGCCGATCCCGAGGACGGCTGGTAGCCGCGCCGGCAACCCAGCCCTGCGCCGACCGACTTGGCGCGGCGTTAAGTCTATGGCATCGCACGGCGCGAAACTCGCGGATCCCGCCCCATGACGCCCGACACCTTCCGCACGCTGGCCCTTGGCCAAATGAACGCGCGCCTGGCCTCGCGGCTGGGCGCGATCGAGTTCCTGATCGGCGACAAGGTGTTCGCCGCTCTGGGGGTGGATCCGGGCGTGGCGATGGTCAGGCTCTCACCCGAGGACCAAGCCAGGGCCCTGGCCGCCGCTCCCGCCGTGTTCTCGCCCCAGCCGGGCGGGGCCGGCGCGCGCGGCGTCACCTGCGTGCGTCTGGCCCTGGCGCAAGACCATCAGGTCAAGCCGGTGCTCGCCCAGGCCGCGGCCCGCGCCCGCAACGCCCGCTCGGCGCTCACGCGTCTGGGCTGAGCGCCGCTGGCGCCCCGCCCGGCTTGCAACGCCGATTCGGCCGTCTTAGACTCGATGCGCGTCGCTGAAAGCGTGACGCCGAGGCGTGAGAACCTCGCTTGATAGAGCCGCTTCGCGACCGGACGTCACCCGGCGCGACCGGTGTGCCTGCGCCGCTGGCGTCGACGACGACGCGCGCCTTGCCACTCAAGCCATGGTCTCAAGGACGACCCGACCCTCGTCGGGCGGCGCCTCACCACGGAGGCGAACCATGGCCGGTGGCCACGATCTTGAGGGCGGGACGGTGACGACGCCCGCCGCCGGGCGGCGAGGGGCGGGGCGGCGGTGGGCGACCTGCTAGCCGAGCCGCGTCCGGCTCCGACCGACACGGCCGTCTCAGCCCCGGCGCGCGGCGGCGAGGTCGTGCAACTGTTCCGCAGCCAGGCGCCCCGGCTCTTGTGGCTCCTGGCCCGGCGCTATAGCCGCGAAGAGGCCCGCGACATCGTCCAGGAGGGCTTCCTGCGCCTGGCCGGCGCGGC
>CAZRPD010000254.1:4335-5297 GCA_964601775.1 uncultured Caulobacter sp. | reverse complement strand
GGTCGCGGATCTCGGTCAGCAGCTTTTCTTCCGGGGTCGGGGCCGGCGGGGCCGAGGGCGCGGGTTCGGCGGCGTCCTGGCGACGGATGCTGTTGACGCCCTTGACCAGCAGGAAGACCACCGCCGCGACGATGAAGAACTGGATCAGGGTGTTGATGAAGGCGCCGTACTGGATCGAGACCTTCTCGATCGCGTCCGTCGCCGGGTTCTCGGGCTTGAGCACCCATTCCAGCTTGGAGAAGTCCAGGCCGCCGGTCAGCAGGCCGATCGGCGGCATGATCACCTGGTCGACCAGGCTCTTGACGATGCCGTTGAAGGCCGCGCCGATGATCACGCCGACGGCCAGGTCGATGACGTTGCCGCGCGAGATGAACTCGCGGAATTCCTTGACGACGCTCATGATCAACTCCTGGCCTGCTCGATAAGGCGCAGAAGCTGAAGGCGTTCGTGCCCCAGGGTCAACCCCGGGATACAATCGTTGTTATTCGTCGCCGTCGGCGTTCAGGCGAGCGCGCAGTTCCTTGCCGCTCTTGAAGAACGGCACGTGCTTGGCGCGGACGTCCACCGCCTCGCCGGTGCGCGGGTTGCGGCCGGTGCGGGCCGGGCGCGAGCGGACCGACAGGGCGCCGAAGCCCCGCAGCTCGACGCGACCGCCATCTTCCAGGGCCCCGATCATGCGTTCCAGGATCACGCCGACAACACGTTCGACGTCTTTCTGCGTCAGGTGCGGATTTTCATTCGCGAGCCTGGCGATGAGTTCAGACTTGATCATCGATATCCCCGGAACGCCCTTGGGAGGAAAAGGCGCGAGCGGACCTTTGCCCAACGAGGGCTGAGTCTTCAAGGGGTTGCGTGCGATTCTCAACCACGGTTCGGTTAATGCGTACGCTTCGGATCAGGGCTGCGCGCAAAAGAAAACGGGGGAGGGGAATTTTCCTCCGCCGCCCCCTTCAACTCTGAAA
>CAZRPD010000254.1:0-4325 GCA_964601775.1 uncultured Caulobacter sp. | reverse complement strand
GGGAGGAGCAAAAAAAAACGGGGGGGCGGATTTCCCCAGCCCCCCGCCTGCTTCAACTCTGAAAGAGCGAAAGCTTAGTCCTTGGTGGAGCGCTCGCGGAGCGCGGCGCCCAGGATGTCGCCCAGCGAAGCGCCGGAGTCCGACGAGCCGAACTGCTCGATGGCTTCCTTCTCTTCGGCCATTTCCAGCGACTTGATCGACAGCGACACGCGGCGAGCCGCCTTGTCGATGTTGGTGATCTGAGCGTCGACGCGGTCACCCACGGCGAAGCGCTCGGGGCGCTGTTCTTGACGGTCGCGCGACAGGTCCGACTTGCGGATGAAGGCCGACATCGGCGCGTCTTCTTCACCGAAGCGAACTTCGATGCCGCCCGTGGTGACTTCCGTCACGGTCACGGTCACGGTCTGGTTCTTGCGGTAGGTGTCGCCCGACATCGGGTCGCCAGCCAGCTGCTTGATGCCCAGCGAGATGCGTTCCTTCTCGATGTCGACGTCGAGAACCTTCGCCTTGACCAGGTCGCCCTTCTTGTAGCGCGCCATGGCTTCTTCGCCCGGGGCGCTCCAGTCGATGTCCGACAGGTGCACCATGCCGTCGATGTCGTTGTCGAGGCCGACGAACAGACCGAATTCGGTCGCGTTCTTGACTTCGCCTTCGACGGTCGAACCGACCGGGTGAGCTTCCACGAAGGCTTCCCACGGGTTGGCCAGGGCTTGCTTCAGGCCCAGCGACACGCGGCGCTTCGACGGATCGACGTCCAGCACGACCACGTCGACTTCTTGCGAGGTCGAGACGATCTTGCCGGGGTGGACGTTCTTCTTGGTCCAGGACATTTCCGAGACGTGCACCAGGCCTTCAACGCCGGCTTCCAGCTCCACGAAGGCGCCGTAGTCGGTGATGTTGGTGATGCGGCCCGTGAACTTGGCACCGACCGGGTACTTGGCTTCAACGCCATCCCACGGATCCGACTGCAGCTGCTTCATGCCGAGGCTGATGCGCTGGGTGTCCGGGTTGATCTTGACGATCTGGACCTTCACGGTGTCGCCCACGGCGAGCACTTGGCTCGGGTGGTTGACGCGCTTCCAGCTCATGTCGGTGACGTGCAGCAGGCCGTCGATGCCGCCCAGGTCGACGAACGCACCGTAGTCGGTGATGTTCTTGACGACGCCTTCGCGGATTTCACCCTCTTGCAGCTGCGACACCAGTTCGGTGCGCTGCTCGGCGCGAGCTTCTTCCAGGATGGCGCGACGCGAGACGACGATGTTGCCGCGCGGACGGTCCATCTTGAGGATGGCGAAGGGCTGTTCCTTGCCCATGAGCGGGCCGACGTCGCGCACCGGGCGGATGTCGACTTGCGAGCCGGGCAGGAACGCCGAGGCGCCGCCCAGGTCGACGGTGAAGCCACCCTTCACGCGGCCGACGATCGCGCCCATGACGGGTTCGTTCTTGGCGTAGACGCCTTCCAGACGGGTCCAGGCTTCTTCGCGCTTGGCCTTTTCGCGGCTGATGACCGCTTCGCCGAGGGCGTTTTCCAGGCGTTCCAGGAAGACTTCGACCGAGTCGCCAACCTTGATGGTGGCCTTGCCGGCTTCGTCGACGCCGAATTCCTTCAGCTGAATGCGACCTTCGGTCTTCAGACCGACGTCGATGATGGCGAAGTCCTTTTCGATCCCGACGACCAGGCCCTTGACGACGGTGCCTTCCGCGAAGTCGCGGCCGCCCATCGAGTCATTGAGGAGCGCTTCGAAATCGTCGCGCGTCGGGTTGAAGCTCATATCGTCAGCCATGCTGATGTTTAGTCTCTAGGTTAGGGGAAGCCCTGCGATGAGCGCCGCTGGAGAAAGCGGTTCTCGGGATTCCGGATGAAATGGGTTTTCTGCGATCCCGCGATGTTCTCTCTATCGCGGCGAGGTCGGCGGTGGATTTGCCCTGTAGAGCGAAGCTCTAGCGGGCGCGCGCGTCCTCGACGATACGGCGGGCCGCATCGAAGGCCTGCTCTATACTCATTTCCGAGGTGTCGAGCAAGACGGCGTCCACAGCCTGCGTCATGGGCGCGTTCTTGCGGCCGCCGTCACGCTCGTCACGCTTGCGGATGTCGGCCAGGATCTCGTTGAAGGTGACGCTTTCGCCCTGGCTGGTCAGCTGTTTCCAGCGGCGGTCGGCGCGGACTTCCGGGCTGGCGGTGACATAGAGCTTGGCCTGGGCGTCGGGGGCGATGACCGTGCCGATGTCACGACCGTCGATCACCGCGCCGGGCTCCTGCTCGGCGAACTTGCGCTGCAGGTCGAACAGCGCCTTGCGCACGCCGGGATGGATGGCGCAGCGGCTGGCGGCCTCGCCGGCGGCGCGGGTGCGCACCTGCGGTTTTTCCAACTCGGAAAGGTCCAGGCCCCGGGCGTAGGTTTCGGCCGAAGTCGGATCGTCCAGGTCGCCGCCCGCGGCCAGGATCCGCACGCCGACGGCGCGGTACAGCAGGCCGGTGTCCAGCATCGGCAGGCCATAGGCGGCCGCCAGGCGCGAGGCGACCGTGCCCTTTCCCGAGGCGGCCGGCCCGTCGACGGCGATCACGAAGCCCATGCGATCAGGCCTCCGAGAGCGTGGCCCCAAGGCCGCGCATCAGGTCCGCGAAGCCGGGGAAGCTGGTGGCGATCATGCCGGGCTCATCGACCGACACGGCCTCCTGCGAAGCCATGCCCAGGATCAGGTGGCTCATGGCGATGCGGTGATCGCCGTGGGTGACCACGGTGGCCCCGCCCTTCGGCGGCTGGCCGGTGCCGGTGACGATGAAGCCTTCCGGTTCCTCGACCACCTGGACGCCGCAAGCCTTGAGGCCGTTGGCGGTCAGGGCGATGCGGTCGCTTTCCTTGACGCGCATCTCACCGACGCCGCGCATCACCGTCTCGCCTTCCGCGAAGGCAGCGGCAATGGCCAGGATCGGATATTCGTCGATCATCGACGGCGCGCGCTCGGGCGGCACGACCACGCCCTTGAGCTTGGAATATTTGGCGGTGATGTCGCCGACGTCCTCGCCGCTGGCGACGCGGACGTTCGAGATGACGAGATCCGCGCCCATTTCCTGCAGCGTCGTGAAGAGCCCGGTGCGCAGGTCGTTGAGCATCACGCCCTCGACCGTCACTTCAGAGCCCGGGACCAGCAGGCCGGCCACCAGCGGGAAGGCCGCCGAGGACGGATCGCCCGGCACGGCCACATGGGTCCCGGTCAGCTTCTGGCCCTCGGGCAGCCGGATATGGCGGATGGTGTGTTCGCCGGTGACCCGGTCCTCGACGATCACCTCGGCCCCGAAGGCGCGCAGCATGCGCTCGGTGTGGTCGCGGGTGGCTTCCGGCTCGATGACCTCGACACCGCCCTCGGCGTGCAGGCCGGCCAGCAGCACGGCCGACTTCACCTGGGCCGACGCCATCGGCAGGGTGTAGTTCAGACCGCGCAGATTGCCGCCCTTCAGGGTCAGGGGCAGGCGGCCCTTGTCGCGGCCCAGCCAAGTCGCGCCCATGCGGGCCAGCGGATCCAGCACCCGGCTCATCGGCCGGCCGCGCAGCGAGGCGTCGCCGGTGAAGGTGGCGCACATGGCGAAACCCGCCGCCGCGCCCATGATCAGCCGCACGCCAGTGCCGGCGTTGCCGCAGTCGATCACGTCCGACGGCTCGGAGAAGCCGCCCTGGCCCTCGATCCGCCAGCGACCGACGCCTTCCTGCTCGATGCGCGCGCCGAAGGCCTGCATGGCCCGCGCGGTCGCCAGGACGTCGTCGCCTTCGAGCAGGCCTTCGACCGTCGTGGTGCCGGACGCCAGCGCGCCCAGGATCATCGATCTGTGGGAAATGGACTTGTCGCCCGGGGCCCGCACGATCCCTCGCAGAGCGCCTGCGGGTGCGCTCTTCAATCCAGCCGACGACATGCCGAAACCGGCTCCTTAGTACTTGGTGGTTTTCGCGAAGGGGTTTGCTTTTGACAGCGGCCTCTCGCCATGGCAAGTGACCGGCCGCTTTTCCTATCAGGATCAAAGGGTCGCCACTTGGCCAATCCCGACCTGGGCGCAAAACAAATTTGCCCCAACTGCCAATCGAAGTTCTACGACCTCAACCGTCGTCCGGCCGTCTGCCCCAAGTGCGGCGAGTCGTTCGATCCGGAAGAGGCCCTGAAATCGCGCCGCGTTCGCGCCCGCTCGATCACGCCGGACTATGACGCCGAGGACGAGAAGCCCGCCCCCGCCCCCAAGGACGAGGACGGCTTCGAGGACGAAGTCGATGAAACGCCGGAAATCGACAAGGTCGAGCCGGACGTCATCGAGACCGACGACGAAGACGTCGAGC
>CAZRPD010000253.1:0-5410 GCA_964601775.1 uncultured Caulobacter sp. | reverse complement strand
CCTCCCGGCCCGACGCGGGGCGCGGCCCCCCCGGACCCCCAGGCCCCCCGTCCGGTTCTTGCGGAGCGGGCGTTTTCCGTCTGGCTCTACTTCTTCGTCGTGACGATGAAGGGCGAAGCCGCGACCGGCGGGGCCTTCTTTTCGGCCTTCGGTTTGCGGACTTCCTTGTTGGACTTCTTCTGACCCTTGGCCATTGGCGGTTCCTGCCAGGGCGATCGCGCCTGCCGAGGATGTCCAGCGGGCCGCGCCGCCCTATCGGCGTATCCCAGCCTTACGCTTTTAGGTCGGCCAGGTCTCGGGGCTCATCGCCAGCACCTCGCCGGCCAGATAGAGCGAGCCGCAGATCAGGACGTGCGGGACGGGGTCCATGGCCAAGGCCTCGCCCAAGGCCCCCCCGACGGTGTCGCAGGCCGAGGCGCGCAACCCCGCCAGCGCGGCGGCGGCGGCGGCCTGGGCGGCGCTGGCGGCGGCGTGGCCTTCGAAGGTGACCGTGAAGACCTTGGCCGCCACGCCGCGGAAGGCGCCGAAGAAGCCGCTGGCGTCCTTGTTGGCCAGCAGGCCGGCGATCAACGCCACGGGCCGGCCGTCGCGGGCGGCCAGGTCGGCGACAGCGCGGGAGACCGCGCGGCCGGCGTGCGGATTGTGGCCGCCGTCCAGCCAGAGATCGGCGCCGGCCGCCTTGGCGCGCTCGGCCAGCGGTCCGGCGGTCAGGCGCTGGAAGCGGGCCGGCCAGACCGTGCTGGCGATCCCCTGCCCCATGGCGGCCTCGTCGATGCGCGGATCGGCCAGGGCCAGCAGGGCGGCGACGGCGAGGCCGGCGTTGGCGAACTGGTGCTCGCCCGGCAGCGACGGCGTCGGCAGGTCCAGCAGCCGGTCCTGCATCTGGACCAGCAGCCGGCCGCGCTCGCTCCAGGCGTCGAAGTCGCGGCCCATCAGGGTCAGCGAAACGCCGGCCTTGTCGGCGGCGGCCTCGATCACGGTCTCGGCCTCTTCCTGCTGGCGAGCCGAGACGGCGGGCGCGCCGGGCTTGATGATCCCGGCCTTCTCGACCGCGATCTTGCCCAGGGTGTCGCCGAGGAACTCGCGATGGTCGATGTCCACGGGGGCGATGACGCTGATCTTGGGCGTCACGACGTTGGTGGCGTCGAGGATCCCGCCCAGGCCGACCTCGACGATGCACAGATCGGCCGGGACTTCCGCGAAGGCGACGAAGGCCGCGGCCGTGGTGATCTCGAAGAAGGTGATCGGCAGGCCGACATTGGCCTGTTCGACGCGGTCCAGCACGTTCGCCAGATGATCGTCGGTGATCAGGGTTCCGGCCAGGCGGATGCGCTCGGCGAAGCGGACCAGGTGCGGCGAGATGAAGACGTGGACCTTCAGGCCCGCCGCCTCGGCCATGGCCCGCAGATAGGCGACGGTCGAGCCCTTGCCGTTGGTGCCGGCGACGTGGATCACCGGCGGCAGGCGGTCCTGCGGATCGCCCAGCGCCGCGCACAGCCGCCGCATCCGGTCCAGCGACAGGTCGATCAGCTTGGGGTGCAGCGCCTGAAGCCGCGCGAGGGCGGCGTCGTGGGCGCGGAGGTGGTCGCTCAAGACGGCTCTCAGGCCGCCTTGCGGTTACGGCCCATCATCAGGGTGCCGAGCACCGAGCCCAGGGTCTCGGGCAGGTCCTTGCGGTGGGTGACGCGGTCGACCATGCCCTTCTCGACGAGATATTCCGAGCGCTGGAAGCCCGGCGGCAGGGTCTCGCGGATGGTCTGCTCGATGACGCGGGGACCGGCGAAGCCGATCAGGGCGCCCGGCTCGGCCAGGTGGATGTCGCCGAGCATGGCATAGGAGGCGGTGACGCCACCGGTGGTCGGGTCGGTGAGGACCACGACGTAGGGCAGGGCCGCGTCCTTCAGCTCGTTGATGGCCAGGGTCGTGCGGGCCATCTGCATCAGCGACAGCGCGCCTTCCTGCATGCGGGCGCCGCCGGCGGCGGTGAAGGCGATCATCGGGACTTCACGCTCGAGCGCGGCCTTGGCGGCGGCGATGAAGCCCTCGCCCGCGGCCATGCCCAGCGAACCGCCCATGAAGGCGAAGTCCTGGACCAGCACCACCGCGTCGACGCCGCCGACCTTGCCATAGCCGATGGCCATGGCGTCCGGCTCGCCGGTCGCCTTGCGGGCCGCGACCAGGCGGTCCTTGTAGGGCTTGCCGTCCGAGAACTTCAGCGGATCCTCAGGCACGGCCGGGGTCGGCAGGGCCTCGTACTGGCCCTCGTCGAAGGTGAACTTGAAGCGAGCTTCCGGCCCAATCCGCATGTGGCGACCGGCCGGCGTGACCCACAGGGCCGCCTCCAGGTCGGAGCGGAAGATCATCTCGCCCGTATCGGGGCACTTGACCCAGAGGTTCTCGGGCGTCTCGCGCTTGGCGAACGCGCCGCGCACGCCGGGGGCGATACGCGACAGCCAGCCGCCGCGACGCTCGCCACTCTTGGATTTGTCGCCCTTCTTCGGGTCCTGGGGTTCAGCCATAGCCATAGCCTTAGAGCCTCACTTCGTCCCGACTCGCGCCGAACGCACAGCCTTAGCCAGCTCCGACGCCTTGAGAAGAACCTTCTCAGTCACGTTTTCGTTCAACTGGGTCGCCGCCTCGATCTCGTCGATCAGGGCCGAGCCCACCACGGCGGCGTCGGCCACCCGGGCGACGGCCGCGGCGCGTTCGGCGGTGCGGATACCGAAACCGACGGCGACGGGCAAGCCCGAGGCGTTGCGGATGCGCTCGACGGCGGGCGCGACCGCATCGGCGTCGGCCTCTTTCACGCCGGTCACGCCGGCGACCGAGACGTAATAGACGAAGCCCGAGGTGCGGCGGATCACCGCCGGCAGGCGCTTGTCGTCGGTGGTCGGCGTGGCCAGGCGGATCAGCGACAGACCCTCGGCTTCCAGGGCGTCCGACAGCGGATCGGCCTCTTCCGGCGGGCAGTCGACCACGATCAGGCCGTCCACGCCGGCGTCGTTGGCCTGTTTCGCGAAGGTCTCGAAACCGCGGTTCACCAGCGGATTGAGATAGCCCATCAGGATGATCGGCGTGTCCTGGTCGCCCTCACGGAAGGCGCGGACGATGTCCAGCGTGCCGTTCAGCGTCATCTTCTGCTCGAGCGCGCGCTGGCTGGCGCGCTGGATGGTCGGGCCCTCGGCCACCGGATCCGAGAACGGGAAGCCCAGCTCGATGATGTCGGCGCCCGCTTCGGGCAGGCCCTTGACGATCTCGAGCGCGGTCGCCGCGTCCGGATCCCCGGCCATGACATAGGCCACGAAAGCGGCGCGGCCCTCGGCCTTCAGCGCCGCAAAGCGACGGTCGATACGGTCTTTGGTCAAGCGCTCTGTACCCTAGATCGTCCGCCCGAGGGCGTCGGCCACGGTGAAGATGTCCTTGTCGCCCCGGCCCGACAGGCACAGCACAATCACGCCGCCCTCGCCGATCTCCTTGGCCAGCTGAGGCAGCTTGGCCAGGGCGTGGGCGCTTTCTAGGGCCGGAATGATGCCCTCGAGCTCGGCGCACAGCTGGAAGGCCTTCAGGGCCTCGTCGTCGGTGCAGGTCAGGTACTGGGCCCGGCCGATGTCGTGCAGGAACGAGTGCTCAGGACCGATGCCCGGATAGTCCAGGCCCGCCGAGATCGAGTGGGCGTCCAGGATCTGGCCGTCGTCGTCCTGCAGCAGATAGGTTTTGTTGCCGTGCAGCACGCCCGGGCGGCCGCCGGTCAGCGAGGCGGCATGCTTGTCGGTGTCCAGGCCGTGGCCCGAGGCCTCGACGCCGTAGATCTTGACGCTCTCGTCGCCCAGGAACGGGTGGAACATGCCGATGGCGTTCGAACCACCGCCGACGCAGGCGACCACCGCGTCAGGCAGACGGCCTTCAAGCTCCTGGATCTGCTCGCGGGTCTCGTTGCCAATCACCGCCTGGAAGTCGCGGACCATGGCCGGATAGGGGTGCGGGCCGGCCGCCGTGCCGATCATGTAATAGGTGTCGTCGACATTGGTGACCCAGTCGCGCATCGCCTCGTTCATGGCGTCCTTGAGGGTCGCCGCCCCCGAGGTCACCGGGCGCACTTCGGCGCCCAGGAGGTTCATGCGGAAAACGTTGGGCTTCTGGCGGGCGACGTCGACGGCGCCCATGAAGACCACGCAGGGCAGGCCGAAGCGGGCCGTCACCGTCGCGGAAGCCACGCCGTGCTGACCGGCGCCGGTCTCGGCGATGATCCGGGTCTTGCCCATGCGCTGGGCCAGCAGGATCTGGCCCATGCAGTTGTTGATCTTGTGCGCGCCGGTGTGGTTCAGCTCCTCGCGCTTGAAATAGATCTTCGCGCCGCCGAGGTGCTTGGACAGGCGCTCGGCGAAATAGAGCGGCGAGGGCCGGCCCACATAGTGGGTCAGGTAGCCCTTCAGCTCGTTCTGGAACGCGGGATCGTTCTTGGCTTCGGTGTAGGCCCGGTCCAGCTCGAGCACGAGCGGCATCAGGGTCTCGGCCACATAGAGGCCGCCGTAGTCGCCGAAGCGGCCCTTGGCGTCGGGCTGGGCCGACCAGTCGTTGGGCTTGTTGGGGACGTTCACGTGCTCACCAAGGCTCTTAAGCGCGTTTGACGGCGTCGAGAAACGCCGCGATCAGAGCGGGGTCCTTTAGGCCCGGACCGCGCTCCACGCCAGAAGAAACGTCCACGATCGGGGTTCCGGAGACCTTCACGGCGTCGCCCACGTTCCACGGATCCAGCCCTCCGGCCAGGAAATGCGGGCGAGAAAATCGCCGGCCGGCCAGCAGTCCCCAGTCGAACCTTGCGCCGGTGCCGCCGGGCAAGGCGGATCCTTCCACCGGCTTGGCGTCGAACATCAGGTGCTCGGCGACCGTATCGAAGGCGCCCGCCTGGTCGACATCGGCGCTGCTGGAGACGGAAAAGGCCTTGATGACGCCGACGCCGGCGCGGACGACGATCTCGCGGACCCGCGCGGGGGTCTCCTTGCCGTGCACCTGGATCAGGTCGGGCTTCGTCACGGCCATCAGGCGGTCGATCAGGGCGTCGTCGGGATCGACGGTGACGGCCACTGTCTGCACGCCGCGGTTCCGAACCGGTTCGATCAGCCGCGCGGCGGTTTCGGGCGAGACGTTGCGCGGGCTCTTCTCGAAGAAGACGAACCCCAGAAACGCCGCCCCGCCGTCGAAGGCGGCTTTCACGGTTTCCGGCGTGGACAGTCCGCAGATCTTGGCTGTGGTCATGGGATGCGGCTTACGGGCGGGGAAGTGAGGATGCAAGCGCAGGGAATCTGATGGAGTGGTGAGCACTTGCCCCCTCCGCGCTTCGCGCTCCTCCCCCAAAGGGGGAAGACGGATCTGTCTGCCCCCTCCGGGGGCGGACGACCGCGAAGCGGTC
>CAZRPD010000252.1:0-5436 GCA_964601775.1 uncultured Caulobacter sp. | reverse complement strand
CGTCCCAGCCTACGAGTCGGCGGAGCGCGGGCCGGCCGAGGCGACCCTGGAGGGGGCCACGACTGTCCTGCTGCACTCGCCGCGCGCCGCCCGGGCGTTGGCGGCCATTCTGACGGCTCGACCTGCGCCAGCCTTGCGCTTCCTATGCCTGTCTTCCGCGATCGCCGCGCCGCTGACCGGTCTCGTCGAACCCGGGTCTGTGGCCGTCGCGCCGCGTCCGGACGAATCCGCGCTGCTGGACCTGCTTACAGCTTGAGCGCGACATTGCGCGGCGCGGCGGCCTCAGGCACGAATGGACCATGACCGCCGCTCCCGACCCCGCTGAAATCGTCGCGCCCAGCGATCCGGCGCTCTACGCCCGCCGGCGGGTGATGGGCCCCAGTGTGTGGATCTGGCTCGTTTTGTGCGTGCTGTGCGCGATCCTGGGGGCCGGCGTCGCCCGCTTTGGTCCGACCCTGTTCCCGACCAAGTCCGCGCCGGGCGAGGTCTCGGCCCAACCCAGCCCGCGTCCGATCGCCGAGCGCCTGGCGCCCGGCTCGGCCCTGCCGGTCGAGACTGGCGAGACGGCCCTGGCCGCACCCGCCGCCGATGTCGAGCGGCTGGTCGGCCGAATCACCGCTCTGGAATCCAGTCAGCGCGGCGTGGCGGACGCTGCCGCCGCCGCTTTGGCGGCCTCGTCCTTGGCCGAGGCCGCCGCGAGCTCGCGCCCGTTCGGCGGCGAGTTGGCCGGACTGGAACGCGTGCTGCCCGGCTCGCCCAATCTGCGGGCGCTGGAACCCTTGGCGCGGATGGGCGCGCCCACGCGCGCGGGCCTGACCGTGCAGTTTTCCAACCTGGCCGGCCGGGCCGCCAGCGCCTCGCGTGATCCCGGCGCCGAGGCCGACCTGTTCGCCCGCATCCGCTACGCCCTCTCCAGCATCGTCTCGATCCGCCATGTCGGCTCGACCAAGGGTTCGACGCCCGACGCCATGCTGGCCCGCGCCCAGGCCTTGCTGGACGAAGGCGATATCGAGGGCGCGGTCGCCGCGCTTGACCCGCTGCCCGACGCCGCCCGCGAGGTGCTGGGGCCGTGGTTCGCCGCCGCCAGCCGCCGCATCGAGATCGACCGCCAGGTGGCCGCCGTCCGCACCGAAGCCCTGGCCGGCCTGGCTCAGATCGCCCGGGCGACGCCCTGATGATCCGCGTCGCCTTCGCCCTCTTCCTGGTCGCCGCCGTCGCGGTCGGGGTGCTGGCCTTGACCGGCGAACCTGGTCGCGCCTGGCTGGAGTGGATGGGTTGGCGCATCGAGATGACCGCCGCCGCCGCGGCCCTGCTGACCCTGGCCTCGGCCCTGCTGTTCACCCTGCTTTGGCGCGGGGTGATCTGGATCGTCGAGGCCCCCCGCCGCGCCGCCCGCGCCCGCGCCGAGGCCAAGCGCAAGCAGGCCCTCGAGGCCCTGTCGCGCGGCTTCCTCGCCGTGGCCGCCGGCGATGGCTCGGAAGCCCGCCGCCTGGCCCAGAAATCCGCCGAGCTGGCCGAGGACGCCCCGGCCCTGGTCCGTGTGCTGGCCGCCCAGGCTGCTGAAGCGGCCGGCGACACCGCTGCGGCCAAGAGCGCCTACAGCGCCATGCTGGGCTTTCCCGAGATGCGGCTGGCCGGCCTGCGGGGCCTGATGCAGGCCGAACTGGCCGAGGGCGACAAGGCTGCCGCCGTCCGCCACGCCGAGACCGCCTATGGTCTGGCCCGTACCGCCCGCTGGGCCTGGCGGGCCCTCTTGGAAGCCCGGCTGGAGGCCGGCGACTGGGCCGCCGCGCTTGACCTGGTCAAGAGCGGCCTGGACCGCAAGATCGTCTCGCCGGTCGGGGCAGAGCGCAGCCGCGCCGCCCTGCTGGCCGCCGCGGCCGCCGACCTAGAGGATCCCGCCGATCCCAAGGCCCGCGCCCAGGCGCTCGACTTCGCCGTCCAGTCGGTGAAGCTCAAGCCCGACTTCGCGCCCGGCGTGGTGATGGCCGCGCGCCTGCTGGCCGACGACGGCAAGGCCGCCAAGGCCGGCGCGCTGATCGAGACCGCCTGGAAGGCCCAGCCGCATCCGGCGCTTTGGCTGGCCTATCGCGACCTGAAGACCAACGAGACGCCCAAGGCTCGCGCTCAGCGCCTGGCCGCCCTGGCGGCGATGAAGCCCGACGCCCGCGAGAGCCGCATCCTGCGCGTCGAGAGCGCCCTGATCGGCGGCGACCCCGTGGCCGCCCGCGCCGCCGCCCGCCTGCTGGACGAGGAAGCCCCGACGGCCCGCTTCGCCGGCCTGATGGCCCGCGTCGCCGCCGCCAACGGCCAAGGCGATGAAGCCCGCGCCTGGGTCGCCCGCGGTGTCGAGGCCGCTCAGGAGCCGGACTGGTCCGACCTCGATCCGGAAGGCCGCGCCTTCGCCTATCAGCGCGAGGACTGGGCGCGGCTGGCGGTCAGCTACGCCGAGACCGGCCAGCTGATCCATCCCCGCCATGAGCGTCGTGAGCGGACGATGAACGACCTGCCGCAGCTGCCGTCGGCCTATGCGGACTACGCCAAGTCGACGCCGTTCATCCACGCGGCCGAGACCGGCGGCGCCCTGATGCCCATTCCCCATGACCTTGGCCCGGACGACCCCGGCATATTCGACGCGCCGGTTCTTCCGGACCCCACGGATCCACCTTCTGGACCTGGTCCTGCGCCACGCCGCAATTCAGGTGCAAGACGACGCTTGGCAAGTGGCTCGCGTCCCGCTAAGTAGGCGCTCCTCGCGGTCGGACCACGGTTCGAAGCGACGTGGGCCGCTTTAGCTCAGCTGGTAGAGCACATCATTCGTAATGATGGGGTCAGGTGTTCGAGTCACCTAAGCGGCACCACTTCTTCTCTTAGATTGCAGTCAGATCGCGATCCTGGCCTGTGGGTTCGTCGCGCGCGTTGGCGTACGTGCTTACACCCTCATAGATATATGTTTGTCATGAATTTATCCTTAGATTGAATTTCGGACGGGAGCCGAAACACGAAGGGGCGGATGATGGGGGTTATTTCGGGCACCAGTGGCAACGACACCATCTTCGGTACGGGAGGCGGTGACACGATCCAGGCCGGGGCCGGCAACGACGTCATCTACTCGGCGGTGACGAACGGCGCAGGCATCTATAGCGGCGACGATGGCGACGACTGGATCATCATCAGGGGGCCCGCCGGACCAACCCTGTACGGGAACTACGGCAACGATCACCTGGAAGCGTTCACCGACGGTGGCGCGGTGATCCACGACTACTACGGCGACGACATCATCATCAGCAAGGCCGGCGGGGACCGGATCTTCATGATGGGGCAAGTCGGATACAACGGCGACAACCACGACATCGTGGTGCTGGGCGGCGGCAATGACGTCATCTACGGGCTGAACTATCTGGAGCACAAGATCGACATCGGCGGCGCCAAGTTCACGGGCGTCCAGGTTGCGAGTGGCGACACCAAGCTGAACTATTCGGGAGGCTCCGTGGTCATCATGGGGCTCACCAGTTCCGTTCTCGCGGACTGGAACGCGCTGACGACGACCCTCTATTCGGGCGGCGTCGCCACCGGCGTCGCCCAGGCCTATCGCAATGTCCTGCGGACCGACGCGAACAACGTGGCGGCCAATCTGACGATCAATACTCTGGTCGACGCCTACAACAACAAGACGATGACCCTTGGCACGATCCTGCAGAGCATCGAATCGCAGGCCAAGAGCACGACGTCCGTCGCGACGACGATGTACCAGTTCTATACCGGCAAGGCGCCTGCGCTCGCCGGGATCGACTATCTGGTCGCCAAGGACGGCCCGAATCCGAACAGCCTCAACGCCGCGTACTATCAGGCCTTCAATATCGAGAACCGCTATGTGAACTTCTCGGTGAACCTCGGGAAGTATGGCGCAGGCGCCGAGAGCTTCAAGACGAAGTACCAGGGCCTGAGTCTCCTGGAGGCGACGAAGGGGGCCTATAAGGAAATCTTCGGCTGGGAGCTGAACACCCAGAAGGCCAACAGCCTTCTGTATGCGGACGTCGGGGGCATGACCCGAGCGGCCTATTTCGCGACCTATGGCGGCGATGGCGCCGACGGCATCGGCACGAAGGCCGCGATGGTCGGCTGGCTGATGACCGAGGCGGTAAAGGCCGATGTCGGCATGTACGCGCGGGCGAACGCCAACTTTATTCACGACTTGATGGATGGCGCTGCGGCCGGCGTGGATCTTGTCGGAACCTATGGGGCCGCGGAGTACGCGCCCTGGTGGGGCGTCTAGCCGCGGAACCGGGCGCCCGCGGCTCCGTTCCCCAAACGTAGGAGCGCGCCATGAGCCAGACCATCGACAACGACACCGCCCTCGAGGAAGTCATGAGCTTTCTCGACAGCCCGCCAGAGCCGGGCAGCGCCGACGATGCGCGGTTCGGGGAGCGGTTGCGGCAGGTGATCTCCGCGTCGATTCCGCTGGAAGAGGGCGATGATCCCGAGGATGCGCCGACACTGCAGCTGGACGACGACTTCCGCCGCCGGCTGGAGAAGGTGGCCACCGATCGTGGCGGCAACTATTTCGGCGACCATCCGGACGGCATCGGCCCGACGCTGGGCATGGACGTTTCGAAGTCCTAGTCGTCCCAGCCGGGCCGCTTCTTCTTGCGACCCAGGGCGAAGATGCCGGGATAGGGACCCTTGCCGGTCCGATAGAGGCACCATTCGTCGTCCTTGGCGCAGTCGCCGTCGAAGGCGGCCTTCTTGGATGGGTCGATGGCCGCGTACAGCGGCGCGGTGCGCGAGCGCTCGCCGGCGGTCTCGGCGCAGGTGTTCTTCTGGTCGCGGTTGAGGCCGGCGGTCTTCGGGTCTCGGCAGCCCAGGCTCTCGCGCAAGGCTTCGCGCGTCGTATCGCTTTGTTCGACCAGCTTGCGGGCGGTGAAGCCCGGTGGGGCGATGAGCGTGGGCGGGCCGGTCGGCTTCACCGCGACCGGCGCGCGAACGGCCACAGGCGCCGGCGCTGCTGCTGGAGCGGGTCGGGAAACAGACGCTGTCGGCGGGCGCGTTGGAGCGGGCTGCGCACGCGGCGCGTCCAGCAGTTGCGCCTCGATGACGGGCGGCGCGATCATCTGCGGCGCCCAATGTGCGCCGGTCGCCAGGACCAGCAGCACCAGGGCGTGAGCGGCCAGGATCAGGCCCAGGCTGGCGAGGTTGCGCCGCAGAGCCCGCCATGAGGGACGTCGCCAGGTTCCGATGGCGATCGCCGAGGTCATGAACTCTCCAGGCGCTGCGGCGCTGGAGGGAGGTAGGCCCGTCATGCGGCGCGAGCATGGCCGCAGGACGCAAGAAAAAGGCCCGGCGATGTCGCCGGGCCTCTTTTTGTTTCTGCCGTGCCAAGCTTTGCCCTAAGCGGGTTCGGCTTTTGTCTTGCCCCCGGAGCCGGCGGAGAAGGGC
>CAZRPD010000251.1:0-5475 GCA_964601775.1 uncultured Caulobacter sp. | reverse complement strand
CAAGCTCGGCCTAAGCCGCATTAGCCCCCTCAGTCACTTCGTGACAGCTCCCCCGCATCGCGGGGGAGCAGACTTTGTCTACCCCCAGCTCTCCGACGCCCCCGCGCGCCGCGCCACGGCCGCCACCGGCGCGCTCGGCTTCAGAGCCGGCATCGGCTTGTCGGCCGGCTTGCCGTAGAGCCAGCCCTGGGCGAAGTCGACACCCGCGCCGCGGACGATCTCCTCGACCTCGATCGTCTCGACCATCTCGGCGACGGTGCGGATGTTGAGGTCGCGGCACAGCTCGACCAGCCGGCGGACCATGGCCCCATCGCGGCCGTTGTCGGCCAGCTCGCGCACATAGCGGCCGTCGATCTTGACGATGTCCAGGCTCAGTTGCTGCAGATAGGCGAACGAGGATGAGCCCGCCCCGAAGTCGTCCAGGCACACGGCCGATCCCAGGGCGCGCAAGCCCTGGATGTTCTGGTTGGCGCGCGCCAGGTCGTCGATCGCCGCCGTCTCGGTGACCTCGAAGATCACCCGGCCCTTGGCCTCGTCGTGCTTCTTCAACAGGCGCGAGACGTGATCGACGAAGCTCTCGCTGACGATCGTGCGGCCCGAGACATTGACCGCCAGCTTGAGTTTCCGCTCTTGGTCGTTGGCCAGCTTCTTGACCGCCTGCTCGACGATGGCGTGGTCCAGCTCCTCGATCAGGTCGAATTCCTCGGCCATGCGGATCAGGGCGAACGGGCTGGCCCCGTCCTCGAAGCGCACCAGCACCTCATGGTGATGGGCCAGGCCTGTCGCCAAGGACACCACCGGCTGGAAAGCCAGGTTGAAACGGCGTTGGCTGACCGCCACGCCCAGGGCGCCGGCGCGGGCCAGGGTGCGCTTGACCGAGCGGTTCATCGCCTCCGACAAGGTCAAGGGCGGCGCGTCCTTCAGGCCTTCGCGAATGAAGTCGTCCAGGGCGTAGCGCAGGGCCCGCAGGGCGCGGGTCGAGCCGCCGCCGGCCTCCAGCGGCACCATGTGGGCGGCGGCCTCGGCGCTGACCATCTTGGTCAGGCGCTTCATCATGTTGTCGGGCTGATCGTCGCGCTGGCGCAGCAGGGCGAAGCGTTCGGCCGACAGGCGCGTGGCGGCGCTGCCGCCGTGCGACTCGGCGCGGATGGCGCTGGCGACCTTGACGTCCAGTTCGGCGGCTTCCTTGGGCGCCAGGCCCTCGCGCAGGTCGGTCAGGCCAGTGAACTCGACCATGGCCAGCTCCAGCTCCAGGCCGGTGACGCGAGCGGCCTCGAACAGGCCCTTGGCCAGGTCGTCGAAGGACTCGCGCGGCTGCAGTTCGCCCGGCGCCAGGCGCGGACCGGCCGGCTGGGCGGCAGTGACCGCGCACGAGACGCGGCCTTCGTTCTCGGGCAGGGCGCGCAGGATCACCCGCACGTGGCGCGGTTCGGCGCCGGCCAGCCGCAGCACCACGGGACCGCGCCGAACGCCGTCATCGGCGCAGGCCAGCATGGCGTCGATCATCGGCTGGTCGTCGGGGGAAAACAGCTGGGTCCAGGGCTTGCCGGTCAGGCCCGATTCGTTCTGGCCCATGACCTTCTGCGCCGCGCCCAGCGCCAGGCGCACGCGGCCGTCGCGCAGTTCGACCAACAGATCGGCGCTGGCGAACGCCAGGCCAAGAAGGCGGCGTGGATCGATCGACAAGACGGCAGTCCCCCGGAGTAACGGGCGACGGTGGCACGGCCGGACTTAAGGAGCGGTTTCGGATGGGAGCGAAAGACCCAAATCCAGTATGCGTAAGGGGTTTGGCGCTACGTCAGAAACGGTCGTTTCTATGAATGAGAACATCTTGCGAACCTGGAACAAAGTGTGTACGCATTAAGGGTGTTCCACAGGTCGCTGAGGCGCAGCGCGGGAAGCGCCGATCAGGCGACCGGAATCATGGGATAGAGGGCGGATCAACAATGACCAGTCAGGCGGCTTTGAAACTCGTGGCCAAGGAAGAAGGCGATAAGCAACGCGCGCTAGAGGCGGCTCTCGCCCAGATCGACCGCGCGTTCGGCAAGGGCTCGGTGATGAAGCTGGGCGAAAAGGGCAAGGTCGAGATGGAGTCCGTCTCCACCGGCTCGCTCGGCCTAGACATCGCGCTCGGCATCGGCGGCCTGCCCAAGGGGCGGATCATCGAGGTCTACGGCCCGGAAAGCTCGGGCAAGACGACCCTGGCCCTGCACGTGGTGGCCGAAGTCCAGAAGGCCGGCGGCACCGCGGCCTTCGTGGACGCCGAGCACGCGCTGGATCCGGGCTATGCCTTCAAGCTGGGGGTCAATCTTGACAACCTGCTGGTCTCGCAGCCCGACAACGGCGAACAGGCTCTGGAGATCACCGACACCCTGGTGCGTTCGGGCGCCGTCGACATCGTGGTCATCGACTCGGTTGCGGCGCTGACGCCCAAGGCCGAAATCGAAGGCGAGATGGGCGACAGCCTGCCGGGCCTGCAAGCCCGTCTGATGAGCCAGGCGCTGCGCAAGCTGACCGGCTCGATCAACAAGGCCAACACCATCGTCATCTTCATCAACCAGATCCGTCACAAGATCGGGGTGATGTACGGCAGCCCGGAAACCACCACCGGCGGCAACGCGCTGAAGTTCTACGCCTCGGTGCGTCTGGACATCCGCCGCACCGGCTCGGTCAAGGTTCGCGACGAGATCATCGGCAACAACGTCCGCGTCAAGGTGGTCAAGAACAAGGTGGCTCCGCCGTTCCGCGAGGTCGAGTTCGACATCATGTATGGCGAAGGCATCTCCAAGCTGGGCGAAGTCATCGACCTGGGCGTCAAGGCCGGGATCATCGACAAGGCCGGCTCGTGGTTCTCCTACGGCAGCCAGCGCATCGGCCAGGGCCGCGACAACGTCCGTGAGTTCCTGAAGAACAACAAGGACGTCGCCGCCTCGATCGAAGCGGCCGTCCGCAAGTCGTCGCAGAAGATCGAGGAAGAGCTTCTGGTCGGCGGTCCCGAGGATGGCGAGGAGGAATAGTCCTCCTCCAAGGTTTCGCGGCCTTCGCCCGACCCCGGGCGTCCCCGCCTTCAACACGCCCGCGGCCGGACCGCCGCGAGGGCCGCGATCGCAGGCCGCCTGGACCCCATGCCAGGCGGCCTCATTCGTTCTTGATCCGACGATCCTCCCCCGCTCGCGGGGGAGGTGGCCCGAAGGGCCGGAGGGGGCGAGCTCGGCCTTCGCAGCACTCGCCCCCTCAGTCGCTCCGCGACAGCTCCCCCGCATCGCAGGGGAGCAGCGGCCTGCCGAACCCCGCCCTTTCCCCGCACGCACAAAGCCCCCATCTCCACCAAGGTTTCCCCTTCGCCCAAAACCGCGCTATGAGCGCGCGACTCCCGGCCGCTCGCCGGCCGACAGACCTGAGACGCGAATGCCCAGCCTGAACGAGATCCGCAGCACCTTCCTCGACTACTTCGGCAAGGCCGATCACGCCGTGACGCCGTCGGCGCCGCTGGTGCCGCAGAACGATCCGACCCTGCTGTTCGTCAACGCCGGCATGGTGCCGTTCAAGAACGTGTTCACCGGCGCCGAGACGCCGGCCCATCCGCGCGCGGCCAGCTCGCAGAAGTGCGTCCGCGCCGGCGGCAAGCACAACGATCTGGACAATGTCGGCTACACGGCCCGCCACCACACCTTCTTCGAGATGCTGGGCAACTTCTCGTTCGGCGACTACTTCAAGGAACAGGCGATCCACCACGCCTGGACCCTGCTGACCGGCGAGTTCAAGCTGCCCAAGGAAAAGCTGCTGGTCACGGTGTACCACACCGACGACGAGGCGGCCGATCTGTGGAAGAAGATCGCCGGCCTGTCGGACGATCGCATCATCCGCATCCCGACCAGCGACAACTTCTGGTCCATGGGCGACACCGGCCCGTGCGGTCCGTGCTCGGAGATCTTCTTCGACCACGGCGAGGGCATTCCCGGTGGTCCTCCGGGCAGCCCCGATGAGGACGGCGACCGCTTCATCGAGATCTGGAACCTCGTCTTCATGCAGTTCGAGCAGCTGGCTGGCGGCGAGCGCGTCTCGCTGCCCAAGCCCTCGATCGACACCGGCATGGGCCTGGAACGCGTCGCGGCCGTGCTGCAGCACGTGCACAACAACTACGACGTCGATCTGTTCAAGAACCTGATCGCCGCCAGCGTCGAGCTGACCGGCGTCAAGGCCGAGGGCGACCAGGCCCCGTCGCACCGCGTCATCGCCGACCACCTGCGCTCGTCGTCGTTCCTGCTGGCCGACGGCGTCACGCCGTCGAACGAAGGCCGCGGCTACGTTCTGCGCCGGATCATGCGCCGGGCCATGCGCCACGCCTATCTGCTGGGCGCCAACGAGCCCCTGATGCACCGCCTGGCCCCGACCCTGGTGGCCGAGATGGGCCAGGCCTATCCGGAACTGCGCCGCGCCGAGGCCTCGATCGTCGAGACCCTGCGCCAGGAAGAAGAGCGCTTCCGCGTCACCCTGGGTCGCGGCATGGGCCTGCTGGACGAGGCCACCGCCAACCTGTCGAGCGGCGGCGTGCTGGACGGCGACACCGCCTTCAAGCTGTACGACACCTACGGCTTCCCGCTGGACCTGACCCAGGACGCCGTGCGCGCCAAGGGTCTGACGGTCGACACCGACGCCTTCGATGCGGCCATGGAAAAGCAGCGCCAGATGGCGCGCGCCAACTGGGCTGGCTCGGGCCAACAGGTCGGCGCGGCCGCCTGGTTCGCGATCAAGGAAAAGGCCGGCGCCACCCAGTTCGTCGGCTACGAGACCACCGAGACCACGGGCGTCGTGAAGGCGATCGTCGTCGACGGCGCCGAGGTCGAGAGCGCCACTGGCGGGACGACCGTCGAGGTGCTGCTGGACCGCACCAGCTTCTACGCCGAGAGCGGCGGCCAGGCCGGCGACACCGGCGTGATCGAGGCCAACGGCCGCGAGAACGCCGTGCTCGACACCCAGAAGCAGGCGGGCGAGCTCTATGTGCACCGCGTCGAGCTGTCCGGCGATCTGAAGGTCGGCGACCAGGTCGTGGCCTCGGTCGACGCCGATCGTCGCCACACCACCCGCTCCAACCACTCGGCCGCCCACCTGGTGCACGCCGCCCTGCACCATGTGCTGGGCCCGCACGTCGCCCAGAAGGGCCAGATGGTCGATGGCGAGCGCATGCGCTTCGACTTCAGCCACGGCGGCCCGCTGACCGCAGAGGAGCTCGACAAGATCGAGGCCGAGGTCAACGAAATCATCCGCCAGAACGTCCCGGCCGAGACCAAGGAAATGGCCCCGCAGGAGGCCATCGAGGCCGGCGCCGTCGCCCTGTTCGGCGAGAAGTATGGCGACAGCGTCCGCGTGCTAACCCTGGGCAAGTCGCTGAGCGACGAGGCCAAGGCCTATTCGGTCGAACTGTGCGGCGGCACCCACGTGGCCCGCACCGGCGACATCGCCCTGTTCAGGATC
>CAZRPD010000250.1:0-5523 GCA_964601775.1 uncultured Caulobacter sp. | reverse complement strand
GAGGTTGGTCTGGAAGGCGATCTCGTCGATCACGCCGATGATCTGGCTGATCTGGGTCGAGGACTTCTCGATCTCGCCCATGGCCGAGACGGCCTCGCGGACGACCTCGCCCGAGCGATCGGCGTCGGTGCTGGCGGCCGAGGCTGCGCCCGAGGCCTGCTTGGCGCCGTCGGCGCTGCGGCGGACTGTGGCGGTGATCTCGTCGAGCGCCGCGGCGGTTTCTTCCAGGCTGGCGGCCTGCTGCTCGGTGCGCTTTGAGAGGTCGTCGGAGGCGCTGGCGATCTCGTTGGCGCCGCTTTCCATGCCGCGGGCGGCTTCGGCGATCGCGCCCATCGCGCCCTTCAGGCTGTCGATGGCGGCGTTGAAGTCCTCGCGCAGCTGGGCGTAGCGGCCGTCGAACTGGGCCTCGATGCGCGCGGTCAGGTCGCCTTGCGCCAGACGGCCCAGGCTCTGGGCCAGGACCGAGACGACGTGCTCCTGCTCCTTCTGGACCTCTTCACGCTCCTTCTCGACTCGCTGGCGCTCCAGCTCCACCGCGGTGATGTCGGCGGCGAACTTGATGACCTTCACGGGCTTGCCGGTCTTGTCGAAGATCGGGTTGTAGGAGGCCTGGATCCAGACGTCCTTGCCGCCCTTGCCGACGCGACGGAACTTGTCGGCGAAGAACTCGCCGGCGTTCAGGCGGCGCCAGAACTCGCGATACTCGTTGCTGGCGGCGTACTGGGCGTCGACGAACAGACGGTGGCTCTGACCCTGGATCTCCGGCAGCGTGTAGCCGAGCGTCTTCAGGAAGTTGTCGTTGGCGGTGATGATCGAGCCGTCGAGATTGAACTCGATGACGGCCTGCGAGCGTTGCATGGCCGCAACCACGCCTTCCAGATCGGCCAGCCGTGTCGAGGCAGAGCCGTCTTCGCGGTTGAAAGAGAACAGCGCCATGTGTTCCGAGGTCCTGGCTGCAAGTGAGAAAGAGAAGTTGCGGCCAAGGTCTCGTTTGGGGTGGTTAACGAGAAGCTAATTTTTAGGTCATTTTACGTAATGTCACAAAACTACGTTCTGCAATGATCGCCACGGTTGGAATTTTTTTCCGCAGGACAACCACAGAGTTTAGATCGCTGTTTTTGCCTTTTGACAGCGCTCGCCTGAGGTCTTGATGGTGATCAAGCGTCGATCGAGGGTGATTCTTGCCCGCGATCCTTGAAGCGCACGATTCCCTTAGGCGGCTCGCGATCGGGGCGGACCAGGTCGACGATGAACGGAACGATTGTCTCGGGGGCAGGAACCGTCTTGGGGTCTTCGCCCGGGAAGGCGCCGGCCCGCATCTTGGTGCGCATGGCGCCGGGATCGACACAGAAAGCGCGCACCGCGGTGTTCTCCATCTCGTCGGCATAGACGTCGACCACGGCTTCCAGCGCCGCCTTGGTCGCCGCATACACGCCCCAGAACGCGGGCCGGGTCCTGGCGACGCTGCTGGAGAAGAACAGGGCGCGGCCGGCGTCCGAGGCGCGCAGCAGCGGGTCCATGGCCCGGATCAACCGCCAGCTGGCCGTCAGGTTGGTTTGCAGCACCATGTCCCAGCCCTTGGGGTCCAGGTGGCTGACCGGGGTGAGGGGGCCCAGCAGGGCCGCGGCGCCGACGACGATGTCCAGCTTGCCCCAGCGCTCGTGGATCGCCGCGCCCAGGTGATCCAGGCCGTCGGCTTCGCGCAGGTCCAGCGGGACCAAGGTCGCGCGCTCGCCGGTGGCCTGCAGGATCGCATCGTCCAGGGCCTCGAGGGCGCCTTGGGTGCGGCCCACCGCGATGACGTGGGCGCCGGCCTGCGCCAGGCCCAGGGCGACCGCATTGCCGATGCCGCGCGTGGCGCCCGTGACGAGGGCGATGCGGCCGGCCAGCGGCTTTTGGGAGTCGATAGTCATGGCGCGGTTTCTAGAACAGGCCGCGCCAAACGGGAACCGCCGAGGTCCCTTAAGCCTCTGCGGCCTCTGCTTTCTTGGCGTAATGCTGGGCGATCACCGAGCAGGCCATCAGCTGGATCTGGTGGAAGATCATCAGCGGCAGGACGATGACGCCCGCCGTCGGCCCGGGGAACAGGATGTTGGCCATGGGCACGCCGGTGGCCAGGCTCTTCTTGGAGCCGCAGAAGGTGATCGCCTTCTCGTCCGCGGGCGAGAAGCCCAGGGCTCGCGCGCCATAGGTCGTGGCCGCCAGCACGATCGCCAGCAGCACGCCCAGCACCGCCAGCAGTACGACCAGCTCCACCAGCGAGATCTTCTGCCAGATACCGCCGACCACGGCCTCGCTGAAGGCGGCATAGACCACCAGCAGGATCGAGCCGCGATCGACATAGCCGATCAGCGCCCTGTGCTTCTCCAGCCAGGTGGCGATCAGTGGCCGGGCCAGCTGGCCGGCGATGAACGGCAGCAAGAGTTGGACGAGGATGTCGCGCACTGAATGCCAGCCGCCGGCCGCGCCGCCCTGGGTCTGCATCAGCAGGCTGACCAGCACCGGGGTGATGAAGATGCCGAAGAGGTTCGAGGCGCTGGCCGCCACCACGGCGGCGGCGACATTGCCGCGCGCGATCGAGGTGAAGGCGATCGACGACTGCACGGTCGAGGGCAGGCAGCACAGGAACAGGATCCCGGCCGCCAGGGTCGTGGGCAGCACGCCGATCTTGCTGAGCACCAGGCCCAGAACCGGGAACATCACGAAGGTGAAGCCCAGGATCAGCAGATGCAGCCGCCAGTGGGTGGCGCCCGCCACCACCGACTGCCGCGACAGCTTGGCCCCGTGCAGGAAGAACAGCAGGGCGATGGCCAGCTTGACCACCACGTCCAGCCCGTGCGCGACCTGGCCCCGAACCGGCAGGATCGAGGCCAGCACGACCATGCCGAACAGCGCCAGGACGTAGGGCTCGGGCTTCAGCTTCCCGAGCACGGCCTTGAAACCCACCTGGCTTAGGCGCTGACCAGCAGCGACAGCTGCTTGTCGTTGGTCTCGTTGCGGCCCTCGGCGATCTCGCGATCGGTCAGGCGGGTCGGATAGTCGCCGGTGAAGTAGTGGTCGGTGAACTGCGGGGCGGCCGGGTCGCGGGGACCGGCTTCGAGCGCGTCGTACAGGCCCTCGACCGACAGGAAGCCCAGGCTGTCCACTTCCAGGAACTTGGCCATCTCTTCCAGCGACTTGTTGGCCGCCAGCAGCTGTTCGCGTTCCGGCATGTCGATGCCGTAGAAGTCGGGCCACTTGATGGGCGGGCTGGCCGAGCGGAGGTGGACCTCCTTGGCGCCGGCCTCGCGGACCATGCGGACGATCTTCAGCGAGGTGGTGCCGCGCACGATCGAGTCGTCGATCAGCACGACGCGCTTGCCGGCCAGGATGGCGCGGTTGGGGCTGTGCTTCATGCGCACGCCCAGTTCGCGCACGCCTTGGGTCGGCTGGATGAAGGTGCGGCCGACATAGTGGTTGCGGATGATGCCCATCTCGAACGGGATGCCGCTCTCCTGGGCGAAGCCCAGGGCCGCGGGCACGCCGCTGTCGGGCACCGGCACGATCACGTCGGCGTCGACGCCGGTTTCCTTGGCCAGGTTGCGGCCCATGCGCTTGCGCACGCCATAGACCGAGCGGCCGTTCACGACGCTGTCGGGGCGGGCGAAATAGACATACTCGAAGACGCAGGGCCGGGCGGCCTTGGTCTGGAACGGCTTGGTCGAGGTGATGCCGGTCTCTTCGATCACCACCATCTCGCCGTGCTCGATGTCGCGCACGAAGCGGGCGCCGATCATGTCCAGCGCGCAGGTTTCCGAGGCCAGGACCGGCTTGCCGTCCAGGTCGCCCAGCACCAGCGGACGGATGCCCAGCGGATCGCGCAGGCCGATCATCTTTTTGTTGGTGATCGCCACCAGGGCGTAGCCGCCCTCGATCTGGCCGACCGCGTCGACGAAGCGGTCGACGATCTTGGCCTTCCGCGAGCGGGCGATCAGGTGAAGGATCACTTCCGAGTCCGAGGTCGACTGGAAGATCGCGCCTTCCTGCACGAGGCGCTCGCGCAGAGTCAGGAAGTTGGTCAGATTGCCGTTGTGGGCGATGGCGACGCCGCCGGTTTCCAGGTCGGCGAACATCGGCTGGACGTTGCGGATGCCCGCGCCGCCGGCCGTCGAGTAACGGGTGTGGCCGATGGCCAGGTTGCCGGGCAGGCGCTGCACCAGGTCCGACCCGGTGAAGGCGTCGCCCACATGGCCCATGTGGCGTTCGGTGTGGAAGCGGTTGCCGTCGAAGGCGGCGATGCCGCAGGCTTCCTGGCCGCGGTGCTGCAGGGCGTGCAGGCCGAGCGCCGCGATGGCGGCGGCGTCACGGACCCCAAACACGCCGAACACGCCGCACTCCAGGCGCAGCGTATCGTCCTCGGGATCACGCTGGGGCGTGGACGAATAGCGGTCGGTCGACTGGCCCAGGAAGCTCATCGCGATTTCTCCACCAGGTCGTCGAGTTTGCGACGCTGGTCTGCATCATAGCCTTTTCCGGACGATGGTTCGCCGGACGTATTGTCGCCATCCGCATGGACGGCGTCGGTGATTGCGGGCGCCAGCTTGCCGGCCAGCGCCTTGCCCTTGGGCGCGAAGACCTTCAGCACTTGGCCGCTGGCTTCGGACAGGGGGTAGAACAGCGAGTCTTCAACCCAGCGCGGCATCCGATCCGGCGGGGTGGCCAGGTGCAGCAGCAGGTTGAAGACGCCCAGGATCACGCAGGCGCGGATCACGCCGAAGGTGGCGCCGACCGCGCGGTCCAGCGTGCCGGCCGAGGTCTCGTGCAGGCTGGCGGTGATGCGGCCGCCGATCAGGCGGAAGATCACGAAGAACACGACGAACACGACCAGCACGGCCGAGGCGGTCGCCGCCCAGTCGGGGTCCATGAGGTCGCGGAAGATCGGGCCGCTGATCCGCAGGCCGAACAGCGCGATCGCGGCGGCCAGGATGAACGAGAGGGCCGAGGTCAGCTCGCGCGAGGCGCCGCGCACCCAGCCCATGACGGCGGAAATCAGCAGCAGAAGGCCGGCGATGATGTCGAACGGCGTCACGCGTGGGTGCTCCAGATCTCGTCGCCGATGCGGCGGACGGCGTCGGCCAGGCGGGCCACGCCGGCCACGGGCAGGGCTGCGCCGCCTTCAGGTTGGCCGGCGAGCGGTCCCAGCGCCCGGCCAAATCCCAGTTTCGCGGCTTCCTTCAAGCGTGACTCCATTCGGCTGACGGCTCGGACCTCGCCTGACAGGCTCAGTTCGCCGAACACCACACAGTCCTGGGGCAGGGCCACGTCGAGCGCCGAGGAGGCCAAGGCCGCCGCCGCCGCGAGGTCCGCCGCCGGTTCTGTGATCCGCAGGCCGCCAGCGACGTTCAGATAGACGTCCTTGTCGCCAAAACCAAGGCCGCATCGGGACTCAAGCACGGCCAGGACCATGGCCAGGCGTCCGGAGTCCCAGCCGACGACCCCACGGCGCGGCGTTCCGTACCCGGAGGGCGGGACCAGGGGCCGGGA
>CAZRPD010000249.1:0-5527 GCA_964601775.1 uncultured Caulobacter sp. | reverse complement strand
AGTGGACGTCTGGGGGGTGGTGAGGGGGTAGGAGCTGCTTGTCACCCCGCCCAGGCGCGGAGCGCGCCGAGCCCGCACCGCCGGAAGCGCTGAGCTTGCCGCGGTCCCGGCTCTCCGCTGCGCTACGGCCGGGATGACAAGTTGTGTGCTTTTAAGGCCGCGCGACCCTGTCCACGGCGACGCCCGCCGCCCCGCCCACGGCGGCGCCGACCGGGCCGCCGACGACGGCGCCGGCGATCGCGCCGCTGGCCGCGCGCTGCTCGGCGTTATGTCCGCAGGCGGCCAAAACCAAGGCGCAGACGGCCGTCAGCGCGAACGTTTGCAGGGTGGTTCTTTGGGCGGTTTTTCGGGCGTTGTGAGCGTTCATCTTCGGCCTTGTCGTTAAGGTTCATGTCCTCGTCGAGTAACGATGCGGCCACGCTCAGGTTCCGCTAGGGACACCAGAGCACAGGCGTGACGAGGCGCTTTTCATCCACAAAAAAACGCCGATCCGCTGCCTGGCGCTTTTCAAAATGATTCAAGGCGTTAACGAATTAACCATGCGGCCGTTGCGCGCACGAACCCTGGCGACCAGCCGCTAAAGCTTGCGAGTCGGTCACCGATACGTCATAAGCCGCGTCAAGCAGGATCTTGGCCACGTCGTGATACGGCCAGTTCCCCGCTTCGAAGGGCTCCCCGCCAGTAGGATTTACCGGGGATTTCGAGGCGGATTTTGTCGGGGGGCCGGAGCGCCCTCGCCGCGCAGGACACGAGTTTTGTCTATCAAGTCGCAGACGCGTGCTGACGCACGCGGGCTGGTCGGCGCCGTATTGGTCGGATCCATCACGGGTCTGGCGCTAGGCGGCGTTTACCTCCTCGGTGGCCTGGCCCAATCGGCCTCCACCCACGCCCGTGTCGCTCGGCTGGCAGAAGGCGCTTCGGGGGATTTCTCCGAAACGGCCATGCTCACCGCGTCTACGCGTATGGACCGCGGCGCCCTCGCCGTGGCCAAGCGTCATGATCCCTCTCTCTTCGCCGGCCTGGAGCAACGTGACCGTCAGGTCCAGCTGCTGGCCGCTCGTCTCGAGAACACCAGCAGCCTGATGCCCGGCCAGAGCGGCCGCAGCGGCCCATTGATGCTCCGCGCCAGCTTCGCGTCGGCCTTCAACCCCGGATTCAACTCGGTCAGCGCCGTCCCGTTCCAACTGGGCAGCGCCCTGGAAGGCTCGCGCGAACTCGAGTGCCTGGCTCAGGCGGTCTATTACGAAGCCCGTGGCGAGACCCCCAGCGGCCAGGCGGCCGTGGCCCAGGTGGTCATGAACCGCGCCCGTCATCCGGCTTTCCCGAAGTCGATCTGCGGCGTGGTGTTCCAAGGCGCCTATAACCGCACGGGCTGCCAGTTCAGCTTCGCCTGCGACGGCTCGATGCGCCGCGCTCGCGACATCGGCGCCTGGAGCCGGGCCCGCAAGGTCGCCTCGCGCGCCCTGGCCGGCGCCCTGGACAACCAGGTCGGCGCGGCCACGCACTTCCACACGACCGGCGTCTCGCCCGGCTGGGGTCCGCGCCTGCTGCGCGTCACCCAGGTCGGCATGCACGTGTTCTATCGCTTCGGCCGCGGCGGTCCTTCGACCTATGCGCCGTCGCGCACGGTCGAAGACATCGCCCCGACCGAGATCGCCAGCCTGACGGCCGACGGCAAGCCGCCGGTGGTCTATGCGGTCAGCGCGCGCCTGGAGCCGTCCGCCAAAGCCGGCGTCGGCGGCCCGATCGGTCCCGTCAGCGAGCCGGCCTCGGCCCCGATCGCCACGGCCCGCACCGTCGCGATCCCGGCCGACAAGACCGCCGCCAAGGCGATCCCGGTCTCCAGCGATCGCTCGCCCCTGGAAGGTCTCAAGACGACAGTAGGGGCCGGGAGCGGAGCTGCTTCCTAAGCACGTTCGGCATGTGGCTGCTGGCGAAGCGCATCTGTTTCGCCCGCTTGCCCACGAAATAGTGCAGGGCCTTGCCGTGGGCGGCGTCCCAGATGGCCTGGGCGGCGTCCTCGACGGGATAGACCTCCAGCCCGCCCGCGCGCAGGGCGTCGGCCATCTGCTCGTTGGAGCCTGAGGCTCCGGCGTTAAGGATCGGCGTCTCGACGAACCACGGCATGACGCAGGCGACGCTGACCCCGTGGCGGGCATATTCGACGTCCAGCGCCTCGGACAGGCCCCGCACCGCGAACTTGGTGGCCGAATAGACCGCCAGTTTCGGCGAGCCGTACAGTCCCGCACATGAGGCGACATTGATCAGCCGCCCGCCGGCCGCCTGCAGCAGCGGCAGGCCCGCGCGGGCCCCGTTGATCACGCCCTTGATGTTGATGTCGACCTGCAGGTCGCAGTCGGCGTCCGACAGGTCCTCCAGCACCCCGAACCGCGCGATGCCGGCATTGTTCAGCAGGACGTCGGCCTTGCCGCCGCTCTCGCGCCCGAAGTCGGCCAGGGCGGTCTCCCAGCCCTCGCGGTCGCGCACGTCCAGGACGTGGACGCAGCCGTTATCTGGGCCGATGGCCTGGTGCGCGGCGGAAAGGCCCGCCTTGTCGATGTCCGACAACCCCACGAACCAGCCGGCGGCGGCGAAGCGCTTGGCCGCCGCCAGGCCGATGCCGCTGGCCGCGCCCGTGATGAAGATGGTCTTCCGGCCTTTTGCAGCCATGTTCGTCCCCTCCCGTATCATTGTTATCAATGATCAGAAGGCCGGGACGGGGGGAGGTCAAGATAGATCCTCCCCCGCGATGCGGGGGAGGTGGCCCAGAGGGCCGGAGGGGGCGAGCTGGGCTTAGGCCGCATTAGCCCCCTCAGTCGGCTCCGCCGACAGCTCCCCCGCATCGCGGGGGAGCATCTTCAGTCGCCGCCTAGTCCGCCAGCGTCTGGTCTTCGATCTCGGCGCCGGGGCCGTTCTTCAGGATCGACTCGATGGCGTTCTTGGCCGAGGCCTTGGACGAATAGCCTTCGGTCCAGAAGATGCTCTCGCTGTTGTAGACGAAGTAGGCGACGAACTCGCCGGCCTTGTTCTTCTTGATCAGAAACTTGTGGGCCATCGATTTTCTCCTGGAAGGACTGGATAACGCCGGCCCCACCCGACGCGCCGACCGTCGCCTTGTCGACAGGTCGCTGTCAATCGTGTGCTTGTCATCATTGCCGGTGAAGGCCGATGATCGGCCACCCCAGACCGCGCGAGTCCCTCAAGAGCATGTCCCAGGAACGCCTCGACCAGATGTCGCGCGAGCTGCTGCGCCAGCCCTATGACGCGCTCACCGAGGTCCAGCAGCGGGCCATCCACCTCGTCTTGGCCGAGCAGCCCTCGTCGGGGCCGCCCGATCCCGACGAGGACAATACCTTCTGGACCCGCCTGGCCGACCGGGTGGCGGCGATCGGCGGCTCGTGGGGCTTCATCGGCGGCTTCGCCCTGGCGCTGGTCCTGTGGATGGGGCTGAACCTGGCCCTGACCCCATTCCGGCACGCCTTCGACCCCTATCCGTTCATCTTCCTCAACCTGCTGCTCTCGACCCTGGCGGCCATCCAGGCGCCGGTGATCATGATGAGCCAGAACCGCCAGGCGGCCAAGGACCGCAAGACCGCCGAGCACGACTACGCCGTCAACCTGCGCGCCGAACTGGAGATCATGCGGGTCATCGACAAGCTGGACGCCCTGCGCAGCGAGGAACTGATGGTGCTGTGCCGCGAGCACGCCGCACGCCTGTCGGAGCTGCAGGTCGAGATGGCGGCGCTGAAGGCGGGACGAGCCTAGCCCTTATCCCGCCCGCGATCGCCGCAAAGCCTGCGGCGGCTGGCCGAAGGCGCGGAGGAAGGCGCGGCGCATGCGCTCAGAGTCGCCGAAGCCGACCTCCAGCGCGACGTCCTCGACCTGCAACGGGCCGCTGTCGAGCAGGGCGCGGGCGGCCTCGACGCGCAGGCGCTCGACGGCCTTGGCCGGGGTGACGCCGGTCTCCTGGGCGAACAGCCGGGCGAAGTTGCGCGGGCTCATGGCGGCGCGGTCGGCCAGTTGCTCGACCGACAGGGTCTGCGCCAAGTTCTGGCGAACCCAGGACAGCAGGGCGTCGAAGCGGCCGGGGCGCAGGTCGATCAGGGCCGAGTGCTGCGACTGGCCGCCGGGGCGGTGGTGATAGACCACCAGCTGCTGGGCCGTGCGGCGGGCGATCGCCTCGCCCTCGTCGGCGCCGATCATGGCCAGGGCCAGGTCGATGCCGGCGGTGATGCCGGCCGAACTCCACACCGCCCCGTCCTGGATCCAGATGCGGTCCGGCTCCAGCCGCACGTTCGGGAACCGGCGCTGGAAGTCCTGGGTGCGGCTCCAGTGGGTGGTGGCGCGCTTGCCGTCCAGCAGGCCCGCGGCGGCCAGGACGTAGGTCCCCGAACAGACCGAGGCCACGCGGCGGGCGTCGCGGGCGGCGGCGCGGACGAAGTTCAGGGTCTCTTCGCAGGTGGCCGGAACCTTCACCCCGTCGCCGCCGGAGATCAGCAGGGTGTCCAGGTGCGGGGCGTCGGCCAGGGCCGTGGTCTGGATGGTCACCCCGGCCGAGCTGGGCGTCAGGCCGCCATGCAGCGACAGGAAGTGCAGGGCGTAGGCGCCGGCGGCCAGGCGGCTGGCGATCTCGAAGGCCGCGATCGGGCCGGTGGCGTCCAGTAGCTGGAAGCCTGGGTACACGAGAAAGCCGATCGCGCGTGTCATGCCAGGCACCGTGTCTGAATTCGTGGGAACTATGTCATTTCTGACAGACGCTAGTCGAACCATGGTCGCTGTCAATCGTGACGGAGGCTAGCGCATGACCATAATCGTGATCGCGTTGTTCCCAGGCGTAACGCACCTGGATTTCACCGGCCCGCACCAGATCCTGTGCCGCCTGCCCGGCGCTGAGGTGACCGTGGCCAGCCTGGACGGCGGCGAGATCGAGGCCGACGGGCTGGTGTTCGCGCGGCTGCCGAAGCTGGCGGACATCGCGGCCTGCGACGTGCTGATCGTGCCGGGCGGCTTCGGGACGACGCAGGCGATGGGCGATGCGGACTTCCTGGCGCAGATCCGCCGGCTGGCCGCGGGCGCGACGTACGTGTGCTCGGTCTGCACCGGCTCGCTGGTGCTGGCGGCGGCGGGGCTGCTGACGGGGCGGCGGGCGGCGTGTCACTGGGCGTGGCGCGAGCAGCTGGCGCTGTTCGGCGCGATCCCCGATCCGGCGCGGGTGGCGCGGGACGGGCGCTACTTCACCGGCGGCGGGGTGACGGCGGGCATCGACTTCGCGCTGGTCATCGCCGCCGAGTTGGCGGGGGACTCGGTGGCGCAGAGCATCCAGCTGGCCGTGGAATATGCGCCCGACCCGCCGTTCGAGGCTGGAAGGCCGGAGACGGCGCCGGCGGATGTGCTGGCGCGGGTGCAGGGGATCTACGGCAGGGGGATGGAGGAACGGGTCGAGGCGGCGAAGCGGGCCGCGGCGGCGCTTTGAGCGCCCCCTCCGTCACGATGCGTATTCGCATCGCGCCACCTCCCCCGTTTCACG
>CAZRPD010000248.1:0-5557 GCA_964601775.1 uncultured Caulobacter sp. | reverse complement strand
CACCCAACTTCATCCAGGAGCAGACGGTGATCCGCCCCCCGGCCATCGGCCGCATCGCCCCCCGCTACGCGACCCCCGGCTCGGGCGCCTCGACCCTGAACGTCACCTCGATGTTCGACCTCGAGCCCGACACCGCCCGCATCGTCCGCGCCGAGATCGTCGAGGCCGACATCCCCAACGTCGCCATCGGCCAGGACGTCGAGGTCCAGCCCGAGAGCGATCCGTCCAAGACCTATATCGGCAAGGTCCTGCGCCGCGCCGCCGTGTTCGGGGCCCGCAAGCTGGCCTCGGACGACCCCAGCCAGCGCAGCGACGACCGCGTCGTCGAGGTGGTGGTCAGCGCCGACAAGGCTCCGCTGCTGGTCGGCCAGCGCGTGCTGGTCAAGTTCATGAAGCCCGGCCAGAAGGCCGGCGTGAAGCGCGACAAGCCGGCGGCGGTCCCGGCCTCGGGCGTGATGAGCAAAGGGGCCTAAGCCACCGGTTCGCGTCGCAGCGCGCCCGGCGAGCGCCCCAGGTGGCGCTTCAGGGCGCGGCTGAACGCGGGCGTCGACTGATAGCCCAGCCGCTGGGCGACCGCCCCGATACTCATCCGCTTTTCCTTCAGCATCCGGCTAGCCAGGCCCATGCGCAGCCGCGCCAAGTATCGCGCCGGCGGATAGCCGGTCGTCTGGGCGAAGCGCTCGGCGAAGATCGAGCGCGAGACGCCGGCGGTCCTGGCCAGTTCGGCGATCGTCCAGTCCCTGGCGGGGTCGCGGTGCATAGCGGCCAGGGCCCGTCCCAAGCGCGGATCGCGCAAGGCCGCCAGCCACGGCTCGCCCTGCGCCGACTGCGCCTCGACCCAGCTGCGGATCAGGCGGGTGACCACCACGTCGGCCAAGCGGGTCAGCACGGTGGCGCCGCCGATCTTGGGCGCCAGGATCTCCTCGGCCATCGCTTCGAGCAAGGTAGTCAGCGTGCGGTCGCAGCGGGCGCCGCTGACCGTCAGGGCGGGCGGCATCATCGCCAGCAATGGATGCAGACAGGGCTCGTTGAAGGTCACGCTGCAGCAGGCCAGCACCGTCTCGGCCCGATCGCAATCGCAGTCGTCGAAGCAGTACACGCGCTCGGCGACCGAGGTCATTTCCAGTTGCGAGACGCAGGTCGCCTTGCCGTCCGGCGCGCTGGTCAGCAGGTGCTTGCCGCCGCGCGGCAGGAACACCGCATCGCCCCGCGCCAGCCGCTGCGGCGCCTCGCCGTCCAGGGTCAGCCACGCCTGGCCTTCCAGCACCACGTGAAGACGCGCCGCGCCTTCGTGGGGGAAGCTGATCCCCCACGGCGCGGCGAGCCGTCCATGACCATAGGCGGTGCCGATGATCCTCAGATCGCCCAGCAAAAGGCTCAGCGCATCGTCGCTGACGCCGGCGGCGCTGTCAGGCGCCAGCATCACGGCGCGCAGCAGGCCGGCGCCGCGATCGGCTGCGGCGCTCCCGCCGCGCGGCAGCGGACGACCAGGACGACGCCCAGCACGGCCATCAGCGCGCAATAGGCGGGCGTGGCCAGCACGCCGAACCGGTCGACCAGCAGTCCGCCGAAGATGGCCCCGGTCGCGATCGCCACCTGGAAGGTCGCCGTCAGCAGGCCGCCGCCCAGCTCGGGCTTGTCCATGGTCTCGGTGGCCATCCAGGCCTGGAAGCCCACGGGCAGCATGGCGAACCCGGCGCCCCACAAGGCCAGCGCCGCGAAGGTCACGGCTGGAGACGCGCCGAACGCCGTGACGGCGGCCAGGGCGATCGCCAGGACGCCGCATCCGGCCATGACCGACAGCCGGGGATCGCGGCCCGACAGCAGACCGCCGACGGCGTTGCCGATGAAGCCCGCCCCGCCGAACACCAGCAGCGCCAGCGAGATCGCCGCCACGTCCAGCCGCGTGACCTGCTCCAGCACGGGGCGGATATAGGTGAAGCCCGCGAAGTGGCCGGACACCACCAGGATCACGCCGGCCAGCACCCATCGCACCGGTACGCGTCCGGCGACCTCGACCAGGCCCGCCAGATTGACCCCGTCCCTGGGCGCAAGGGCCGGGAGCGTGGCCAGGCTGGCCAACAGCGCCAGCACGCCGACGGCGCCGGCCAGCCAGAACGCGGCGCGCCAGCCCAGCAGATCGCCGATATAGGCGCCGACGGGCGCGGCCAGCACGGTCGCCAGGGTCACCCCTGTGAAGATCATCGCCATGGCCCGCCCCAGAACATGCATGGGGACCAGCCGCATGGCGACCGCGGGGACCATCGACCAGAACCCGCCCAGGGCCACGCCCAGCAGCACCCGCGCCACCAGCAGCGTCGGCAGGTTGGCGGCGAACGCCGTCAGCAGATTGGAGCCCAGCAGGATGAGCAGCAGACCCAGCAGGACGGTCTTGCGGTCCCAGCGGCGCGACAACACGGGGACCAGCAGCGCGGCGAAGGCGCCGATGACGGCGGTGGCGGTGACGGCCTGTCCGGCCGCGCCCAGGGACACCAAAAGGTCCTTCGACATCGGCGTCAGCACGCTGGGCGGCAGGAACTCGGCCATCACCAGGGCGAACACGCTCACCCCCAGCGCGCCGATGCCCAGCCAATTGGCCGTTTGGACAGGGTCGCGTTCAGACGCGGCCTCGATTTCCGAAACCATGATCTGGCCTGCCATAAACAGATAATCCCCACTGTTGAGGTCGGCAGGTGGGGTGCGCTTGGCGGACTCTCAATACGATAAACGCCGGAAGTCTTGCCCGATCGTCCGATCCGCGAGGACGCCCCTCCGTCACGTCGCCTATCAGCGCCGCGCCACCTCCCCCGTTTCACGGGTGAGGAAGATCCCTTTCCTCCCCCGCCCGTGGGGGAGGTAGCGGCGAAGCCGACGGAGGGGGCGCTCACAACGTCGCGTGAAGGCGAGCGGTCGCGCCCCTCCCCTTGACGCCCCCTCTCCCGCGCCGCACAAACGCGTCAAACCAAACACGTGTTTGAGGAGACAAAGGGCATGGCGGACATCCGCTTCGACGGCAAGGTCGCGATCGTTACGGGCGCCGGTGGCGGGCTTGGCCGCCAGCATGCTCTGGAGCTGGCCCGGCGCGGCGCCAAGGTGGTCGTCAACGACCTGGGCGGCAGCGTCGAAGGCTCGGGCGGCTCGTCCGAGGCGGCCCAGAAGGTGGTCGAGGAGATCAAGGCCCTGGGCGGCGAAGCTATCGCCCACGGGGCCTCGGTGACCGATGACGCCGGCGTGGCCAACATGGTCCAGACCGCTATCGACACCTGGGGCCGCATCGACATCCTGATCGCCAACGCCGGCATCCTGCGCGACCGCACCCTGACCAAGATGGCCTTGGAGGACTTCGAGGCCGTGATGCAGGTCCACGTCTGGGGCACCTTCAAGCCGATCAAGGCCGTCTGGGACATCATGAAGGCCCAGAACTACGGCCGCATCGTCGTCACCACCTCGTCGTCGGGCATGTACGGCAACTTCGGCCAGAGCAACTATGGCGCGGCCAAGATGGCGGTGCTGGGCCTGATGAACACCCTCAAGCTGGAGGGCGCCAAGAACGACATCAAGATCAACGCCATCAGCCCGGTCGCCGCCACCCGCATGACCGAAGGCCTGATGCCGCCGGAAGTGCTGGCCAAGCTGGCCCCGGAATATGTCACCCCGGGCGTGGTGTATCTGGCCTCGGACGAAGCCCCTACCGGCGCGATCCTGACCGCCGGCGCGGGCGCCTTCGCCCTGTCGCGGATCTACGAGACCGAGGGCGTCTATCTGGGCGAAGGCGGCCTGTCGGCCGAGGAAGTCCGCGACAGCTGGGACCAGATCACGGCCGAAGACGGCCAGAAGGCTTACTTCAACGGCGGGGAACAGGGTCAGAAGTTCTTCCGCAAGATGGCCGGTGGTTGATCCTGATCAAGGATAGGCGAACACCGATCTCGCCAGAGCAAAGTTTTGACATAACAGCGATTGAAACGGGGCCTTTATGGCCCCGTTTCTTTTACAAAACCGACAAAATTCACGCTTGAGACAATTAAAAGCAACGCTATTTGACCAGATGCGTTAAAGGCGGCGCTCCATGAACGCCGCAAGGTTTTCAAAGAGCATCTTCCTCCCCAAGAAGGTCGGTAAAATCATGTCTCTCTCGCGTACCCGCCTCGCCGTCGGCGTGGCCTTCGTGGCGCTCGTCGCCGCCTCGCAAGCCTCCGCCTCGGCGTTCTACCTGCAGGAACAGTCGGTCCGCGCCTCGGGCCGCGCCTATTCGGGCGAAGTGGCCGACAAGGGCGTCGGCAGCCTGTGGTGGAACCCGGCCTCGATCGCCGGCATCGAGCGCAGCGAAGCGCAGCTCGGCTTCCACGCCGTCCAGGTGAACTCGAAGGTCGTCAACAACGGCTCCAACATCACCCGCCCTGTCCCGCCGACCGGCGTGACCACCCCGGTGGGCGGCGCCCAGACCGCCTTCGACCCGATCAATGACGGCGTGGTGCCCAACGGCGGCGCCGCCTTCCGCATCAATGATCGCCTGTCGGTCGGCGTCTCGGTCGCCGCGCCCTACAACTTCACCACCGAATACAACAAGGACAGCTGGACGCGTTACGACGCCCTGAAGTCGCACCTGCTGACCATCAATGTCGACGGCGTTATCGCCTACAAGGTCAGCGACTTCCTCGACCTGGGCGTGGGCGTCACCGCCCTCTATGCCGACGCCGAACTGACCAACGCCCTGCCCAACATCTCGCCGCTGCAGCCCGACGGCTCGCAGTCGCTGAAGGGCGACGGCTGGGCCTATGGCTACACGGTCGGCGCGCAGATCCACCCGTCGTCGAACTTCACGATCGGCGCCAGCTATCGCAGCAAGATCGACCAGAAGCTGGACGGCAAGGTCGCCATCGCCGGCCTGCTGGCCCCGATCCCGGCCGCCAACAACTTCTCGGTCGACGGTCAGGCCAAGATCACCCTGCCGTGGATGGCCAATATCGGCGCACGCTGGGCGGTGAACGACCAGTGGACCCTGAACGCCTCGGTCAGCCGCATCGGCTGGAGCGAGTTCGACGCCATCCGCGTCAGCTTCCCGGGCGGCGCCTCGACCAGCGTCCAGGACTACAAGGACACGACCAGCTACGCCGCGGGTGTCGACTTCCAGGCCACGCCGCGCCTGACCCTGCGCACCGGCGTGCAGTTCGACCCGACCCCGACGCCGGACGACGCCCGCACCGCTCGCGTCCCGGACGGCGACCGCATGATGTACGCCGCCGGCGCCACCTGGGTCGCGACCGACAACATCAAGCTGGACGCGGCGATCAACTACATCGCCTTCGACGACTCGGACATCAGCCGCATCGACGTCACGCCGACCGGCGCGACCGTGCGCCAGTTCGGCGAAGTGACGGGCCACGCCGTGGTGCTGTCGGCCGGCGCCCGCTTCAGCTTCTAAGGCTGACGCACTGCTGAAAATGGAAAGGCCGCTGGAGGGATCCAGCGGCCTTTTCTCGTTTTAAACTGTCATCCCCGCCATGCGCGAAGCGCGCCGAGCCGGGACCGCCGCAAGCTCGGCGCTTTCCGCGATCCC
>CAZRPD010000247.1:0-5743 GCA_964601775.1 uncultured Caulobacter sp. | reverse complement strand
CAATCGCCGCGGGGGGGGGTGGGGAGCCCGCTACGCGCGCCCCACGCGCCCAGGTGGGTTTCGGGGAGAGCCCGGCCAGGCCGGCCTGTCGGTTCTCAAGACGGATCGGGAGCGGGGCCGCCCAGCGCTCTGAACAGGGTGATCGAGGCGGCGGCCTGTTCCTGGCGCAGCTGGATCAGGGTCTGGCGTGCGGCGTAGAGGCTTCGCTGCGCATCGAGCCGTTCGATCCTGTCGCTCACTCCGGCGCGGAAGAGGCGCTCCGAGAGGACCGCCCGGCGCTGGGCCGCATCGACAACGCCGACCTGCGCCGCGATCTGGCCGCCGTAGGTCGCCCGCGCCGCTAGGCCGTCCGAGACCTCGCGGAACGCGGTCTGGACCGTCTTCTCGTAGTTGGCGACGGCCACATTGCTGCGAACGTCGGCCAGGCTGTGCTGCGCGCGCAGGCGTCCGCCCTGGAGGATCGGCAGACCGATCTGCGGCGTGTAGGTCCAGGTGCGCGAGGCGCGGTCGAACAGGTTGTCGAGATCACCGGACGTGAAGCCGTATTGGCCTGTCAGCGAGATGGTGGGGAAGAACGCGGCCTTGGCGGCGCGAACATCGGCCTGCGCCCCCTTCAGACGTTGCTGCGCCTGCAGGATGTCGGGCCGCCGCGCCAGAAGCTCGGACGGCAGGCCGGGGGCGATGTCCAGCCGAACGGGTCCTTCCGTCAGGGCGAGCGGCGCGGGCAGGTCGGTCGGCAAGGGGGCGCCGACGACCAGGGAAAGCGCGTTCAACGCTTGCCGGTGCGCACGTTCGGCCGCTTCCAACTCGGCCTGGGCCGTCCGGGCCTGCCCCTCGGCCTGGGCCAGGGCGACGCCGTCGGACTGGCCCGCCTGACGGAGGCGTTGCGTCAGGGCAAGGGATGCGTCCCAGTCCTGGGCGGTCAGGCGCGCCAGTGACCGCCGCTCGTCCGCCGCCCGTTCGGCCAGATAGGCCTCGGCCACGGCCGACACCAGGGTGATCCGCGCGGCGCGAGCGCCGTCCTCGGCGGCCAGATAGGTCGCGAAGGCGCTTTGCGATTGGGCGCGCAGGCGACCGAACAGGTCCAGCTCGAACGCGGTCAGGGACAAGCTGACGGTGGTCAAGTCCATCGAGGCGGCCATGGGTGTCGCGCCGGGGATCATCATCGGTTGGCGCGAGCCCGAATGCTGGGCTCCGGCCTGGACCTGCGGATAGAACGACGCGTTCTGGGCGCGCAGCTGAGCGCGGGCCGCCTCCACGTCGAGCATGGCCAGGCGCAGGTCTCGGCTGTCGGTCAGCGCCAGGTCGATCAGCCTCAGAAGGCGCGGATCACGGATGACGGACGACCAGTCCAGATCGGCGGCCGCCGCGCCGCCGGTCACGTCCGCGGCCGGATAGGCGGCGGGCAGGACGGCGAGATCGGGGATGCGGACCGGATAGGATTGGCAGGCCGATAGGGTGACGGCGGCTGCCACCGTCAGCAGCAGTTGGGCTCGGTTCATGTCAGGCTCCCTTGCCCGATGCGCCGCGCGACCATCGCGGCAGGCTGATGCGCTTCAATCGGGCGCGCAGGTGATCGACGCTCGTCAGGACGAAGACGAAGAAGACCGGCACCAGGAAGATGGCCAGGAACGTCGCCGTCAGCATGCCGCCGAAGACGCCGGTGCCGATCGAGTGCTGTGTGGCGGCGCTGGCCCCGCTGGCGATCATCAGCGGCACGACGCCGAGGGTGAAGGCCAGCGACGTCATGATGATGGGGCGCAGGCGCAGGCGCGCCGACTCGATCGTGGCCTCCACCAGACCCTTGCCGGTCTCGCGCAGCTGTTTGGCGAACTCGACGATCAGAATGGCGTTCTTCGCCGACAGGCCGATGATCGTGATCATGCCGACCTTGAAGAACACGTCGTTGGGCAGGCCGCGGAGCATGGTGGCCGCGACGGCGCCGATCAGGCCCAGGGGCACGACCAGCATGACCGACAGCGGGATCGTCCAACTCTCGTAGAGGGCGGCCAGCACCAGGAACACCACCAGCATCGACAGCGCCATCAGCATCGGCGCCTCGTTGCCGCTCTGGCGCTCCTGCAGCGACTGCCCCGTCCAGGCGACAGAGAAGCCGGGCGGTAGCTGTTGGGCCAGCCGTTCCATCTCGGCCATGGCCTCGCCGCTGGAGACGCCAGGCGCGGCGCTGCCGGCGATGCGCGACGACAGATAACCGTTGTAGCGCACCAGCTGCAGCGGGGTTTCCTCCCACTGTGGCGTGACGAAAGACTTGAGCGGGACCATGCCGCCGGCGCGGTTCTTCACATACAGACCCAGCACGTTCTCGATGTGCATGCGGGCGGACGGTTCGGCCTGGACGATGACCTGCTGCATGCGGCCGTTGTTGGGGAAGTCGTTGACATAGGCCGACCCCATCGCCGCCGTCAGCGTGCTGCCGATGGCGTCGAAGGAGACGCCCAGGGCCTCGGCCTTCTCGCGGTCGATCTTGAGATTGAGGCTGGCCCCGTCGGGCAGGCCGTCGGGATAGACCATGGCCAGCTTCGGACTGGTTGCGGCCAGCTGCAGCAACTGGCCCTGCGCGGCGGTCAGGGCCGCCGAGCCTTGGCCACGGATGTCCTGCAGTCGCATGGTGAAGCCCGACGACGTGCCCAGCTCCTGGATCGCCGGCGGATTGAGGGCCATGACGGTCCCGTCCTTGACGGCGGCCATGGCCTGCTGGACGGCGGCGATCTCCTCATTGACGGTCGCGCCCTTGCGTTTGTCCCAGTCGACCATGTTGGTGAAGGACATGGCCGCGTTCTGGCCAGAGCCGGCGAAGCCAAAGCCGATCACCGAGGTCGTGCCGGAAATGCCCGGACGCTCGGCCAGGTGGGCCTCGTACTGCTTGATGACCGCGCGCGTCCGCTCGATGGTCGCATCGGCCGGCAGGGTGACCATGGTCATGAAGCTGCCCTGGTCCTCGTCGGGCAGGAAGGCGCCGGGCAGGCGCGTGAAGCTGACGGCCAGCACCACGACCAAGGCGACGAACACCAGCATCGCCCGGCCGGTCCGCTTCAGCAGACCGGTGACGCCGCGGGCATAGCCCTCGGTCAGCCGGTCGAAGCGGCGATTGAACCAGCCGAAGAAGCCGGTCTTCTCGTGATGGCCGGGATCGATCGGCTTCAGGATCGTGGCGCACAAGGCCGGCGTCAGGGTCAGGGCCAGCAGGGCCGAGAACAGGATCGACACGGCCATGGCCAGGCTAAACTGGCGATAGATGGCGCCGACCGAGCCCGAGGCGAAGGCCATCGGGATGAACACCGCCGACAGCACCAGGGTGATGCCGATGACCGCGCCGGTGATTTCCTTCATCGCCTTCTGGGTGGCGGCCTTGGGCGACAGGCCTTCGGTCGCCATGATCCGCTCGACGTTCTCGACCACGACGATGGCGTCGTCGACGATGATGCCGATGGCCAGCACCATGCCGAACATGGTCAGGACGTTGATCGAGAACCCCGCGGCCAGCATCACCGCCAGCGTGCCCAAGAGGGCGATCGGCGCGACGATCGACGGGATCAGGGTGTAGCGGACGTTCTGCAGGAACAGGAACATCACCAGGAACACCAGCACCATCGCCTCGACCAGCGTGTGCAGCACCTTCTCGATCGAAATCTTCACGAACGGCGCGGTGTCGAAGGGGATCATGTAGCCCATGCCGGCGGGCATGGCCGGGGCCAGCTCCTCCATCCGCGCCTTGACGGCCTCGGCGGTCTTGACCGCATTGGCCCCGGGCGACAGCTGGACCGCGGCGATGGCCGAGGGCTTGCCGTTGTCGGTCGTCTCGAAGGCGTAGGTCTGGGCGCCCAGCTCGACGCGGGCGACGTCGGCCAGGGTCAGGCGTGAGCCGTCGACATTGGCGCGCAGGGTGATGGCGGCGAACTCTTCGGGAGTCTGCAGCTGGCCCGACGCGGTCAAGGGCACGGTGACCAACTGGCCGGCGACCAGCGGCGTGTCGCCCAGTCGGCCTGGCGCCAGTTGCTGGTTCTGGGCCGCGATCGCATTGGTCACGTCGCTCAGGGCGATGTCGTAGGCGACCAGCTTCTGGGGATCGACCCAGATCCGCATCGCCCGCTCAGACGCGAAGCTCTGGACCTTGCCGACGCCCGGCAGGCGCTGCAGCTCGTTGACCAGGTTACGGGCCATGTAGTCGCCCAGCGCCTCCGGGTCAAAGGCGCCGTTGTTCGACACCAGCGACACCATCAGCAGGAAGCCCGACGAGGCGGAGTCGACGGTGACGCCTGTCTGGCGCACGGCCTGGGGAAGGCGCGCCTCGACCGTCTTCAGCCGGTTCTGGACGTCGACCTGGGCCATCTGCGGGTCGGTGCCCGGACGGAAGGTGGCGGTGATCGTCGCGAAGCCCGAGGTGTCGGCCGAGCTTTCGAAATAGAGCAGGTTCTTGACGCTGGAGAGCTCGCGCTCGATCGGCGCGATGACGCTGTCGGTCAGGGCCTGGGTGGTGGCGCCGGGATAGGTCGCCGAGATCGACACGCTGGGCGGTGCGACCGATGGAAACTGCGCGATCGGCAGCCGCGGGATGGCTAGGAGACCCGCCAGGATGATGAAGATGGCCAGCACCCACGCGAACACGGGGCGGTTGATGAAGAACTGTGACATCGATAGGGCTCCGGCTCAGCGCTGGGCTTGAGGCTGGGCGGCGGATGCGGGCTTCCACGCGGACGTCTTGAGCGGTGCTCCGGGCTGGATGCGGTCGCGGCCCTCGACCACGACCCGGTCGCTGACGTTGAGACCTTCCAAGACCACGTACTGGCCCTCGACCACTGGACCGAGCACCACCGGGCGCGTCTGCGGCGCACCCTTGGCGTCCAGCACCATGACCTGCGGCTTGCCGCCCGCGACGAAGACGGCCTGCTGCGGCGTACGCACCAGGCGCTGGGGGACGCCGCGGGGCAGGCGCACCCGCGCGAACATGCCCGGCAGCAGAGTCTGGCCAGCGTTCTCGACGAGGACGCGGGCGCGCAGATCGCCGGTGCCCGGATCGACCAGCAGCTCCGAGAACAGGATCTTGCCGCGCAGGCCCGTGGGGGCGCCGTCGGCGTTGAGGATGTCGGCCATGGCGTCGCCGCCACCGCCCATCTTCCTGAGTTCCGCCAGGCGAGCCGCCGGCTGGCGTACGTCGACATAGACCTTGTCGATCTGCTGGACGGTGGCCAGCGCCGTGGTTTCGCCCTGACTGACCAGCGCCCCTTCGGTCACCGCCGAGGCGCCGATGCGGCCGGAGATCGGCGCGGTAATGGTGGCGAAGCCCAGGTCCAGGCGGCGGCGCTGGACCGTGGCGCGGGCTGCGGTGACGTCGGCTTCGGCCTGCTCGTAGGCGGCTGCGGCGTTGTCGAAAGACTGGCGGCTGATGGCGTCGCCTTCGATCAGCGGCCGCAGGCGTTCGACCTGGGTGCGGGCCTGACCGCGGGCCGCCTCGGCTCGTCGCAGGGCGCCGGCAGCGGTCTCCAGGTCGGCCCGGAAGGGAGCTGGGTTGATCTGGAACAGCGGTGCGCCCGCGCTGACCTCGGCGCCCTCGACGAACAGCCGGCGCTCGATCAGCCCGCCGACCTGGGGCCGGATCTCGGCGATACGATAGGCCACGACCCGCCCTGGCAGATCGTCCGTCAACTGCACCGGCGCGCTGGTGGCGGTCGCGATCGTGACCTCGGCGCCGGGCGGCGCCTGTTCATCGCTCTGCTGTCCGCAG
>CAZRPD010000246.1:0-5775 GCA_964601775.1 uncultured Caulobacter sp. | reverse complement strand
ACCCCCACCCCCGCCCCCCGCCCCGCCTCCCCGGAAGAGGCCGAGCGCGAGGCCAAGGCCGCCGTCGAGCCGACCCTGGCCGGCCGCGAGGACCTGCGGCATCTGCCGTTCGTGACCATCGACCCGGTGGACGCCCGCGACCACGACGACGCCGTCTTCGCCCACCTTGACGAGGACGCGACCAATGTCGGCGGCTGGGTGGTCTGGGTGGCCATCGCCGACGTCGCAGCCTATGTCCGTCCCGGCTCGGCCCTGGACCGCGACGCCCGCGAGAAGGGCAACAGCGTCTATTTCCCCGACCGCGTCGAGCCGATGCTGCCCGAGACCCTGTCGAACGGCCTGTGCTCGCTGCGCGAAAGCGAGAGCCGCGCCACGCTGGCCGTGCGGATGGTGTTCGACAAATCCGGCCGCAAGAAGGGCCACAAGTTCGTGCGCGGCCTGATGCGCTCGGCCGCCAAGCTTTCCTACGAGCAGGCCCAATCGGCCATCGACGGCCAGCCCGACGACAAGAGCGGCCCGCTGCTGGAGCCGATCCTGCAGCCGCTGTGGGAAGCCTATCGGACGATGAAGATCGGCCGCGACGCCCGCTCGCCCCTGGCCATCGAGAGCGACGAGCGCCGGATCATCATCCGCGAGGGCGAGATCACCTCAATCACCAAGCGCGCCTCGCTCGAGGCCCACAAGCTGATCGAAGAGATGATGGTGCAGGCCAATGTCTGCGCCGCCGAGAGCCTGGAGGCCAAGCGCTCGCCGGTGATCTACCGGGTGCACGACACGCCCAGCCTGGAGAAGGTGCAGAACCTGGCCGACATCCTGCAAACGCTGGAGATTCGCTGGAACAAGGGCGAGGCCCCGCAGACCTCGCGGTTCAACAAGCTGCTGGACGAAACCCGCGAGGGCGCCCACGCCGCGATCGTCAACGAGGTGGTCCTGCGCACCCAGATGCAGGCCCACTACAGCGCCGACAACATCGGTCACTTCGGCCTGAACCTGGCCAAGTACGCCCACTTCACCAGCCCGATCCGCCGCTATGCCGACCTGATCGTGCACCGCGGCCTGATCCGGGCGCTGGGTCTGGGCGACGACGGCCTGACCGACCAGGACATCGCCCAGATCAAGGACACGGCCGAGGTCATCACCCACGCCGAGCGCCGGGCCATGGCCGCCGAGCGTGACGCCACCGACCGCTACATCGCCGCCTTCCTGGCCGACCGGGTCGGCGCCAGCTTCGCGGGCCGGATTACGGGGGTCACGCGCTTTGGCCTGTTCATCAAGCTGGCCGACACCGGCGCCGACGGCCTGGTGCCGGTCTCGACCCTGGGCGCGGAGTTCTTCGTCCACGACGACCGCATGCACGCCCTAGTCGGCGAGCGCACCGGCAAGCGCTGGCCGCTGGGCCTATCCGTCGAGGTCAAGCTGGTCGAGGCCACGCCGGTGACCGGCGGCCTGCTGTTCGAGATGCTGAGCGAACCGGTCGCGCCCGATCCGAATGCGCCGAGGCCCCGGCTGGGCGCGCGACGCCAGGCGGCGGTCAAGCCGCGCGGGGGTTTGCCGAAAGGGGTTCGACGCGGTAAGCGCCGCTGATGCGCGCCGAGATCGAACCCTTCCACGCCATCGCCATCAGCCGTCTGGCCCATCAGCTGAAGATGGAGGGCGCGTCGATCATCCACATGGAGTTCGGCCAGCCCTCGACCGGCGCGCCCAGCAAGGCGATCGCCAAGGCCCATGAGATCCTCGACGTCGAGGCCATGGGCTATTGGGAAAGCCCCCTGCTCCGGGAGCGGATCGCCCAGCGCTACCAGACGCTCTACGGCGTCACGGTCGAGCCCGAGCGGATCGTCCTGACCTGCGGGGCGTCGCCGGCCCTGGTGCTGGCTCTGTCCAGCCTGTTCAAGCCCGGGGACCGCGTCGCCCTGGCGCGTCCCGGCTATGTCGCCTATCGCAACAGCCTGAAAGCCCTGCACCTTGAGCCGGTCGAGATCGCCTGCGGGCCGGAGGATCGCTTCCAGCTGACGGCGGCGCACCTGGCGGCGCTAGACCCGGCGCCCGCCGGCGTCATCGTCGCCAGCCCGGCTAACCCAACCGGCACGATCATCGCGCCCGAGGAGCTTGAAGCCATCGCCAAGGTCTGCCGCGCGCGCGGCATCCGCATCATCAGCGACGAGATCTATCACGGCCTCAGCTACACCGGCCGCACGCCATCGATGCTGGAATACGCGCCCGACGCGGTGATCGTGAACAGCTTCAGCAAGTACTTCAGCATGGCCGGTTGGCGGCTGGGCTGGCTGCTGACGCCGCTGGGCGAGGACCTGGACCGGGCGCGGGCCTATGTCGGCAACCTGTTCCTGACCGCCCCCTCGCTGAGCCAGCACGCGGGTCTCGCGGCCATGGACTGCATCGACGAGCTGGAAGGCCATATCGACGTCTATCGCGCCAACCGGGAGCTGATGCTGGAGGCCTTGCCGGCCTTGGGTCTGCGCAAGATCGCGCCGCCGGACGGGGCTTTCTACATCTGGGCCGACATCGGCCACCTGACGGACGACTCGCTGGGCTTCTGCCAGCAGCTGCTGCGGGACACGGGCGTCTGCACGGCGCCGGGCGTGGATTTCGACCCCGTCGAGGGCAAGCACTTCATCCGCTTCAGCTTCGCGGTATCGACGGCGGAGGTCGAGGAGGCCCTGCGGCGCGTGACACCGTGGTTCGCCAACAAGATGCTCCCCCGCGATGCGGGGGAGCTGTCGCGGAGCGACTGAGGGGGCTAATGCGGCCTAAGTCCAGCTAGCCCCCTCCGGCCCTCTGGGCCACCTCCCCCGCAACGCGGGGGAGGATCTATCGCCTACTTCCGCCCCAGATAATCCAGCGCCATGAACACCTCGGCCTTCACGCCGGTCTCCAGCGTCGCCTCGTCCACGTCGAAATAGGGCGAGTGATTGGCCGGAGCGCCCGCCGCCGGCACGTCCGCCTTGCGGCCGCCCAACTGCACGAACACCGCCGGGACCTTCTCGGCGTACATCGAGAAGTCCTCGGCCCCGGTCACCAGCGCCGCCTTGTCATCGACCTTGCCGGGTGACGCCTTTTCCAGGCTGGCCTTAACCCAGGCCGACAGCGCCGGGTCGTTGTAGGTCACCGGATAGGGCTGGCTGAACACCGCCTCAGCTTTCGCGCCGTAGCGGTCGCCGATGCTGGCCACGGTCTTCTGCACGCGGGCGACTAGGTCGTCGTGGCGGGCCTTGGAGAAGGTCCGCATCGTCCCTTCCATCTTCAAGTCCTCGGGGATGATGTTCTGGCGCATGCCCATGTTGATCACGGCGATGGTCACGACCGACGGCGAGGCGCCGACATCGACCTGGCGGGCGGCGATCTGGTTGATGGCCTGGACGATGTCGGCCGCGACGCTGGCCATGTCGACGCCGGCCCAAGGCCGCGCCCCGTGGGTCTGCTTGCCCTTGACCGTGATCGTCAGCCGATCGGACGAGGCGTAGAAGCCCTCGGGGCGGTAGTTCAGGGCGTGAGCGTCGCCGGGGCCGATGTGCAGGCCGAAGATCGCGTCGACCTTAGGCTTATCCAGCACGCCATCCTGGATCATCAGCTTGGCGCCGCCCTCCTCGCCGGCCTGCGGACCCTCCTCGGCCGGCTGGAAGACAAAGACCACCGTCCCTTGGATGTCCTTCTTCATCCCCGCCAGCACCGTGGCCGCGCCCAGCAGCATGGCGACGTGGTTGTCATGACCGCAGGCGTGCATGACCGGGACGCTCCGGCCCTCCCAGGTCGCGGTGACCTTGGAGGCGAACGGCAGGCCGGTCTTTTCCTCGACGGGCAGGCCGTCCATGTCGGCGCGCAGGGCCACCACCTTGCCGGGCTTGCCGCCCTTGAGGACGCCCACGACGCCGGTCTTGCCGACGCCCTCGCGGACCTCCAGGCCCAGGGCCTTCAGTTCCTTGGCGATCAGGGCGGCGGTGCGGACCTCCTGGTTGCCCAGTTCGGGATGCTCGTGGATGTCGCGCCGCCAGGCCACGACCTTGGGCTGGACCGACTTGGCGGCCGCGACCACCTGGGCCTGCGAAGGCGCGGCGAAAGCCGGCGCGCTCAGCGAAAAACCCGCGACCAGCGCCAGGGTGGAAATCCGTCCGATCATGGTGAGCCCCTCAAAGATACGCCTGACGTTACGTCGGTCTTTCCTGCCCGCGCAATCGGTCTAACTTCACCGCATGACCCTGCCGCCGATCGAAGCCCAGTTCGACACCGTCAACGACGCCGCCGTGCGCGAAACCGGCGCGGCGCTGAAGCCCAAGCACGCCGCCACCGTCATCATCGTGCGCACCGACGGCCCGCAGCCGCGCCTGCTGATGGGCCGCCGCAACCACGGCCACGCCTTCATGCCCGACAAGTGGGTGTTCCCCGGCGGCCGGGTCGACAAGGGCGACTACGACGCCCCCAGCGCCAGCGAACTGGCCCCCGAGGTCGCCGCCCGCCTGGTGCTGGAGCCCCGCCACGCCAAGCCCGCTCGCCTGTCGCGCGCCCTGGCCCTGGCGGCCGTCCGCGAGACCTTCGAGGAGACGGGCCTGCTGCTGGCCAAGCCAGCCCCCGAGCGGCCCGGCGCGGGGCCCTGGCGGCCGTTCCTGGCCCAGGGCGCCCTGCCCGACCTGGCGCCGCTATCCTTCGTTGCCCGCGCCATCACGCCGCCCTATCGGCCGCGCCGCTTCGACGCCCGCTTCTTCATGGCCCCGGCCGAAGCTTTGCTCAGCCTGGACCGCCGCCCCGACTGCGGCGAGTTGGACGAGATCGCCTGGGTCGACTTCCAGGAGGCCATGGCGCTGGATTTGCCCAACATCACCCGCTTCGTGCTGCACGAGGTGGGCCAGCGACTCGCCGAGACTGGACGGCCGGCCCCCTTCATGCGCTTCCTGAACGGCAAGCGGCATCTGACCCACCTCTGACGGGTCTCTCGGGGGAGAAGACGCATGATCGGTTCGATGATGGCCCTGGCGCTGGCCGCAGCCCCGAGCGAGGTCGACAAGCTGGCCTTCCTGACCGGTTGCTGGACCCTGACCCGGCCCAGCGGCGCCAAGATCGAGGAACAGTGGCTGGCGCCCGCCGCCGGCACCATGCTGGGCATGAGCCGCACGGTCCGCGACGGCAAGCTGCGCGAATACGAATATATGCGCATCGTGCCCGGCGACGACGGCAAGCCGCGCTTCATCGCGCTTCCCTCGGGCCAGGCCGAGTCGACCTTCCCGGTGAAGGAGATCACCGAGAACGCCGTGACCTTCGAGGCGCCGGAGCACGATTTCCCGCAGCGGATCCTCTATCGCCTCGTCGACAAGGACACCCTGGTGGCCCGGATCGAAGGCTCGGTGAACGGCCAGGCGCGATCGGCCGACTTTCCTTACCGGCGCTGCTCACCCGCCAATTGACTTTGAGTCATTGATGAGTATGTTCCGCGCCTCTCAATTCAACGCGCGGGAACCTGCGCGACCATCGCAGGGATTCGACCATGGCCAAACCGGCTTCCATCAAGATCCGCCTCAACTCGACGGCGGACACCGGCTTCTTCTACGTCACCAAGAAGAACGCCCGCACCAAGACCGAAAAGATGGTGCTGAAGAAGTACGACCCGGTCATCCGCAAGCACGTCGAATTCCGCGAAGGCAAGATCAAGTAGGATCGCTTTACGCGCTACGACACGAAAACGCCCGGCTAGCGATGGCCGGGCGTTTTTGATTCTGGGCGCCTCGCATCCTGGAGAGGATCCAGGCTCAGCGCCCGATCCAGAGC
>CAZRPD010000245.1:0-5916 GCA_964601775.1 uncultured Caulobacter sp. | reverse complement strand
GATGGTGCCGATGTTGCAGTGCGGCTTAGTGCGTTCGAACTTTTCCTTGGCCATCTTCTTAGCTCCAGGACCCCAGAGGGGCCTTCATCAAAAACAGGTTGGACTTCTGGGGTTTGGCGAAAGGGGCTCCTTTGAACCCCTTTCAATCCTGCGTCTAGGCTTTTCCCGAAGGAGAAGCTTAGGCGTACTTCTTGATCACTTCGTCGGCGACGTGTTGCGGCACCGGATCGTAGTGGTCGTAGACCATGCTGAACTGGGCGCGGCCTTGCGACATGCCCCGCAGGGTGTTCACGTAGCCGAACATGTTGGCCAGCGGCACGAAGGCGTTCACGACCGTCGCGTTACCGCGCATGTCTTGACCCTGGATCATGCCGCGACGGCTGTTCAGGTCGCCGATGACCGAACCCAGATACTCTTCCGGGGTCACGACCTCGACCTTCATGATCGGCTCGAGCAGCTTCGGAGCGCCCTTTTCGCGCAGCTCCTTGAAGGCGGCGCGCGAGGCGATTTCGAAGGCCAGGACCGAGGAGTCGACGTCGTGGTACTTGCCGTCGGTCAGGGTCGCCTTGAAGTCGATCAGCGGGAAGCCGGCCAGCAGGCCGTTGTCCTTGACCGATTCCAGGCCCTTCTGGACGCCGGGGATGTATTCCTTCGGCACGGCGCCGCCGACGATCGCGTTCTCGAACACGAAGCCCGAACCCGGCTCGCCCGGTTCGAAGGTCAGCATGACGCGGGCGAACTGGCCCGTACCACCGGTCTGCTTCTTGTGCGTGTAGTCGATGTCGACCTTGCGGCCCAGCGATTCACGATAGGCGACCTGCGGCGCGCCGATGTTGGCCTCGACCTTGTAGGTGCGCTTCAGGATGTCGATCTTGATGTCGAGGTGCAGCTCGCCCATGCCCTTCAGGATCGTCTGGCCCGACTCGAAGTCGGTCGAGACGGTGAAGGACGGATCTTCGGCGGCCAGCTTCTGCAGGGCGACGCCCAGCTTCTCCTGGTCGGCCTTCGACTTGGGCTCGACGGCGATCTCGATCACGGGCGCCGGGAATTCCATGCGCTCCAGGATGACCGGCGACTTCAGCGGATCGCACAGGGTGTCGCCCGTGCGGGTTTCCTTCAGGCCAGCCAGAGCGACGATGTCGCCGGCATAGGCTTCCTTGATGTCTTCGCGGTTGTTGCTGTGCATCAGCAGCATGCGGCCGACGCGCTCGCGCTTGTCGCGCGTCGAGTTCAGCAGCGACATGCCGGTTTCCAGCTTGCCCGAATAGATGCGGCAGAAGGTCAGCGAACCGACGAAGGGGTCGTCCATGATCTTGAACGCCAGAACCGACAGGGGCTCTTCGTCCGAGGCCTTGCGGGTGACTTCTTCTTCGGTCTTGAAGTCGATGCCCTTGGTCGCGGGGATGTCCACCGGCGACGGCAGGTAGTCGACGACAGCGTCGAGCAGGGGCTGGACGCCCTTGTTCTTGAAGGCCGAGCCGCAGAGGATCGGATAGAAGGCGCCGGTCAGAACGGCCTTACGCAGGCACTTCTTGATGACCTCTTCCGAGGGCTCTTCGCCGCCCAGATAGGCTTCCATGGCGTCGTCGTCGAGTTCGACGGCGTTTTCCACCAGATAGGCGCGGGCTTCCACGGCCTTGTCCATCAGGTCAGCGGGGATCTCTTCGTCGCGATAGGTCGCGCCCAGGCCGTCATTGTCCCAGACCACGGCCTTCATGCGGACCAGGTCCACGAGGCCCTTCAGGCTGGTTTCCGAACCGATCGGGAATTGGATCGGCACGGCCTTGGCGCCCAGACGGTCGCGGATCGACTCGACCGACTTGTCGAAGTCGGCGCCGATCTTGTCCATCTTGTTGACGAACACGATCCGCGGCACGCGATACTTGTCGGCCTGGCGCCAGACGGTTTCGGTTTGCGGCTCGACGCCGGCGTTGCCGTCCAGCACCGTCACGGCGCCGTCGAGAACGCGCAGGCTGCGCTCGACTTCAATGGTGAAGTCGACGTGCCCGGGGGTGTCGATGATGTTGAGTCGCTTTTCGTTCCAGAAAGCGGTCGTCGCGGCCGACGTGATGGTGATGCCGCGCTCTTGCTCCTGCTCCATCCAGTCCATGGTCGCGGCGCCGTCGTGGACTTCGCCGATCTTGTGGGACTTACCGGTGTAATACAGGATCCGCTCGGTCGTCGTCGTCTTGCCCGCGTCGATGTGGGCCATGATGCCGAAGTTGCGGTAGTCTTCGATGTTATGCGTACGGGCCATATCGGAGCTCTGCGAGAGCGGGCGTATCCTGACGGACGCGACCGGATTTAAACGTGCGGCGCGGGCGGTTTATCTCAAACCGCCCGCGCCTGAAAGAGTGCTGGTAAGGAAGATTACCAGCGGTAGTGCGAGAACGCCCGGTTGGCTTCAGCCATCTTGTGGGTGTCTTCGCGCTTCTTCACCGCGGTGCCGCGGTTGTTGGAGGCGTCGAGCAGCTCACCAGCCAGCTTTTCCGTCATGGTGTTCTCACCGCGCTTGCGCGCAGCGGTCACCAGCCAACGGATGGCCAGGGCGCGGCGACGGTCCGGACGGACTTCGACGGGCACCTGATAGGTGGCGCCGCCAACGCGACGCGACCGGACTTCGATCGCCGGGGCGACGTTGTCCAGAGCGGAGTGGAAGGTTTCAAGCGGACCTTGGTCCTTGCGCTTGGCTTCCAGGATGTCGAAAGCACCATAGATGATGTTTTCGGCGACGGCTTTTTTGCCCTCGTACATCACGTAGTTCATGAACTTCGTGACAATCAGGTCCCCAAACTTGGGGTCCGGCAGGACTTGGCGTTTCTCGGCGCGACGGCGGCGGGACATCTTCTTCTATTCCTTACTTCGGACGCTTCGCGCCGTAGAGCGAACGACGTTGCTTACGATCCTTGACACCTTGGGTGTCGAGGACGCCGCGCAGGATGTGGTAACGGACGCCGGGCAAATCCTTGACGCGGCCGCCGCGGATGAGCACCACCGAGTGCTCCTGCAGGTTGTGGCCTTCGCCCGGAATGTAGCACACGGCTTCGATGCCGGTGGTCAGACGGACCTTGGCGACCTTACGAAGCGCCGAGTTCGGCTTCTTCGGGGTCGTGGTGTAGACGCGCGTGCAAACGCCGCGACGTTGGGGGCAGCCCTTCAGGGCCGGCACCTTGTTCCGGACCGGCTTCGGGGAGCGCGGCTTACGGATGAGCTGGTTAATGGTAGGCATTAAGTCTCTGCTCTGATGGAAGCGTGTGCCTTTCGGCCGGGGCGCTTCAGGTCCTAATCTTTTGTCGGATCGACTTTGTTGTTCTTGGTTCAAGGCTCCGCTTGGAGACCCGATAAACACGAAACTCGCCGGGGCGCTGGTGCGTACCGGCGGGTTCTCCTTCCCGAGGAAAGGACGTTGATCAGGACGCACGCGAACGCACGCCTCGAAAAAGAGCGCGGTATGTACTCGCGAAGCGGGCGACAGTCAATCGCCTGTTCCTGCGTCGGTTAACGCGGCCTTAAGCCCGCCCAAAGCGGCGGGGCGCGGCCAAGTTTTCGCCACCGGAAGCTGTGCAGCGTCGACGGTGGGACCATGTCTTGTCTATGCCGCCAGCCTCGCCATGTGGGAGATCGGCGCAGCGTAAGCAAGTCGGCGCGGGAGGACGGGTGAACGGCAGCGTGAGGATCGGCGGGCGTGATCGGCGCGCCCTGGACCGGCGAAGGGCGACGATTCTCGCCGGGTCGCTGCTGCTGCACGTGGCGCTGCTGGCCTGGCTGGCCCTGCCCGTTCCGCCGCTGATCGAGCGCATGACCGCCGAGGAGCTGCCGTCCATGCTGCTGGAGCTGGATCGGCCCGATCGCGCGCCAGCCCCGCGCCAGGCGACCGCGGTCACCGAAGCGCTCGCCCCGCCCCTGCCCTTCCAGGTGCGCCCGGCGGCGCGTCCCGCCCCCGCCGGCGTGCCGACGCTGCAGGTTCCCGCCACCGGAGTCGCCCGACCAGGAACCGCCACCCGCCCCGCGCCCCTGCCCGAAGGCGGCGACCTGCGCACGGCCTTGCGCGGCAGCTATACCGGCTGCGTCAGCGCCGACGCCGTGGGCTTGAACCGCCGCGAGCGCGAGAAATGCGACGAGCGCTTCGGCGCGGCCAAGGCCAAGGGCGACCCGCTGTCGGGCATGAGCGCGCAGAAGCGCCAGGCGCTGGAGGCTCAAGGCGCGGCCCAGCGGGCCTACAGGGACTATGTCGACGGCCCGATGGGTCCCGGCGTCGACCACCGCAGCAAGGACCAGCCGGGCACGATGAAGGAAATCCCCTTCGTCCTGGGCGCCCAGCAGGACGGCCTGGGCCGCGAGCGGAAGTCGGTCACCGACCAGATGCGCCGCGAGGGGGATTCGGCCGAACGGGCCCGTCGGTTCCTGGAGCTGCAGAAGAAGGCGGGGCAGCGCTGAGCTTGCAGTCCGGACCGCGCCGCCCCTAACCTCCGCCCCGGGATGACGCGTCCGGCTCTGGCGCGTCCGGGAAGAGGGAACGCCCATGCGTTTTTCTGGCATGCGCTTTACGGCTGGCCTGTGTACGGCTCTGGTCCTGTCGACGATGACGTCGGCGGTTCAGGCCCAGGACTATTCGCAATATTCCGACGCCGCGCTGGAGCGCGAACTGGCCGCGAAGGCCGACGTCCAGATGTACGAGATGGCGCCGATGCGCGACGGCGTGCGGCTGGCGACCAACGTCTATCGCCCCAAGGGCGCGACCGGGCCGCTGCCGACCATCCTGATCAAGACGCCGTATAACGAGCTGGCCTACAAGCCGCGCGCCGCCCGCGACGCCCTGAACGCCATCAAGCACGGCTACGCCCTGGTGCTGCAGAACGAGCGCGGCCGCTTCCACTCCGAGGGCGAGTGGGAGATCCTGGGCAAGCCCCAGACCGACGGCTACGACACCCTGACCTGGATCGCCAAGCAGCCCTGGTCGAACGGCAAGGTCGGCACCCTGGGCTGCTCGTCCTCGGCCGAGTGGCAGCTGGCCCTGGCCGCCCAGAACCATCCGGCCCATGCGGCGATGATCCCGATGGCCTCGGGCGCGGGCATCGGCAAGGTCGGCGAATTCCAGGAGCAGGGCAACTGGTACACCGGCGGCGTGCCGCGCACCCTGTTCTTCGTCTGGCTGTACGGCGTCGACAATCCGCTGCGCCCGCAGTTGCCCAAGAACCTCGACGCCAAGACCATCGCCCGCCTGGCCAAGTACGACGACCTGGCGCCCAAGAAGCCGGACGTGAACTGGCCGACCCAGATCCGCAAGCTGCCGGTTGCGAACCTGCTGCAGGACCTGGGCGAGCCCAAGGGCACGTTCGAGGAGTTGATCGCCCGCGACGGCCCGGCCGATCCGGCCTGGCGCAAGGGCGGGCTCTATCACGACGACAAGGGCTGGGGCGTCCCGGCCCTGTGGTTCAATTCCTGGTACGACGTGTCGATCGGCCCGAACCTGGCGCTGTTCAACCACGCCCGCGCGGCGAACTCCGACAAGGAGGCCAGCGCCAACCAGTATGCCGTGGTCACGCCCAACAACCACTGCGCCTTCAACGCCCAGACGCTGCAGGCGCCTTATAAGTCCGGCGATCGCCCGATGGGCACGGTCGGTTTCGATACCGACAAGGAGGTCTACGCCTTCTTCGACCGCTGGCTGAAGGGCGACAAGGCCGCCTTCCCGGCCACGACCCCGCCGGTGCGCTACTACGCCATGGGCGAGAACGCCTGGAAGCAGTCGGCCCAGTGGCCGCCGGAAGGCGCCAAGCCGATGCGGCTCTATTTCCGCTCGGGCGGCAAGGCCAACAGCGTCACCCGCCCCGGGCGCCTGCGCGGCCGCCGCGCCCGCCCCCGCGGGGCGGCCCGCCCGCCCGGGCAGGGACCGGCCCACCCCGTGCCGCGCCT
>CAZRPD010000244.1:0-5935 GCA_964601775.1 uncultured Caulobacter sp. | reverse complement strand
GACGCGCATGCGCCAGCCGCCCGAGAACTCGCTCATCGGCCGCGCCAGGTCTTCTTGGGTGAAGCCCAGGCCGACCAGGATTTCGGAAGCCTTGGCTGGGGCGGCGTCGGAATCGATCTCGATCAGCCGGCCCCAGATCTCGCCCATCTCCTCGGGATCGGCGGTCTCCAGCCGGGTCAGCAGGCCGTGGCGCTCCTCGTCGGCCTCCAGCACCGTCTCCAGCAGGGTGAAGGGGGTGGCCGGGTGCTCCTGGTCCACCGAACCGATGCGGGCGGTCTTGGGCAGGCTGATCTCGTCGTCGCCGGCGTGCAGCTGGCCCAGGATCAGCTTGAACAGGGTGGACTTGCCCACGCCGTTGCGCCCGATCAGGCCGACCTTGGCGCCCGGCGGCAGGCTGACGCTGGCGTGGTCGAAGAACTTCCGACCCCAGGCGTTGAAGGTCAGGTCACGGATCTGAAGCATTTTATGAAGGTTACGCGGCGGGGTTGGCGGGGAGGAGGCGCACGGCTATAAGCCCGCAACCTTCTAATTCACAACTCTTCTGTGAGACCAACACGTGACCGAACGCACCTTCTCGATCATCAAGCCGGACGCCACGCGTCGCAACCTGACCGGCTCGGTCAACGCCGTGATCGAGGCCGCCGGCCTGCGCATCGTCGCTCAACGTCGCGTGAAGCTGACCGAAGCCCAAGCCAAGAAGTTCTACGAAGTGCACGCCGAGCGTCCCTTCTACGGCGAACTGGTTGGCCAAATGACCGCCGAGCCGGTCGTGGTCCAAGTGCTGCAAGGCGACAACGCCGTGGCCAAGTACCGTGAAGTCATGGGCGCCACGAACCCGGAAAACGCCGACGAAGGCACGATCCGCAAGCTGTTCGCCCTGTCGATCGGCGAAAACTCGGTCCACGGCTCGGACAGCCTAGAGAACGCGGGCATCGAAATCGCCCAGTTCTTCACCGAAGACGAAATCGTCGGCTAAGGCTTTTCGCCTTACCGATGCGAAGGGGCCGGCGGGGCGATCCGCCGGCCTTTTTGTTTGTCCGGGCTTTGGAAACTCCCAGGCGGCGCGCGCGCTATCTTCCTTCAGAGTGCAAGCGCGAGGACCTCATGCCCCTGACGAGAAGCAAGGACATCTTGGACCAGGACCTGATCGGTGCGGGGGACAGCAAGCTCGGAGCCATCCGCGAGATCTTCGTCGATCTCGACACCGGCCGGATCGAGTTCCTGGTCGTGGAAGCGAACGGCTTGCTGGGCGGCTCCGGAAAGTACCACCCCGTGCCCTGGTCGATCGTCCGCTACGATCCGATGGCCAAGGAATTCCAGGCCGAGATCACCAAGGATCAGTTCAAGGGCTCGCCCAGCTATGACCGGACGCAGATCGGCAGCGCCGACTATGCCTGGGACGAACAGTCCAATCGCTATTTCGACGCGTCCACGGACGTCGTCAGGCCCTAACGGATCCACTGGATTTCGAGGCTAGCGAGAGGGCCGGGGCGAAAGCTCCGGCCTTTTTGTTTGCGGTGAATGTCGGCGGGGCGGAGGATCGGGCGTCCTTGGGAGGTTCACGCCTCGGAGAAGCCTCATGCGACCGACCATCACCGCCTTCGAAGCCTCGCCCGACCGCGGCCGTGGCCTGGCGCGGGACATGCCCGTGCGCTGGGCGCTGGAGGAGGTCGGCCAGCCCTACGATGTGCATCTAGTGTCGTTCGCGGCCATGAAGGAGGCGCCGCACCGCGCGCGCCAGCCGTTCGGCCAGATCCCCAGCTACGAGGCCGGCGGTCTGGTGCTGTTCGAGTCCGGCGCCATCGTCCTGCATATCGGCGAGACGCATGACGGCCTGCTGCCGGCGGATCCGGCCGCGCGAGCGCGGGCCATCGCCTGGATGTTCTGCGCCGTCGGCACGATGGAGCCGGTGATCGTCGAACGCGAGGTGGTGCTGCTGGCCGAGCGCGACCGGCCCTGGTGCGAGGAGCGCCTGCCGTTGGTCGAGGATCGCATCCGGCGGCGCTTGAGCGATCTCTCCGACCGGCTCGGCGAGGCCGACTGGCTGGAGGGCGACTTCAGCGCCGGGGATCTGATGATGGTGTCGGTGCTGTACCGGCTGGGCCGCTCGGGCCTGCTGGGCGAGTTTCCGCGGCTGGAAGCCTATGTCGCGCGAGGACGGGGCAGGCCGGCCTATCTAAGGGCGTTCGAGGCCCAGCACGCCGTGTTCCTGGCGGCCTCGAAGGACGCCTAAAGGGCCGGCTGAACGCGCTGGCCGCGCCTGAACCACATGACACCCAGGCCGATGGCCAGGATCACGGCCAGGGCGATGCCGCTGGCCAGGGCCGGGTCGCTGCCGAACATCTGCAGATTGCGGGCGGCCAGATAGCCGGGGGCCAGCAGCGAGATCACCCAGATGGGGGCCGACAGGACGTTGGCGAAATGGAAGCTCCAGGGACGGGTGCGCGAAATGCCGGCCAGGATCGGGATGAACGGCCGGGCCGGACCCAGATAGCGGGCGGCGGCGATGGCGATGACGCCGTGCTTGCGGTTCAGCAGCTTGGCGCGGGCCAGAAGGCGGCGCTGGCCCCCGAACAACAGCTTGGTGGCGCGACGGCCGCCCAGGCGGTGGCCGAGAAGATAGGAGAGAGCGTCGCCGGCGGCCGCGCCGGCGCTGCACCACAGGATGGCTTCGACCGGATGCAGGGCGCCGTTGGCGACCGGCGCCCCGGCCGCCAGCATCACGCCGACGATCGGGATCAGCAGGCCCACCACCAGCAGGGCTTCCAGCAGCGTCAGGACGAACAGAATCGCACCGACGAGGGCGTTGTTGTCCGCGGCGGCGCGGAAGAGATCGGCGGTGAAGGCGTCCATGGGAACCATCATTGCCCGAAGATAGTGACGAAGTTCTGACCGAACGGCGCTCGCCGGTGCGACACGCCGCCCCAGGTGCGGGGAGACCTATACCGGGAATCGCCGTTCGACGAAATCGGCCAGGGTGGCGGCGTACAGGCGGTGCTCCTGTTCCAGCACCCGGGTCGAGAGGGCGTGTTCGTCGTCGCCGGGCAGGATCGCCACGCGGGCCTGGCCCAGGATCGGGCCTTCGTCGACGCCGGCGGTGACCAGATGGACGGTGCAGCCGGCCTCGGCCTCGCCGGCGGCCAGGGCGCGGGCGTGGGTGTCCAGGCCCGGATAGGCCGGCAGCAGGGACGGGTGGATGTTCAGCATCCGGCCTTCCCAGGCGTCGACCAGGAAGGGGGTCAGGATGCGCATGTAGCCCGCCAGGGCGATGACCTGGATCCCGCGCTCACGCAGCGCCGCGTCGATGGCGCGTTCGTGGGCCTCGCGGTCCTTGCCGAACGGCTTCTGATCGACACAGAGCGCCTCGACCCCGGCCGCGGCGGCGATCTCCAGGCCTTTGGCGCCCGGCTTGTTGGCCAGGACGAGGGCGATCTCGAACGGGCAGTCGGGGGCCTGCGCCGCGCGGACCAGGGCCTCCATGTTGGAGCCCCGGCCCGAGATCAGCACGGCGACCTTGGTGCGGTTCATCAAGCCTTGACCAGCTGGCCGCAGATGAAGGCGTCCTCGCCGGCGTTCAGCAGGGCGGCCAGGACCGGCTCGGCGTCGGCTTGGGCGACGATGATGATGAAGCCCACGCCGCAGTTGAACGTGCGGCGCATCTCGTGTTCCGACACGCCGCCGACTTCCGCCAGCCAGTCGAACACCGCCGGCTGGGCCCAGGCGTTCCAGTCGAACTCGGCGGCCAGGCCTTCGGCGATGGCGCGCGGCGGGTTCTCGATCAGGCCGCCGCCGGTGATGTGGGCGCCGCCCTTGACGCGGCCCGACTTCAGGAGGGGCAGCAGCGACTTCACATAGATGCGGGTCGGAGCCATCAGGGCCTCGGCCAGGGTCTTGCCGTCCTCGAAGGGGGCGGGGGCGTCCCAGGCCAGGCCCGAGCGCTCGACCACGCGGCGCACCAGCGAATAGCCGTTGGAGTGCGGACCCGACGAACCCAGGCCGATGATGATGTCGCCGGCGCGCTGCTTGTCCAGCGTGGGCAGGACCTTGTCGCGGTCGACCGCGCCGACCGAGAAGCCGGCCAGGTCATATTCGCCGTCGCTGTACATGCCCGGCATCTCGGCGGTCTCGCCGCCCACCAGGGCCGCGCCGGCCTGCTTGCAGCCCTCGGCGATGCCGGCCACCACGCTCTTGGCGGTTTCGATGTCGAGCTTGCCGGTGGCGAAGTAGTCCAGGAACATCAGCGGCTCGGCGCCTTGCGCCAGCAGGTCGTTGACGCACATGGCCACCAGGTCGATGCCGACCGTGGCGTGCATGCCCGCGTCGATGGCGATCCGCAGCTTGGTGCCGACGCCGTCGGTCGTGGTGACCAGCAGCGCGTCCTCGTAGCCGGCGGCCTTGAGGTCGAACAGGGCGCCGAAACCGCCCAGGCTGGCCTCCGCGCCGGGGCGGCGAGTCGCCTTGGCCAGCGGCTTGATGGCGTCCACGAGGGCGTTGCCCGCATCGATGTCGACGCCGGCCTGGGCGTAGGTGAGGCCGTTCTGCTGATCGCTCATGGTGCGCTCTGGGGCTCGCTCTGGTCTATCGGAAGGCGACGAGACCCTCCGAACACGCGGAAAATTTGCTTTCCCGGTACGCTAGGCGCGTCTTGACGCTTGCAGACTCGGGGGTGCGCGAGGCTATTAGCAGCGGATGAAGCCGATCACCACCACCGCCGAGCTGGCGGCGTTTTGTAATGCGCTTGCGGGCGAGCCTTTCGTTGCTGTGGACACAGAGTTCATGCGCGAAACGACCTATTGGCCCAAGCTGTGCCTGATCCAGGTCGCGTCCCCCACCCATGAGGCGGTCATCGACCCGCTGGCCGAGGGCATCGACCTGGAGCCGCTGCTGGTCGTCATGCGCGACGAGAGCATCCTCAAGGTGTTCCACGCCGCCCGGCAGGACGTTGAAATCTTCAACAACCTGAAGGCCATGCCGCGTCCGCTGTTCGACACCCAGGTGGCGGGCATGGCGGCGGGGTTCGGCGAGCAGATCGCCTATGACGCCCTGGTCCGCCAGATGCTGCGCATCGAGCTGGACAAGTCCAGCCGGTTCACCGACTGGGCCCGCCGCCCGCTGACCGAAGCGCAACTGACCTACGCCCTGGCCGACGTCACCCATCTGGCGGCGCTGTTCCCGACCCTGCGCGAGCGCCTCGAGACCTCGGGCCGTCTGGCCTGGGTCGAGGAGGAGATGACCGCCATCTCCGACCCGGCCGCCTATGACGTCGATCCGGAGAAGGCCTGGCGTCGCCTGCGTCCGCGCAAGACCGCCCCGAAGTACCTGGCCGTGTTCAAGGCTGTCGCCGCCTGGCGCGAGCGCACCGCCCAGAACCGCGACCAGCCGCGCGGCCGCATCCTGAAGGACGAGGCCATCGACGAGCTGGCCACCCAGGCGCCGACCAGCCTGGACGCCCTGAACAACCTGCGCGGCGTGCCCAAGGGCTTCGGCGGCAGCAAGTTCGGTCCCGACCTGCTGGCCGCGATCAAGGCCGCCCTGGCCGATCCGGAAGGCTATGCCCCCGTCGTCGACAAGCCCGGTCCGCCGCCGCCCCAGAACGCCGGCGCCGTGGTCGAACTGCTGAAGGTGCTGCTGAAGGCCCGCGCTGAAGAAGCCGGCGTGGCGTCCAAGCTGATCGCCACGGTCTCGGACCTGGAAAAGATCGCCGCCGACGATAACGCCGCCACCCCGGCCCTGGCCGGCTGGCGCCGCGACGCCTTCGGGGCCGACGCCCTGAAGATCAAGCGCGGCGAACTGGCCCTGGTGCTGGACGGCGCCAAGGTCCGCGTCGTCGAGGTCCGCCGCGCGGCGAAGGTCGACTGACCATCATCTGATAAGCGGCGAAACCCTCTGGTCGGATCGTACGCTTTTGTATGATCAATTTGACCCAAAGCGGGTT